>CP067345.1:2357982-2674836 GCA_020641055.1 Clostridioides sp. ES-S-0010-02
TATCTGTGATGAAAAGTAGATTACCAATTTCTCCATGATTTATTAAAAATCCAAGCGGCTCTACTGCATCATGTTTAGTTGAGAAAGGCATTATATTAAAATTACCTATCTTAAATAACTTCTCATTTTCTATAACTTTAGTTCTATGACTTTCTATTTCTAAAGCTTCTAATGTTCCTTTGCTAGAATATACATCTATTCCATTATTTGTAAGCTCTACAATCGCTTTTGAGTGGTCTTTATGTTCATGTGTGGCCAAACACCCAACAACACTTTCTAAATTAAAATCTAAGCCTTTTAGTATCTCTTTGTAACTGACTCCACATTCTAAAATTAATGTCTCGTTTTCCAGTTGGAGCAAGTAACAATTACCTTTGCTACTACTCCCTAATACTTTAATTTTCATTAAAATGGCGGTGCTTCAAATTCCTGTTGTTTTACTTCTTCAGACTTAGACTCTTTGATTTCAATAGCTTTTTCTTTTTCTTCTTCTGCCAAAATATCTATCGTTTTTTTGTTAGCATTTTCTTCTATTTCTTCTTCTACTTGTCTGTCTACATACTCAACTGAATTATCATCTTTTATGACTGCTTGGTCAGTTTCAAGTGCCTTTTGCATTTCTATACTTAATATTCCGTATTTAGATAACAATCTTTTAAGTACTGTTTTAACTGCCATAGCATCAAAGTCAGTTGTCCAAAGACTTGATTTTACAACATAATCTTTATTGCTTTTATATGTTTGGCTGTATCTCTTAGCATACTTTTCCATATCTTCTTTACTCATATATAGAGTTTTTTCAAATCCATTTAGTAATTTAAAATACGCTATATATCCAACCACTATCTCTCCATCTATCTCGTCTTTATTTTCGTTAAATTCTATCTCTCCAGTTAGCCTATTAACTCTTTTAATCTCGCCCTCATAAATTTCTATTGCATTGATTGTTTTATACTGTCCTGTCCTCATAGCTAGTTGTATAAACCCTTTATATCCAATTTGAAATTGAGCTTCTTTAACTCCTTTGTTTACAAAAGGTACTAAGTAAGAAAATCCTAGATTTGGGTCTATTGGTAAATCTAAAGTTGCCGCAACCATGGCAGATTTTAAAATTGAATTAGGTTCTGCATCTTTTAAACTTGGTAAGTTAGATACATTAACGACTGATGCCATAAATGTATTAGCCTTGTCTTTTAATACCTCTTTAAATCTTTTCTTATAAGCTTCTGTAGATAGTAAATTCTTAACACTTACTTGTCTTTGTATTTCATTCGCCATATTAATTCACCCCTTCTATTTTTAATGGATTATTATTACTTACAACTAAATTTATCACTTGGCTATCAATATCAATCAAAGTATTCACGCTTTCCCTGTTATCAATAAAGATTGGCATCTTAACTTCAAAATGATTAGACAAAGTATTTATTATATCTAGCCCTCCGTTTATCTGTCCTGCTGTATTGACATTGCTGAAAGGCACACCATTTATTAAAGCTTCACAAGTTTCTTCAATGCCTCCATTTATTTGTTCTTTAAATAGCTTAAATGTTACATTTTTAAATTTACTACTTATATTACTTTCTAATAAACTAACTTTAGTCTTTATAAATAGCTCGCATAAGTTGAGTATTTTTTCTTGATGAGCTAGTTCTATGCCTAGTTCTTTTTCTTTTGCTAATAGTTGTTCTTTTCTATCTAATAATTCTCTGTTAATATCTCTTTTAGCTAGTTCTTTATTAAGAGACTCAATTTCAATCGTCAATTTTTTCTTATTTTCTTTTAGTTCATCAATGTTTTTTTCATCATCTTTATTGTTTATTTTTTCTTCTAGCTCTTTTATTTCTACACTAATTTGTTTTAATCTATTTTCTTCTTCTGCTATATATATCTCTGTAGATTTTGTATTTTCTAATTCTTTTTTTATTTTATCTATTAATATTGCTTTTTCTTGTATCTCTTTTAAGTATCCCCTTTCATCCATTTGTAGCTGTTCAATCTCTGCATTAAGCTTTTCTACTTCTTCCCCTTTAGACTTGCCTAATATTCCTATCTCTTTTAGTATTTTTACTTTATTTAAATTAAAGTTATCTAACATTTCTTTTTTCTTTGCTTCTATATCATCAACCTCTAAAGGTCTTTTGCAAGTTGGGCACTCTGTTTGCACAGTACTTAAATTTAACATTGTTTGACTTTCTTTAGACCATTCATTTCTAAGTCTATTTGTTTCTTCAACTAATTTATCTCTCGAATTTTCTTTTAGTTTTCTATCCCTTTCTGAATATATAAGGTTATTTCTTAGTGTTTGGACATTATAATTTAAACTTTCCTTTTCATTGATTAACTCATTTCTTTTTTTACTACCTCTTCCAGTAGCTGATTGTATTACTTTTAATGTCTCTTGTTTTAGTTCAAATATCTTTTCTTTATCTTTTAAAATCTGTTCATTTGCCTTTGTGCCACTTAGTAACTCATCCTCAATAGCTTCTAAATCAGCTTTTTTAGCATTAAGTTGAGCTTCAATTTCTTTAAAATCTACATCATACATTCCTCTGTCACATTCATTTATTCTTACTGGGATTTCTTCTTTTTCTTTAGATAGATTATTCTTAGTAGCTTTTCTATTTTTAATAATCTTGTCTATGTTATTTTCCTTTTCAAACTCTGTAATAAGTGGGGTTAACTCCTGCTTAGTTTCTATAATTTGTTCTGTTGTTATATCTCCACATACATTTAGAATTAATTCTCTACCTTTCTTCCAGTTAAGTTCATTTGAAAAAAAGTATGGATTAGTAAGTAATTTAAACTGGTATTCGTCTGCTATTTCAGCTATCTCTTTTACATATTCACTCTTTTTTATTGGAGTATCATTTATCATGTAAGTTGTTTCATTTTTAGTAAAAGTCGCTTCTGATTCCCCTCTTTTTCTAGTCCATTTTTCTTCATATTTCTTAGTTAACTTTATCTCTTTACTATTAACTTCTAATACTGCTGTTACAGTCGTCACAAGCCCTCTAATAACCTTATTGTTACTATTCAAAGGTTTTATCTCAAATACGCTTCTATTCTTGCTATCTTTATCAAACATCACCCATGTAAAAGCATCAAATATGCTTGTTTTACCAGTCGCATTTTCTCCAAACACATTAGTTACATTTTCAAAATCTATATGAAGTTCTTTTACTCCTTTAAAATTCTCTATATCTAAACTTTTTAATAAAATTGCTTTCATTTTAGTTCCCCCTTGTGCTATAATATAGCTACATAAATTTGATTTACCTTTTGATTAGAGCCAATCGTAATGGCTCTTTTCTTATGCTTTATTTTCTATTTCTAAAAACTCTAGTATATTCTCACTAGCTTGTTTAACACCTTCCCACCAGCTTAGAGTGTCTTTGTCATAATCCTCTTTTGCTTTTAATTCTTTTATGCTTTTCTTTGCTTGTTTAATTTGACTTGTTGCAACTGATATAGCTAATTCCATTAAATACACCCCCTAAGATAAAACTTTAATCTCGTAATCACCATATTGAGTATCCTCTGTTATTAAAGCTTGATACTCCATACATCCTCTTTCTTTGTCGTAGTAAGCTAAATTTAGCTCATTTTCTGTTGCTACTACTACAATGCAATCAATTTCAAAATTAAGTCTTTTACAATTTACCTTTACTGCATTTCCTACTTCAACTTTCTTTAAATCGAATTTATTCATAATTACCCCCCTTTTTAATTTAATATTTCAATATAATATTCATTGTCTATTGCATCCTTTATTGTTAAAACTGTTTCTACTATTTTCTTTGTTTTTTTATTAAAATAAATTATTGTTAATTTAAACTTACTTGCTTGCGTTACTATGCAATCACTTTCAAAATTAAATTTCTTGCATGTCACTTTTATTGCTTTACCACTTTTAAGAACTTCTGTAGGAAATTTTACTTTAAGTATTTTCATATCACTATCCCCTTATTGTATTTTTTAAGACCCTCAAAACTTGCTTTTATTTGCTTATCTTTACAGAACTGCATATAAACTATTAGTACTTTTACACTCAACTAAATCACTCCCATTCTTTTTTATATAGTTACTTTAGGAAACATATCTTTAGCTACTCTCATAGCATTTTTAGTTAATTGTCTTTGCCATGCCACTTCTCTTGGTGACCATACAAATCCATGTTTTTTAAGTCTAGTTCTTAACTCCAAATTTGGTTTTTCATCAAAGAATACTTGCAATCTATCAATGTCATAATTGACAAATACCTCTCCACCATTAAAATTAAACCCTTCTAATTTTCTTAACTCTTTATGTTCTTTTACTTCTTCAAGCCTTTTTTTAATATCTCTTATTCTTTTATTGTTATTCGTTAATTTGAAAGCTTCATAGAGCTGTTCTTTTTTATCTTTTCTAGCTTTTTTATTTGCTTCTTTCATGTCTTTTTGTAAATTTTCAAAATAAAACAATTTAGCTTCCAATTTTTCTATTGCATATATATCACTTGTTTCTATTGCCTTTCCATATTCAAAACTTCCAGTTCGATATGCTTCTAAAATTTTTTCTATAGGTGTCATTTTTTCTAAATTCTTCTTTGTATTTTCAATAAATCTTTTTATAACCTCAGAGTGCTCAAAATTACGTTTCATTATCATATCAATTTGTTTATCAGCTTTTTCATAGTTATATCTAGCTGGTCCTGCAACTGTAACAGGTACAAAATTTGCTCTTCTATTTAACTTTTCGTTGTAGATTTTTTCTATTAATCCTTTAAAACCTGCTTTTCTTAACTGTATGTACTCTAATTGTTCTTTTGTATATTCATCATTGCAATTAAAATTACAATCAAAACTTTCAAAAGCTATCTTTGCATCCTTTGCAATGCAATTTCCAGCTTCAAAATGACTCAACTCATTACATCTTCTTATATTATCCTTATTCAAGTTTAACTCCACTACTTCTCTATCTATACAATTTACACATTCCATTTTTTATGCCCCCCTTTTTGTTTTATAACAATATCTTTCTTTAAAATAAGTCACTGATACCCTGCCAGAAAAAGTTCTCCAGCCCTCTTTTTCTAATTCTTTATTTAATTCTCCAATTATTTTATAAGCGGTTGCTTCGCATACATCTAAAATTTTAGCTATATCTTTTGCCCTATAAAACAATTGTTCTTTAGCTACTGCTTTTGCCATTTAAAACACCTACTTTCAAAATATTCTGTATTTAAATTTTAAAGTTCTAACCTAACATTGATAGCTGTTCTTCTTGTTCCTTCAATAATCTTTTTAAAATATACTCTTGACCTTTTCCTGTAACTCTAGTTGTTTTAAAAGTAAATGTGCCAGCTGAGTTCTCCTTAACACCTTCTATGGTTTCTAAATAATCTCTATCTATTGCAACTTGCTTTGGTTCAGTAGAATTCTTAAATACTAAATCCCATTCTCTTAATTTCTCGTATAATCTTTTCTCTCCAATAACTATCCCTTTGCTTTTAGAAATGATTTTTGCTACCTCTCTTACAAGTAAACTATTTTTCGATGATGCTATTTGATTGATAAATTTACTTTTTTCCTGCAACTCTTTATTTTTTTGCTCTATTGTTTTATTTGCTACAATTAATGCTCTAGCCATAACTTTTTCGGGACTATTCCAATCCTTTTCTATCTTAATAAAATATTGTCTTGCTTGTTTACCTTTTTCATTACGCTGTATCATAGCTATTTCTTTTGCCATATCTAACTTAATCGCATGATTTTCACTTGGTCGTCCTCCAGTACTTTCTTCCAAAATTGGAATAAAGTCTTCGTTTATTGTAAATCCATATTCACACATTCTTTTAAACCAAGTTGTATAATTGGAATTCACCTCTAAAAATTCATGTAATTCTCTAGCATTTACTATTGGTTCTTGATTTTCATTTATTTCAACATTTATAAGCTCATTCATGACTATCTTCCTCTCTATATTTTTAGTGTTATTCAATATTACTTGCTTTAGTTGCAAACTTTAAACCTAGTACAGCTTCATGTAAATCATCTATACTTTCCATTCCGATATTCCAAACTTCTTCTTCATCTTTGTCTATCACATCATCTTCAACTACTCTTATAAAATCATCTTCTAACTTTAGGTAATTCCTTATCGCTATGTATAGTTTTAGAGCTGCATTAGAAATTGTTTTAAGTTTTACATTTGGTAAATCAATTAATTCATTCCCTGTACTAGATTTTAAGTGCTGGTATCCTAGAAATTGATTATTATAAATTTCTGTCATTTTCGAAACTACTGTAGTTGGTGGCATTCTTTTATCGTTCTCATATGCTCTTAAACTCTCTACTGATATATCTAGTAGTTCAGATGCCTTTTCTTGTGTAAGACCAGTATTTTCTCTTGCTTTTTGGTAGATATTTTGGTATTGATATGACATTCAGTTTTCCTCCATTTCATCCTATAATTAGTTTATAATTAAAAATACTTAATTGTTGTGATATTCAGTTACTCTTAGATATTGTGTTTACTGATTATGATTTTACTTTTGGTTTCATATCGCAACATTTTTTCCGAAAAAAATTTCATCTGGAAAAGCATCTTCTAACGAGACATTTAATGCCTTTGATATATTTATTGCTACTGTTACACTTGGATTTCTTCTTCCAGATTCAATTAATGAATAGGAAGACCTACTTATTTTTGCGTTTTCAGCTACATTTTTTTGTGTTATTCCAAGTTTGTGTCTTAATTCATATAATTTATATCTTTTTATGTTATTCATTTTTCCACCTCGTTTCATTATGTAACATCTTATATTTACATTATAGTGTTACAATTTGTAACTGTCAAGAGTTTTTTTAAATTTTAGTTACATATCGTTACCAAAATTGAAATGTTACATTTTGTAGAGTATAATAAACTAAAAGGAGGTGCATTATGTTAGGAGAAAAAATCAAAAGCCTTAGAATAGAGAAAAAGATGACTCAAGAAGAATTTGCTGAAAATTTATGTATTTCCAGGCCAGCTTTATCTTTATATGAATCAAATAAAAGAAAACCTGATTTTGAGGTTCTAAAAAAAATCGCTGAACATTTTAATGTTTCTATAGATTTTTTGCTTGATAATAACATAAAGGACAACAAATTAGCGAAAGCTAATCACTCTGATGAAGATAATCTAGTTTCTAAAAGAGATTTAAAAAAAGATTCAACATATCCAAATGAGATAGATGAAGAAGTAGAAGCATTAGTCGATATGATATACGAATTAGATAAAGAAGATAGAGAAACTGTTACAAAAATACTTGATGCTCTAATTAATAAACATAAATAAATAAAAAACATTGACATAGTCAGTCAATGTTTTTTATTTAAATAACTGTCATTTTGACCACATAATATTATTAGGCTTTTTCATATATAACATGAACTCTATTATTTTTATTATAACTAATAAAAATATGTATACTCATTTTTCTTTTAATTTTATATAAAAAGATATTACTATTTTCATAAAACTTTCATAGTCATATTTATATTCTTTTTTTAATTTTTTTATAGTAGAAACCATTTTTTCTCTTTCATCTTGCATATTACCATCCCCCTTGTTTTATTATAAATAACTTAACTAAATTTTTTTCTGAATATTCAGTTTTTTATATATAGTTTTGCTTTACCATATATTCTGCATGTATAAAACTATGAAAACTTGGTAATTATTGTATCTTTCTATTTTTGTGTATATCAATAATCTTTGAAATTTTAATCCTTTTTATTAAAGTTCTTAGTATACTAATCTTTCTTAATTAAATATTAACACATAAATCGACTAGAAAAATATCCGTACGAGGAATATTTCCGATACTATTTTACAATATTTACCATATTTTTTTTGCCTATTACTATTGAAAATAACCATTATTACTACTACAATTTAATCTTGTATGAATATGTCATTATCATTAAAACAATATCGAAGGAAGAGACAGCTTACACAAGAAGAATTAAGCAAGTTGACTGGAATCAGTCAAAGTTATATTTCAAGACTAGAAAAAGATGAATTTATTCATAGTATTTCTTCTACAAAAATAATTCTGTTATCTGATGCTTTAGAAATAGATACGCTTGAGCTAGCAGAATACTTTTTTGACAAAGAGAGAAAACATTTGAATAATATGAAAAAAGGAATTGATAAATAATCAATTCTTTTTTCATATTTAAAGATTTATTATTAAGCAACCTTGTAATATAATTGTAGTTATAAAGCTATTAGAGAGGATTATATTAGAAACGTGGAAAAAAGTATACTGAGTTAAAACCTGAATATGAAAGTTTGAAAAAGAATTATTAAATGTATAAAAATACTAATATTAAATAGTTAAAGAGGTGACGCAAATGCCTGCTTATAAAGATGAAGAAAGAAAAACTTGGTTTGTTAGCTTCTATTTTACAGACTTCAATGGAGATAAGAAAAAGAAAACTAAGCGAGGTTTTAAAACCAAAAAAGAAGCTTTAGAATTTGAAAGAGAATTTTTAAATCAAAAGCAAATGAGTACAGATATGACATTTAAAAGCCTTACAGAAGAATATTTGGCAGATATGGAAACAAGATTAAAACCCTCAACTATGAATGGTAAGAAACATATAATAGAATTGAAGCTTATTCCATTTTTCGGCAAGTTAAAGATAAATGAAATTACTGGTATACATGTTCGGAAATGGCAGAATGAATTATTGAAAAGTGATTATAGCCAAACATATATTAAAACAATACATAGCCAGCTCGTTGCAATTTTAAACTATGCAGTAAAATACTATAATTTAGACAAAAACCACGCAAGCATAGTGGGTAGTATAGGTAAAAAAAGTGCAGAGGAAATGAACTTTTGGACTTTAGAGGAATTTAAGAACTTTATTAAATTTGAAAATAAAGATGATGCAAACATAGCTTTTAAAATCTTATTTTGGAGTGGAATAAGATTAGGAGAACTACTAGCCATTACTCCTCAAGATGTTTCTGAAACAGAGCTAAATATTAATAAAAGTTATATAAAATTAAAAGGAGAGGATATTATTTCATCTCCAAAAACCGCTAAGAGTAAACGTGTTGTTACTATTCCGTTTTTTTTATATAATGAAATTAAGGATTATATTTCTAAATTATATGATTTAAGAGAAAATGAAAGAATATTTAAATTTTCAAGAGCTTATTTAAATTTAGAGCTGAAAAGATGTGCCGAATTAGCTTCTGTGAAAAAAATTAGAGTACATGATTTACGACATTCTCATGCTTCCTTACTTGTAAATATGGATATCAATATATTAACTATAGCTGAACACTTAGGGCATGAAAAAGTTGAGACAACATGGAATATATATTCTCATTTATACCCTAATAAACAGCTAGAAATAGCACAAAAACTTGAAATTTTAAACAAATAGTATCATAATAGTATCACAGATAAATTATAAAATCTACAATCGTTGTAATTGCAATAATTGTAGATTTTAATTAACAATTGCAGTTAAACTATTAAAAAGAATTAGAGTCAAAGCCAAAGTTGATATACCTATTTTTTTACTGAATTTTTTGAACTTTTTATTCATAATTCCTAATATTTCCCCCTTATTATAATTAATTATTTTTTTAATTTTTATAAATTTACCTCTTTACTTACAAATTATAGCATAATTTTATAATTAAATATCTATTCACCTAAAATTATTTAATATAAAAAAGCTGTATTTCTATTTATTAATTACTTGACTATTAATTAATAAATAGAAATACAGCTTAAAATGTTCGACTTTTTACCAAAGTTATTTAATCCGATTAATAAACTAAAAATTTGCACTCTACCAAATATAAGGTATAATACGATATTTTGTTTTTTGACAATATTCTTTATACCCATCAAGTTCAGCACTAAGCAACTTTTCTTCATCTAATATACGAAACACAACTATTATGCATAAAGGAATTACAGCAATCATTCCCCACCATGAATTCAGTGCTAGAGGTGTAAAAAGTATAATTAATATAGCACCTAGATACATAGGGTGTCGCACAACTGAATATGGTCCATCAGTAATTACTTTTTGATTACTCATAACAACTATAACTTTTGATGTAAAAGAATTGTAGCGAAAAACAAAGAATACAATTATAAATCCAATTAAAATAAGTACATCTGATATTATTGTCAAAATAATTGGAATACTAGACCAAGCAAAGCGGTTGTCTAGAGCTGGTACTCCTAGCAATCCAAATAAGAAAAGAAATCCAGCGATACTTTGACCAAGTATTTGTTGTGGACGTGTTTCCTTTGATTTGATGCGACGTTCAAGTAATACTGGGTCATTAATCATCAGGTAAATTGTAATTATACAAGTTGGAATACAAAAGGCAGTCAGAAATATCCATCCTTGCCAAAAATCAATTGTACCAGTTAAACCAAAAATTAAGCATGCTAAAACTAATATAAAAGCAATAACAGATACACTTGCTAAAATGTATAAAGATTTTATTTTTTCTTGCATTTAAAACCTCCAGCACAGCTTTTTTCTATAAAAGCAATAAACTATATGTAAGATAAATTAAGATAAATATAGAAAACAATTATAAGTTAATAAAAAATTAAGTTCCTTAGACTTTTAAATATATTATAAAATTATTTGCTACCATTGTTTGTTATTGTGGCAATTTGGTAGCAAATTTTATTTCTATCCCATTTTTTAGAATATACTTATATTAAAATATTTTTATTGCATAGTTTGATATTTTTCAATATTTATACAGCTTTTATCATCATCTTGCCACCATCAAATACATACTCAACCATATTATGTTCATATAAATATGTTATATAAGAACGTATTGTACTACCAACTAGAACGTATTGATTAGCATCTAATTTAACATTGTACACATCACACATTTTTTCAATGACTTCATCAATCATAATTGGTTCACAGCAAACCTTTTTAATATTAGATATTATTTCTTCCATCTTGTCTTTATTTACATCAATTAAATCTTGTATACTTGTAGTCTTGACAGAGTGACTTGGAACAAAAAAATCTGCATTAAGAGTTTTCATTTTTTCTAACGTTTTAAATTGTGAATCTATATCTAACAAAAAGAAGAAATGATATTTACTAATTATATTTTCTGGTGTAAGACTGTCTGCAACAAACAAAACATTATCTGGAGTTCTAACACCAATCATTTCAAAATAATGACCAGGAAGAGAAATCGCTTCAAGTTCTGTATCTAAAATTTTTCCATTTGAAGGTATAATATAATCAACTTCACTCTCTTTTGCTAATAAAAATTTATTTTTTAGTGCTTTACTTGGATACCCTCCATACAAAAATGCCGATTCTAATATTGGATTTTCTGTAAAGTATCCTTCTATTTTAGTTGTAGCAATCTTACATTTTGTTTGATTTTTCAAATATGCATTCCCTCCTATATGGTCTGCATTTGAATGAGTGTTTATTATTAATTTAGGATTTAAATTATGCTCCTCTAATAGTCTAAGAATTTGTCTAGCAGTATCTTTGTTATTTCCACTGTCAATTAAAATTGCATTATTTCCATCTACATATACACCTACTATTGTAGGAAGTGGAATATAATATGTATTTCCTTTTATCTTCTCTAAAGTCAGTTTAGCCATTTTATAACCTCCCTTTAAATTTATTTTTAATTATAGCATTAATTTTCAGAAAATTCCAATCAAATTATTTTTATAATATGTTTTTATTTTTTTTATTAAAAATTGGAAAAACTATATAATATATATTATAATCTATATATAAGGAGTGATGTTATTGAAAAAAGATAGAATAACTTTTTCAGAAATTTTAATATTAATTGTAGGCTGTATATTAATGGCAATTTCTCTTAACATGTTTTTTAATCCACATGCAATTGCTGCTGGTGGTATAACAGGTCTTGGAGTTGTTTTAAATTCATTATTTGGTGTACAACTTTGGATTGTCAATTTACTTTTAAATATACCTCTATTCATATTTGCTTACAGAATACTTTCAAAGAAAGATTGTTTTAAAACAGTCTTAGGAATAATTTTTCTTACTATAGCACTTAAAGTTACTGCAAATATGACTACACTAGATATTACAAATGATATGTATCTTGCAATTATATCTGGTTCTATTTTAATGGGAGTTGGTCAAGGCCTTATTTTTAGAATAAATGGCTCTACAGGTGGAACCGATTTGATGGCACTCCTATTGAATAAATATTTCCCTACACTTAGTATTCCTGTTTTGATGGGTATTGTTGACTGTGTTGTAGTAGTACTATCGGGAATAGTAAATAAGCAAGTTGAGATTGCACTTTATTCAACTGTGGCACTATACATTTTAGTAAAGATTAGTGACTTACTTATTGAAGGATTTAATTATTCAAAATCATTTACTATTATATCTGACCTGTCAAAAGATATAAGTAGAAGAATAATGGAAGATTTAGATAGAGGCGCAACTATTCTAAAAGGTGAAGGTGCTTATACTGGAGAAAATAAAAATGTGCTTTTAGTTGTAGTTGAAAAAAAAGAAGTTGTCGAACTAAAAAAATTAGTGAAAAGTGTCGACCCTAATGCGTTTATAATAATTACAGATATACATGAAGCTTTAGGAAATGGATTTAAAAAAATAGAATAATCACAAAAACAAACAGCAAGCATAAATTTCAAATATAAAAAACTTATATTTTTATATTTGAAAATTGTGCTTGCTGTTTTTCATACAATAAACAGTCAAAAAATACACTACTTAGATTTATTTTAAGATTTATCTCATTATTCTAAGTTCACATTATTTATTAGTTTAATATCTATAATTACATTATAATTATCTCCCAACTTTGTATAAATTCCTATGCATATAATCTTATCTGCAAACTAGAAGTTTTTATAATTATTATTCTCCATTATATCATTTATTGATTTTTTTAACAATTAAAGCAAATATAAACTTAAACACCTATGTAATTACTAACTATAAAGTGTTTTAAAATTACACAAGACCTATATTTATAGATTATAAGATATTTATATAAAAATGATTCATAAATATAGCCAAATTGCTCTAAATATGTATATAATAAAAATAATATGATGATTATATTTAACACTGTCAATAAAACTAAAAATATTAAAAGGAGAACTTAAAATGAGTGTTAATTTACAAAAAGGACAAAGAGTAAGTTTAGTAAAAGATGCTAATCCTGTAAAAAATTTAATTGTAGGATTAGGATGGGATATGAACAAATTAGGTAAAAAAAACTATGATTTAGATGCATTTGCAATAGCATTAACTAGTGAAGATAAAATGAAATCATCAAAAGATTTAGTTTATTTTGGACACCTTAAACATCCTTCTAAATCTATCATACATACTGGTGATAACTTAACTGGAAGAGGTGAAGGAGACGATGAACAAATAAATGTCAATTTATGTGATATACCTGAATATGTACATAAAATAGTTTTTGGAGTTTCTATATACAGAGCTAAAAAAAGAAATCAAGATTTTGGCCAGATGAATAATTCTTTTATAAGGCTAGTTGATTCAAATTCTAGACAAGAATTATTTAAATATAACCTTCAAGAAGACTTTTCTGGTAAAGTAACCGTTTTGGCTGGCGAAATTTATCGTAGAAATAACGAATGGAAATTTAATGCCCTAGGAATTGGTCAAAATGAAGAGCTTCATGAATTAACTGATATATATCGTTAATACTAACTATAACAAAAAAATTATAAAAGGAGTTGTTTTAAATGGGTATAACTTTAGCAAAAGGACAAAAAGTAAGTTTAACAAAAACTAACCCAGGTCTTAAGAAAGTAATGGTAGGATTAGGATGGGATACTAATAAATATGATGGTGGTTTTGATTTTGATTTAGATGCTTCTGCATTTTTAACTGGAGCTGATGGTAAGGTAACAAATGATGGGGATTTCATATTCTACAATAATTTAAAACATGCTTCTGGAGCAGTTGAATACATGGGAGATAATAGAACAGGAGTTGGAGATGGTGATGATGAGCAAATAAGCGTTGACTTATCTAAAATACCACAAAACATTGCAAAGATATCATTCACTGTTACTATAAATGAAGCTGTTACAAGAAGACAAAACTTTGGACAAGTTGAAAATTCATATATAAGAATTTATAATGAAGAAACTAGTGAAGAGCTTATCAAATATGAGTTAGGTGAAGATTTTAGTATAGAAACAGCAATAGTGGTTGCAGAGTTATATAAACATAATGAAGAATGGAAATTCAATGCCTTAGGTTCTGGTTTTGAAGATGGGCTTGCAGGATTATGTGGAAATTTTGGTGTTAATATAGGTTAATAAGTAGTTTAAAATAAAAAGGTAGCTACTATTTTAAGTGCTACCTTTCAATCTACTCCTCTTATTCTTGCTGACTTTTTATTCATTCTTCTAATGCTTCCATTTTATCGCCCTTAAATTATTCTTTCTCCTATAGTTTTGAAAGATAATAATAAATATATATCTTATTTCCTGAATATTATATGCTTCTCAATATAATGCATTGTAGTTAGAAACTCACTGAACCATACTTTAATACAAGCCAACTATCCCTATTGTAATTGTTATAGTGGTCTATTGTATTGGTTTGTTTCCATATTGCCTACCTTTCATATATTGGAAAATATAAATAATCTACTGTGTGCATTGTTCGGCTAAGCCAAACAAATACAACTCAATTTTCTCTCATTCTAATACCACCATAAAATATCTTATGTTTTAGGATGATAATTTTCATTCATTTTATTACAATTTATACTATAGTTTTATGTGCTTTGTTAATATTTGTAATATTTTAGACACTCTTTATACTTATGTTACTGATATACTTTGATTAAGAAAAGTAAATATAATATGAGTTGGTGATTATTTATGAAAGATATTTTAAAGAATTCTTTTCGTACTATACTAGGGTTTTGTATTGGTGCGTTAATATGTATATCTTATGAATTTATTTCTAAAAAAGAAATAAGCTTTTATACAATTAGACTATTTATTTTTTTACTTGCTGGAGTGCTTATAGGTACTCTAATACGTATAATATTTTTATATTTAAGACAAAACAGAAAGCATTAATAGAGTATATTATAAAGGAGATAATGATATATGGATTTTTGGAACAATACACTTTTAAGTATAGGAGTAATATTCTCAATAGGAACTACAATAAGATACTTAATTAAAGGTAAAGCTAATTATTGCAAGAAAAAATATTTAGATAAGTTAGAATTGAAATATGGAAATATAGACAGAGAAAAAGCTATTAAACTAGAACTATTTTTTAACTATTTAATAAGTTTAGAATACATAATAATGGGTTTATTAATAAAAAAATTTGATACTGCAATAATATCAGTGATATTAGTATCTATTATAACACTAGTATCTTATTATTTAGTTAGGAAGAAATATATAACTCTATAAGAACCACTAAGATTAATTAAATTAAAAAAAGAACTCCTGTTATTGAGTTCTTTAATACGCCTTTATTGGTATCCTAAATTCTTTTGTTTCCATGTTATCAGCTGATAATACTACTTCTATATAAGCTTCTTTTTTAAGCATAATACAATTTTTAAAATTAAATTGTTCTATTCTAAAATTTATTCCTTTATGAATTGTAGTATTATCTTTTGGGTGCCATCTAAGTTCTTTATTTATCTGTTCAAAATTGTTATTTTCTCCAATATCTACTTCCATATTAATAAATTTCAAACTTAATATGGGGCTTTTTGCAACAATAGTACTTTTATTTTCTATTACAAAATCAACTAAGTTATTACTATGAATTTCAGCATAAATATTAGCTTTATCATCTAACTTATTTGAATCAAGTCTAATATATCCATTACCATTCTCATAATAATCACCCGCCATATTATTCTCATTATTTCTTCTATATTTTAATATCAATTTGGCTTGTTTATTAGATTCCATAAAAGCCATAATTGATATAATTAAGGCTGCTATTGCTGCAAATGATGCAATTACAGAAATTATATTTACATAATTACCAAGAAATTCATTAAACTGATTGAGCATATCTTTTTCTCCTTAAAAACATTACTTTATCTTATTATAGTTGTATAATATTTTTTACATTTACTTTTAATTTATTACACAAACTTCTTATATAAAAAAAGACCATCTATCAAGATGATTCTCTAGACTAAGTATCTATGTTTTTGTTTATACTCTGTAACAGCATCATTTCATGCCTCTTGCTCTCTTATTCCCTTTTCTCTAGCAATTCTCTGTGCTATCTTTCTAACTAATTCAGCATTTTTTAATATTCCTATACTAACCACTTCCTTATCTCTATTTTATATTATACCATACAATAAGGAATAAAGCTAATTCCTATTAAGTTTTGTTGCTCGTTTCATAAGTTCAAAAACTTAATCCCCCTAACATCTTCTTTTAATTTATTATATAAAAAAGACCATCTATCAAGATGACCTTTTGACTTAATCTATTTTTTACCTTTACACCACTTCTTATTGGTATCATCTTTTATGTAAGTTCTAAATATTTCACAACAACCTAAACATAAATCAGAACATTTCTTTGAGACTTTAGAGAAAAATCTTGGATTATTTGCATACCATATTATTATATCTCTATGTTTTACTAATTTTCTATCTTCTAGTAAATTTAGGTTAAATAATAATTTAGGATTATTTTCTCTTAATTCCTGATTATTTACATCTGAAATATTACCTATTGATAAATTATCTTCAAATGATACAATTTTATTATGTGGTATTAACTTTAACTTCATTGCTTCTTTTAATAAATAACAGCATCCTCACACCCTGCCTAGTCAGTTCAATAAGCTAGAGTAATCTCTTAATTCTAGCCTAGTATATATTTAGTTTTGATAGTAAAATTCTTCATTTCCACAATATTATTATCTTACATAATTATCAATAAAAAATCTCAGGATAGTTTCTAAATAGTCTCATTTTCAAGCTTTTCATGAAAAAATGGGTAATTCAAATTCCTTTATTTTGAGATATAACATATTAATAATCTTACTATTGATAACTGAATTATTTAATAATCTTATTTTTTCTACTTCTATAGTTCATAGCATTTTGATTTCTTTACTTAAATTTTCATCCATAATCCATATCTCCTTTTCCTTTTGAATAATTTATTTCAATTTATTTACAGTTCTGCAAAATTGATTGCTATTATTAACAACTCATATTACTCTAGAGTTATACTAATTTATGAGGTAATTATTTATGGACTATTATCCTATGTTAAAGTATTTAATAACTTTTTTAATTGCGATTTTTGTTTTCATTCTGATAAATTCCATTTGTCAAAAGATAGAAAAAAGTTTCAAATTAAATGGATTTAAAAAGTTTCTTTTTTATTTATTTACATATTTCATTGGTTATTCAATTATTAGGTATTTAGATTATTTTTTTACAATTTATAGTTAATATTAGGAGAATAAATTTATGACTGTCTTTTCTTATTTGCAAGAATCAAACACATTTATCATTCTGTCTATAATTTTAGGAATACTTATGACAATCAATGATAATAAAAAACAACTATTAAAATTTAAAATACTGAATTATTGTTTTTTTATATGTATGAGTATCTCTTATATTTTTTCTTTTTTAGTCTTTTTTAAAGACTTTAGTTCAAACATATTAGAAATTATTGCTCATATTTTGTCTATAATACTATTAATCGCTTGTAATAGAGTTTCGACTAAAAATACTTTAAATACTAGTCTTTACACTTTACTAGCATTTTGGTTTAGTCCTCTATTTGCAATAATATTATTATTTTGGATACACAAACCTCACAAATATCTTAACAATTAAGTTTCTTATTTTTAGAAGGTAAAAAATATAATAAAATTTCTCTCAACACTTGTAATTACAATTCTTTTATATTATAATTCTTTAAATTAAATATTTAAAGTTATACTTTAAAATTATTTAACTATCTAGGAGGAAAACATGTATCTTAAATATCTGCAAACTTTTAAGACTATTGTTGAAGAAGGTAGCTTTTCAAAAACGGCAGACAAACTGAATTACACACAATCAACAATTAAAAATACCATTTATAATAGATGAGAAAAACTGCATTTTTAGACAGATATTTGAGACATATTTACGAGAAAAGGATATTACTTTAGACCATACAATTGAACTTTGGAGTATACCAACAATTAAAAATTTAGTAAAAAATGATATGGGTATATCTTATCTCCCCACATTTACAATAGAAAGTGAAATTAAATCAGGAGATTTATGTGAAATTAAAACAGATTTAAGTAGTAAAACTATCACAGCTGTCTGTGCACATCACAAAAATAAATGGATTAGCCCTCTTATGCAGTTATTTATTTAGTTAGTTGCTGCAAATTAAAAATAGTAAAACAATAAATATGACATAATAACCACTCAACTTCTAAATTCAAAACTTTGTAGTTATGAATATACTTTAGATATGAAAAAGAAGGTAACAACTATACTTAGTTGCTACCTCCTAATCTTTTTTCTCATTTCTTTTTTCCCAAACTCTACTGAAATATCAAAAAATGATGCTATATTCTCAGTAAAAAACTTATTTTTATGATATGCAATATCAAATGTCCTGCATAAGTCAATGCCTTCAATATCACAAGACCATAAAAGATTTTTCTTTACGTAATCTTCAACAAGAAGTTCAGATATAACAGCAATACCAAAATTATCTGTAACTGCTCTTAGAATAGCTTCAGAGTTATAACATGACCATCTAATATTCATTGGTATTTTTAATTCTTTCAATTGATTTTCTAATTGCGCTCTTGTTCCACTTCCCAGTTCACGCATAATTAATGGCTGGTTTGAAAGTTCTGAAACTTTTACTGAATCTCGATTGTAAAATTTATGCTTATTGGAACATACAAGTACAAGGTGGTCCTTAATAATGCTTTTTATCACAATATCTGGATGATTAATCTTTCCTTCTACAATTGCAATATCTAATTCACTATTAAGTAATTTTTTTACAATTAGACTTGTATCTTCAACAAACACTTCAGGTTCCACTAAAGGGTTTCTTTTATATAACTCTAATATTATTGGGCTTATCACACAAGTACCAACAGTTACTGTTGCTCCAACTCTTATTCTAATATTTTTAGCACAATGTTTCATACAATCAATCATCTCTTCATTTATAGATAAAAGATGCTTTCCATATCCTAGAAGCTTTTTTCCTGCTTCAGTTAGGTATAGTTTTTTTGAAATTCTATCAAATAATTTAACTCCATACTCTCTTTCTATTTCCGAAATAGCTTGACTAACTGACGACTGTGTAATATACATATTTCTTGCAACTTCACTCATTTTGCCACATTCAGCAACCCTTACAAATATCTCAAGGCTACGAATAGTCATATTATCACGACCTTACCAAATATTAGTAAATACTTATGATTTTATTAACATTTTAGTATTTTACAAATACATTGTCAAGAACTATAATTTTAGCATAGAGTTATAAAAAGGATTGGAGTGTGATATTGTGAAAGTATTAATTATAGGTGGAGTTGCTGCTGGAACAAAAACTGCTGCAAAAATAAAACGTGAAATGGGTGACAATTGTTCTGTTACAATCCTCAATAAAGGCGAACATATTTCTTATGCAGGCTGTGGCTTACCATATTATGTTGGTAAGGTTATTGAAGATAAATCATCTTTAATTGTAAATACACCTGAGAGCTTTTCTAAACTAACAGGAGCAGAAGTTCGATGTGGAGTTGAAGTTACATCTATTGATAGAAAATCAAAACAAGTAGTTTTGAAAAGAATTTCAACAGGAGAAGAAGAAACTATTAGTTATGATAAACTTGTAATTGCCACAGGAGCAGACCCAATAAAACCACCAATACCTGGAATCGATTTATCTGGAGTATTCTTCATGCGTACTCCAAATGATGCAATAGCATTAAGAGATACTGTCGAAAATGGAGTCAAGAGAGCTGTTGTCATTGGTGGAGGCTTTATTGGTCTTGAAATTGCTGAAAATCTTTCTGCTATGGGTATACGTGTAAGTGTTATTGACATGGCCGAACATGTTATGCCTGGATTTGATACCGATTTCGCTGAATATGTTGAAAATCACCTAGCTGATAAAGGTATTATGATTTTCACAGGCGACCAAGTTATAGGAATTGAAGGTGAAAATAAAGTAGAAAAACTTCGTACCAAAAATAGAGTTATTAAAACAGATTTAGTGGTTATGTCAGTTGGAATTCATCCTAATACAGCCTTTTTAAATGATACAGATTTAGAATTTGCTCCAAACAAAACACTTATAGCTGATGAATTTATGCTTACAGCTGATGAAAATATATATGTAGTTGGAGATTGTGCTTGTGTAAAAAATGCTTTGACAAATAAACCTACATGGTCACCTATGGGTTCATCTGCAAATCATGAAGGTAGAATTTGTGCTCAAAATATAGCTGGAAAATCTAAAACTTATAAAGGAGTTCTTGGAACAACTGTAGTCAAATTGCCAGAACTTAATGTAGGAAAAACAGGTTTAAGTAAAGAGTCAGCTAAAAAAGAAGGTTATGATGTTTGTTCTGTTACTATAGCTACTGATGATAAGGCTCACTATTATCCTGATGCATCTAATTTTATAATAAGAATGGTTGCTGAAAAACATACTAGAAAGTTATTAGGTGTTCAAGTTATGGGCCCTGGTGCAACTGATAAGATAGTAGATATAGCTGCCACTGCAATAACTTTGGGAGCAGACCTTTATTCATTAGAAAGTATGGACCTTGCATATGCACCACCTTTCTCAACAGCTATTCATCCTTTTGTAGTGGCAGTAAACGTGTTACAAAATAAACTTGATGGAGAACTCGATAGTGTTTTACTTGATGAAATTGAAGATTTTGATAGCTGGACTAAACTTGATGTTTCAAAAGCCCCTTCTATTCCTAACCTACGTTATTTACCTGTTGGTGAAATTAATGGAGAAATTGAAGGTCTTTCTAAAGATGAAAAGATTCTTCTTCTATGTGCAAAAGGTAAAAACAGCTACATGGCTCAAAATCGTTTAAGACGATTTGGTTATACAAATACAAAAGTCCTTGAAGGTGGAATACTATTTTATCCAAATCTTAAAGCAATGGAGGATTAATTATGAATAAGATTACAACAGAACAAAAAAAGGAATTAAAAGGTAGAGGCTTTTTACCAAGTAGAGATGGAGAACATTTTGCTGCACGTATAATAACTGTAAATGGAGTAATCAATACCTCACAAACGAAAAAGATTGCTGAGGCTGCTGAAAAATTTGGAAATGGT
This sequence comes from Clostridioides sp. ES-S-0010-02, assembly GCA_020641055.1. Lineage (NCBI taxonomy): Bacteria > Bacillati > Bacillota > Clostridia > Peptostreptococcales > Peptostreptococcaceae > Clostridioides > Clostridioides sp. ES-S-0010-02. The sequence continues at coordinate 2,379,406 of CP067345.1, forward strand.
CAAGTAGCATTTACTACTAGATTAACAGTAGAATTACCTGGTGTAAAATTTGAAGATATTGAAGCTTTAAGTGAATTCATTGCCAGTGAAAATTTAATCACAGGTGGAACAGGTTCAAGAGTTCGTCCTGTTGTAGCATGTAAGGGAACTGTTTGTGTTCATGGATTGATTGATACACAAGCACTAGCTGCTGAAATTCATCAAGAATTTTATAAAGGATGGTACGATGTAAAGTTACCTCATAAATTTAAAATCGGTGTTGGTGGATGCCCTAATAATTGTATTAAACCTGACTTAAATGACCTTGGAATTGTTGGTCAACGTGTACCTGATTATGACCCTGAAATATGTGTTGGATGCAAAAAATGTTCTGTTATGGAAGTCTGTCCTGTCAAAGCCGCTAAATTAACAAATAAAGGAAAGCTTGAAATAGATAATAATTTGTGCAATAACTGTGGTAAATGTATAGAAAGTTGTAATTTTGATAGTATTGAAGAAAAAGAATCTGGCTACAAAATATACATAGGAGGAAAATGGGGCAAATCTGTTCGCCCTGGAACACAAATTGATAAACTATTTTCAAAAGAAGAACTTATGACTTTAATTGAAAAAACTCTTCTTTTATTTAGAGAACAAGGTAAAACAGGTGAACGCTTTGGAATTACGATTGATCGAATTGGTGTTGATAAATTTATAGAAATGCTTTTATCAGATTCTGTATTGGAAAGAAAGCAAGCTATACTTGATGCTCCTTTACATCTTAAAGGTGGAGCTCAGTGTTAATAAGAGTATTTTTAATTTAAATTTTAAGAGTATATTTAGCGTATATAAATAATCTATATAAAAATAATATAGTAATCATATGCCAGATAGATATAGACACAAAGGATTTATAAAGATAAATTTTTAATGCATCTTTATAAATCCTTTCTTTATCAAAACTGTATACTTATTTTATTCTAATTATATATCAACACTCTTTTTAATATTTATTAAGATAATTTTATATATAAACCATGATACAATAAAAAGACCTAGATATTAATCCAAGCCTTTTAGTATTAAATTAATTTTGAATTGTATTAATTGAAAAGTTTACTATACCACTATTTCCATTTTCATTTACAACCAAATACCAAGTTCCTGTATTAGGAACTTTCATTCTACATAGAGTTTTCTTAGCAAATCCACCATAATAATCATAGTTTCTTTGATTTTTAAATTTAACATAATTTATATGATCTAATAATATCACATTAGCTTGTTTCTCCAAGTTTACTTCTACAATATCCCCTTTTTGCAGATGCATCTTACTATAACTATATTCCATTTAATTAACCCTCCACAATTGAATAACTTTTCTTATTTATTACATATTAGTCCTCTATATCTGAAAATTTATTTAAAATATCATAAATACTATATAATTACATGATTAACCAGCTCTAACCTTATCTACTACAACCCAAAGTCTATTTAAAATATTATTAGCAACAACTTTTCCATCCCATGTTACTTTTTCATCCTTATTTTCTAACAAAGCATAATACCCAGAGTCAGAACTTTCATCTTTATAGATTGTAACATAAAATTCTTCATCACTATATTCAGGTCTATCTTTAAAGTCTTCAGATATTTTACATTTTATTATATATCCTTCTAATTCTTCCTCTATAAACAAATTAATTCCTCCAATCTCTATATTTTTACTAATTATACCATATTATGTCATAATCTATGTATTTTATAGGAAATTTCTATTTTTTCTTTATTTTATAAGAGTATTATATAATTTTATACTTTTTTACTTTATATTATATTCATTAACTCTTTTATTTTCTTATATATTTCTTTATAATTAATATATTTTTTTATTAGTTTCTACAATCTTATAGACATAATTATATCTACTCTCTTTATGTTAAATAATTTATTTTTATTTAGCATAGTATATTTTTTCTTGTCAATTAATATTTTCTATATTAAATTATATTGGCTAAAATATAATCAAATTGATTTAAAAATTATATTAAAAGAAAATAATATTTATCTAATAAAAAATAGCACTCCCCTAAATGGGAAATGCTCATTTTTCAAGATTATTTTTGATCTTCTAGTATATCATTTAAGGCATCATATGTGAAATTTATTATTTCACCACAGCTTACTTTATTTTTTTTCAATGAAGCACATATTTCTGTACTGTATTTAGCCCTTACTTTATTCATTAATTCTCTTGAATACTTTCTTGCCATATTTTCATCTAAGTTATTATTTCGTCCATTTAAATATCCTATTATAACAACTGCTGCATTTACAGCTCCACAGACACTCCCTACAGTAATTCCAACTCCCATACCACTTCCTATTGAAATTGGTATATCTGTTTCATGTTCTTCATTATAAGATTTTATTAATGCTTCTGCACAAGTGTATCCTTGGCTATGATATATTGATGGTCTTGTCATTTTTATACTTCCTTTCAATTTTTATTTTAGTTTACGTGTTCTCATAGTGTATAAATAAAATATTATTAACCTTTTTATATAATATTTATTATGACTATAAACTTAGAATTGTATTTACTTCAAAAAATTCATAATTTTATTCATTTGATTGTCTAATACTTCAAATATTACAAAACAATGTTTAACAAAAAACTACAATAAGTTACAACTAAACTAAAAACAACATTTATACTCAGTTCAATACTTATGATACTTTTTTATTTGTAGAAACATCTTTGTTATATCTTAATATTATATCCTAAATTTACTTTGACTTCTGTGACTTAGTCACATACTCTATATTTATACCTCATTAAGATTTAATTTAATAAGAAATACGCTTATAAAAACATATAATTTTTATTCTCAGATTTTATGGGAAGGATATATCAAAGTTATTCTTTAAACTAAATACCTATACTTTTGTTTATATACACTAACAGCATCATTCCATGCTTCTTGTTCCTTTATGCCCTTTTCCTTAGCTATTTTTTGTGCTAATTTTCTTATTAATGTAGCACATTCCAGTATTCCAATATTAGATATTTTATCTCTATCAACTCTATATAACATATAAATTTATCTCCTTTAAACTTTTATACAAATTAATTTAATTTTTAATCTTACTTAATACTTATCTTTGTAGTAATTTTAAACTTTATATATGTGATATATGTGAAGTACATTAGAATAAATTTAGAATTTAAACAAAAGTAATCTTATAAATATTACTTTTTAAACTTAATCCACTGTCCACTTTGACTCTCTTTGTACTTTACCTATCTTTAAAAACAATTTCATAAATAATATATATAAACGTTACTATTACTATGTCTTACCTATATGCTATATACTTAATTTTGATATTTATTACATTAAACTCTGAAACATTTATTATAATTTATTAAATTAAGTAATGCATTAAGTAGTTTAATTCTTTGTATTTAAACAAAAGATTTGCTAAAATAAAAATAAGCAATAATACACAAATTAAACTCTAAGGAGGTTAGCAAATTGAAAAAAATACTTATAACAGGTGCATTAGGACAAATAGGCTCAGAATTAACACTCAAGCTAAGAAATGAATATGGAGAACAAAATGTAATTGCTAGCTCAAGAAGAACAAAAGAAGGAAATCCTGTATGTGAATCTGGTATATTTGAAATATTAGACGTCACAGATAAAAATCGATTCTTTGAAATCGCAAAAAAATATGATGTGGATACTATAATTCATCTAGCTTCTCTGCTTTCAGCAGTTGCAGAAAGTAAACCTTTAGAAGCTTGGAATTTAAATATGGATGGATTGATAAATGGTCTTGAAATAGCTAGAGAATTGAATTGTAAGTTTTTTACACCTAGTTCAATAGCTGCATTTGGTGAAAATTCTCCAAAAAACATGACTCCTCAAGATACACTACAAAGACCTAATACTATGTATGGTGTAACTAAAGTATCTGGTGAATTACTATGTGATTATTATCATTCAAAATTTGGAGTGGATACTAGAGGAGTTAGATTTCCTGGTCTTATTTCTTACGTTACTCCTCCTGGTGGTGGAACTACAGACTATGCAGTTGACATATATTATGAAGCATTAAAAAATAAAAAATATAAGTCTTACATAGCAGAAGGTACAAAAATGGATATGATGTACATGCCTGATGCTCTTCAATCTATAGTAGATTTAATAGAAGCTCCAGCTGAAAAACTTATTCATAGAAATGCTTTTAATATCACTGCTATGAGTTTTGCTCCTGAAGAAATAGCTGATTCTATAAAAAAATACATACCCGATTTTACAATAGAGTATGATGTAGACCCTGTAAGACAAAGTATAGCTGATTCTTGGCCTAATTCATTAGATAGTAGCAGTGCTGTAAATGAATGGAGTTTTAAAGCTAATTATGATTTAGATAAAATGACTAAGGATATGCTAGAAAAATTATCAGAAAAAGGAATTGGCAAATAACAAATTAAGAATTTAGTACCAAAAAATTCAGAGAATAAAACATCTTATATTTATGATTCTATTTTATAATCTTCACTTTTACATAGCTTTTATTCTCTGAAAGACTAACAGTTTTTATTTTTAACATACAACAAACTATTCTTTATAAGCATATTAGTAGTTTTCTAATATGGATTAATCATATAAAAATAAACAGAAAGGAAAAAGCTACTATTGCAAGTATAATAAAAAAACTTAATCAAATTTTACTATACTTTGCATATTATAATACAAGTAGTAGGTGTTAATGTTGCTAAATTTAAGAGAAATTAGAGAAGAAATAATTAAAGAATATATAGGCAATAATTTAATCTCTGAACTTACAGAAGAATTAAAGAACATTCTTATAACTGATTTAAAATCTAACCCATTTAAAAGTAATATTGAACTCAGTATAATACCCGCGAATATAGAAATATTTAAAAAGATAGAAACTAAATTGTTAGAAGCTAAGGTTAATCTAAAAATAGGTTGGGAAAGAATACTTATAAATTCTATCTTAAAAGATTCCTTTGATTTAAATTACGAAATAAATAAAAGTTGTAATGAGCCTTTGATGTTCAGAATCATTATATCAATTGATTCTTATGACGCTTAATCTCATTAAATAAATATCTATGAGGATGTGCTTTTAATTTATGAAATACAAGTTATTTATAGACTTTGAATTTAATATATTAGATGATAATAAATACAAGCTAGAATATAGTGGAGCTGAATTGATTTCAATAGGTTGTGTTTTGGTAGATAATGACTTTAATATAGTTGATGATTATTATTCTTTAGTTAAACCAAAATACAATGAAATACTTTCATTTAAGTGTAAAAAACTCACTAAATTAAACCAGTTAGAAATTAATAATGCTCCTAATCTTTTATATGTTATGGATGATTTTTTCAAATGGTTTAAAAAATTTAGCGATGTTACAATATATAATTGGGGTGATTTTGATATTGCTGGTCTTCTAAATTCCTTTAGAGTATATAAATATGCGGGTACCTGCTTAGAGTTATTCAATATGATGATTGATATTCAACCTTTTATATCTCAGCATATTACATATAAAAATAGAGTCTTATCTAAGCAACTATCTTTACTAAATATGAAAAAGATTTTTTCTGTAGAGGGAGAAATTAAACATAATTCACTTTCAGATGCTCTGGATTTAATGAATGTATGTAAATGCTTTTACCTTAACTATCCTAAAGATACTAATACACTTGAAGAATTATACAATAAACTGCCTCCTATTAAAAATCCTTTATATTATATTCCCTATTTTGAGGATGAAAATTTTGAACTTAAATTTGATAAGACTCCAGAAGATATAATAATGTATCTTAAACAAATATTCAATATATTAAATATAAGTAAAAAAGACATTTATTTTAAAAAAAGAAGTGTATTAGTAAATAATTCTAAAATTATCAACTTCAAAAACTTATCTTCTTCTTTTAAATTAATAAAGCTCAATGAATTTGAAGAATATCCTGATTTTGTATTGAAATTAGGTGATAAAAAGAATTTTGTTGAATCTGTAGTTAAGATAAATAAAAGTAATAGAAAATCCATAAAAAATTTAATATTGAGATTATCAAGAGTACCTTAAATGATTGAATTCAATTGTTTAAGGTATTTTTTATAATCTGAATTATTTTTTTTATATAGGATATACTAACTTAGTATAAATATTTTTTAAAGGAGTAATTGATAGATATGACAGTGGTATTAATAAGAAGTATTATATTATACATAACAGTGTTGATTGCACTTAGAGTCATGGGAAAAGGTGAAATCGCTGAAATGAACTGTTTTGACTTGGTCATAACACTTTTAATTGCAGAAGTTGCATCCGTCCCAATGGAAAATAATAATATACCAATTATAAATGGTGTTGCAGCAATAACTGGCCTTGTAATTATGCAGACTCTAATTTCATTTTTATCCTTAAAAAGCAGAAAATTAAGTTCATTTTTATCAGGTAAACCTTCTGTCTTAATTGACAAAGGAAAGATTGTATATAATGAACTTAAAAAAGAAAGAGTTAGTATAGATGAGTTGTTAGAACAATTGAGAATTCAAGGTTACTTCAACATAAAAGATGTACAATATGCTATTTTAGAGACTGATGGTAATTTAAGTGTGGTTCCAGCATCAAGTTATAATAGTACTCCTCCAAGAGCTTTTAACCATTTACCAATTCCACTTATTTTGGATGGTAAAATAATAAATAAAAATCTTGATATGGCTGAAAAAGATACTAACTGGTTAATGGGTATCTTAAAGTCTAACCACATAGAAACTTTTAAAGATGTTCTTATTTGTGTTTTAGATGAAAATGACAAAATATTTATTCAAAATAAGAAGGGTGATTAATATTGAAATCTACAACATTTGTTATACTATGGGCTGTTTTATTTATGCTATTTGGATTTTATGTTAATAATAAACTATATGATTTTACGGAAGATTACAAAAACAATATGTCTATATTAGAGAAATCTATAGAAAATGAAGAATGGGAAAAAGCTCAAAAAGAAGCTGATTCTATATCTACTAGATGGTCTAAAGAAAGAAATCATTGGTATAAAGTTTTAAATCATGAATACTTTGACGAAATAGGTCTAAAATTTAATATTCTTGATAAAGCAATTTATACTGAAAATAAATTAAAATCCTTAGAAGAAGTTGAAAGCATAAAAACATATTTAGGAAATATTGTTGAAAGTGTTAAGTTTGATATAAATTATATATTTTAACAGTCACAAATAAGGATATAGATAAAGTAATAATTCTATATCCTTATTTGTTTATTTACAATTTACTACTATCAGAATAAATTTTTAGAGCTTCTCCAATGAATTTGGATGCTCCTTTACCATATTTCTTATCAGTCACCTGTATATAGCTAGAATTTTGTAAATAAAGTTCTGACAAATAATCTAAATGATTCTCTCCTTCATCTATCTTGTAAAATTCATTCATTCGGTTAATTTCATATACTATATCTCCAACAATATCTTGAATCTCTTCTGAAGAAGGATTTTTACTTAAGTCTGCCACAAGCTTTTCATATAATATGTTTATTTTGGGTTGTTTATTACCTAAATAACTCTTCAAAACTTCTCCAATAAATTTACACGCTCCATTACCATACTTTTTATCAACTTCTTTTATCCATATAGGATTTAGTAAATAATTTTGCACCATGCTATACCAATTATCATCTCCATACTCCATATTAAAAAGTTCATAATCTTTCTTAGATGTATCTGTTATCTCTTTAGCAATTTTTTGAAGTTCCTTTGATAAAGGATTTTTATTTAAATCTGCTACAAGTATTTTATATAGTTCACTTAATTTTGGATGATTATCTTCCAAACAGTCTTTTTTAAATTCATCAAATTGTTCTGCTAAAGTCAATATATCACTATTAAAATTTTTCTTTATAGCCTCAGAATATTTCTCAATACTTCCATATATTTTTATAGCCATTTTAGCAATTTCATCTTCTTTAGATTTAAACTTCTCAATATGTTCATTATATTTCTCTACACTACCATAAATTTTAATTACTTTATCTTCATGCTCTATTTTAAATTCCTCTAATACTTTAAAATATTCACTCATATCAAATTCTTTGAAGTTTACTACATTTTCTCCTTTTAACGTTTTGTCTATAATTTCTATTAGACTATCCAATCTTTTACGTTTTATAATAAGTAGCTTTCTTTGACTTTCTAGAGCATGCATTTTATCAAAGTATGGGCTTAACATTATATCTTTAACTTCTTTTAAAGGTATCTCAAGCTCTTTAAAAAATAAAATTTGTTGAAGCGTTTTAATAGCTTCATCATCATAAAACCTGTACCCTGCTTCTGTAATTTCACTTGGTTTTAATAAACCTATCTCGTCATAGTAATGTAATGTGCGCACACTTATTCCTGTCAAATCTGAAACTTGTTTTACTGTTCTCATTGCCTCACCTCAAAATTTTATTTTACAGCTACGAATATTAATAAATATTTATATACCTATCAGTATTTATTAATATTTTCAAACTATGTTTTCATATTACAATATAACGTGGTGTTAGAGTCAACACTTTATAAATATATAATTTGATTTTTTGAACTCATTTCATATTTAAATTTTGATTATCTAGTTAATATACTTTTTATTAAAAAGAAATCTTGTTCTATATTCATATACCTAACATTAAGTATCCAGATTTCATTTGTTTCAAAATTTCGGAAAATAGTAAAGGAAGTTTTTCAGTTTCATCAGCCTTATTCAATAAATAATCTATTATTATATTAGATATTTTTTCAATTATAATTGCGCTTTCTTCAAAAATCTCTGCTACTTCTACCCAACAGTCATTTTTGTATTCAGTTCCAATAGATTTAAGCATCTTGCTCATTTTATCAAAACCACCTTTAAATTCGACACTATCTGGTTCTTCAATTCCTTTGATTGCATTTGGAATAGTTGGTACTGTTCCAAAAAACATAACCATATTAGCTAAAATCCTATCATAGTCATCTTTTTCCAGTTCATGTTTCCATTGTGACAATTCTTTGATAAACTTTTCAAAACCTTTATATCCTAAAAACCCTGTAGGTGGATTTAAAAACATATCACGCTTTATAGCGAGTGCTTCTTGAGCAATCTGATATTTATTCTTTGAACTATTCATTCTAACTGTACAAATTGTATTCGCTTTGCTTAATCCAGGATAACTACAATTCATACATTCACATAGTTCATCATAAGAAATAGAGATTAAATCAGTTATCCCACAATCATATAAATATATTCTTTCTTCTATATCATCATACCCTACCATAAGCACATAATGAAAAGGAATATGCTCTTTATGATATAATTTTTCATAATATGGCAGATAATACATATCTAAGGCTCCTAAAACAACTGGATAACCAGAATCAATTTCTGATTTTGCTTTTTTTAAAGCTTGTTCATACTTTTTAAACTCATAGTGTTTATATTCAAAACCAACAATAGGTGCTAAAAATTCATACATTTTTTTGGTTCTTCCATCCCCCAAAGCAACCATTCTCTTTAATTCTTTTTTATTTGTTTTTAGATAACAAAACGAGCCAAAACCTGATAATAAAAAGAAAAAATCATTTGGCAGAGATTCACCCATTTTATTCATATATATATCTTCTATACCATTCCACATACATTCATAATCATGTAAATGGTGCTTTATTTCAATTATTTTCCTCATTTAATTTACCTCCATTTATAAATAATTTCATTATGGAATTAATAGTGTTTTCATAAATTATATCTTTATAATTTCAAATGATATGGTTATTGCCTTCTACGATTAGTAGCTTTTTCATGTATATTTTTAATTAAACCTAGTATAAACCCTCCTATAATGTGAGAGTCAATGGCAAAATTCAAAAATAAGTATTCATATTGTGTAACTTATAATAAAATTAGACTTTTAATGCTTGTAAATAAGTAGAAAATCTTGAGAAAAATAAGTTTTAAAATTTCTTGTATTGTAATCAAATAAATTATTACAAATAATATAATAATTTTATATAAAAAAGAGTATATAAAAAACTAAAAAACGTTTCTTATATACTCTAATAATTTTAATTTACTATATTCTATTATTTCCCAGCCTTCATAGCTCTAATTTTTAGTGGTAAAGTAAATAAATTAATAAATCCTTCTGCATCTTTATGGTCATAAAGTTCACTATCTCCAAAAGAAGATATTCCTTCATCATAAAGTGCATTTTCAGTAAATATTCCAGCAGGTTTTATATTACCTTTGTAAAGTTTAACTTTTACTGTCCCTGTAACATTATCTTGAGTTTGTTCCATAAATGCATCTATAGATTCTCTTAATTTACAGTACCATAATCCATTATAAATAAGCTCTCCATATTTGTAAGATATCATTTGCTTAAAGTGTAGTGTGTCTTTATCTAAAGTAGCACTTTCTAAAATATTGTGTGCTTCATAAAGAATTGTTCCTCCTGGAGTTTCATATATACCTCTTGATTTCATACCAACAAGTCTATTCTCAACTATATCTATAACTCCAATTCCATGCTTACAACCTAACTCATTTAATTTATGAATTAATGCCACTGGAGATAATTCTTCACCATTTATCTTTTTAGGCTCACCTTTTTCAAAATAAACCTCTACATATTCAGCTACATCACATGCATCCTCAGGGTCTACACATTGTTTATATACATCCTTTTTATGTTCATTTTGTAAATGTTCTATGTCTCCACCTTCTGTTGATACATGCCAAAGGTTAGCATCTACTGAATATATTTTAGCTTTAGTTGCTGTTACTTTTATGTTGTGTTTCTCAGCATAATCTATAGCATCTTCTCTTGATTTTATATCCCATATTCTCCAAGGAGCTATAACTTTTATAGTTGGGTCAAGGGCTGCAATTGTAGCTTCAAATCTAACTTGGTCATTACCTTTTCCTGTACATCCATGGCATATATATTTTGCTCCTTCTTTATGAGCAACTTCAACTAATTTTTTAGCTATTATAGGTCTTGCTAAAGAAGTTCCTAATAAGTATTTTCCTTCATATTTTGCTTCTGCTTTTACAGCTTTAAATATAGTTTCCGTCACAAACTCTTCACTTATATCATCTACATAGGCTTTTGATGCTCCACTTTGTAAAGCTTTTTCATAAACATCTTCCATTTTATCTTCTTGACCTACATTTCCACAAACAGCTATAACTTCTATATCTTCATAATTTTCCTTTAACCAAGGTATTATAATTGATGTATCAAGTCCTCCTGAATATGCTAATACTACTTTTTCCTTCATTGTTAATTCCTCCCAATTTTAAATTATAATTTTATATTTTTTATTTTTTAATAGAAACTCTTAATATTTAATGACTTTAAAAATATAGATTCTTATAAAATCATTTTAATACTAAAAAAACCCCTCAGTATTTTTAAATACTAAGAGGCGAAATATCCGCGGTACCACTCTTATTGATAAACTTAGCTAATCAATCAGTAAATGTATAACTACTAAATACATATTAGTAAATAAATATATTAAAAAACGCCTCTTGGAAAAACCAAGAGACGAAATATATCCGCGTTACCACTCTAATTGATAAGATAAACTTATCCACTCTTTCTCTTAAGGCGAGATTACCTACTAACATACTAAATTCAATTAGCATCCTCCAAAGTTCTTTTCACTAATACTTATTTGCTAAGCTTCCACCATCCTCAGCTCTCTATAAAATACATAAAAGTTACTCTCTTTTTCATCGGATTTAAATATCAAATTTTTTAGACATCTCTTATAGAATATATAATAGTTTATTTTTCCATTTATGTCAACTATATAATTTATTTTCTTTTTAAAATATTTTCTCTTTAAGCTTACTCATATTTTACTTTCCAAAGGCATAGTCCTTTAGCTGGTGCGGTGTCTGATGACTTGCTTCTGTCTTTCGACTCAAGCATATGCTTAACATCTTGTGGTGCTTTTCTTTTAAGGCCAACATCTATTAATGCTCCTACTATTATTCTTACCATATTATATAAAAATCCATTTCCCTCTATATATATTTCTACAATATCATCATTTTCTTTTATATTTATTGAGTAAATTTCTCTTACATTAGATTTTTTCTTAGACTTAGAAGAAGCAAAGCTAGTAAAATCATGTTCTCCTATTAAATACTCACTTGCTTTTCTCATTCTATCTAAATCTAATTTTTTACTTATGTGTGCAGCATACTTTCTCATAAAAGGACTGTGATATTTATTATTATCAATCTTATATAAATAAGTTTTTGATTTTACATTGTATCTTGAATGAAATCTTTCATCAACTTCCTCAACAGTTTTTACAACTATATCCTCTGGCAAATATTCATATAGATATTTTTGAATTTTATCTACTGAATCCATACAATTTGTTTTAAAGTTTATAACTTGACCTCTTGCATGTGCTCCCATATCAGTTCTCCCAGAACCAATTATCTCAATAGTTTCATTGGCCATTTTACTTAAGACAGACTCAAGCTTTTCTTGTATAGTCATGTCATTATCGCCTAATTTTTGATAACCTTTGTATCTTGAACCATCATATGCTACTATCATTTTTATATTTCTCATCTTAATCCTCTTTCTAAGAATTTATGCCTGTTTAGCAAATTTATTTTTTATATTAAAAGTTATTTTTGTTCCAACATTCTTTTCACTTTCTATTTTCATTACTCCACCATGAAGTTTTACAATTTCATTACTAATTGCAAGACCTAATCCACTGCCAGCCTTGTTGTAATCCTCTTGGAAAAATTTATCTAAAACTTTATTTAAATTTTGCTTTTCTATACCTGAACCATTATCTTCAACTGATATAGTTGTTATATCTTCATCCTGAGAAGCTACAACTTTTATGTAACCACCCTGACTAGTGAATTTAAATGAATTTTGTATTAAATTTATAAGAACTTGTCTTAGTCTATTTTTATCTCCTTGGATATTTTCTATGAATTCATTTTCAAATTCAAATAAAAGTGATATATCTTTTTCAGCTGCTTTAACTTTCAACTGATTTACAACCCCAACAACTAATCCTTCAACATCAACTATATCAATATGAAGCTTTATCCTATCAGAAGAAAGCCTTGAGAAATCCAATAATTCTTCTACCAACTTTATAAGTCTTTCTGTCTCATCTTGTATAATACCTAGACCTAAATCTAACTCTTCTCTAGTTATACTTTCATATCCTAATGTTTCACTCCATCCCTTTATAGATGTAAGAGGGGTTCTCAACTCATGAGATACAGAAGATATAAATTCTTCTTTCAATTTTTCACTCTTATCAATTTCATGTGCCATATGTTCAAATGTCTGTGCTAAATCACCAATTTCATCATCTACAATCTTCATATTTTCCAATTTTATATTGTAGTTTCCTACAGCTAATTCGTTTGCAAACTTCTTTAGCTCTCTCAATGGTTTTATAAGAGTCTCAGCAAATTTGAGACTTATTAATATAGCTATAATAAGTATAAATATTCCCGCCAATATAAGCCATGTAGCTTGCTTTAATATGGCGTTATCAATTCCATCTAATGAAACAGTATATCTAACAACACCTTCTATAATATTATTTACTTTGAGTGGTAAGGAGATGCTCATGACATGCTCTCCTGTATCTGGTATTTTATAAGTATATGGTGTTAAATTTTTAGTCTTTACATCTCTTAATGCATTATCTACATCTTCATAATTTGCTTTTTCTTTACTTTTAAATCCATATTGGTCCAATATAACATTTTTATTCTTATCTATTATCGAAATCCCAAATTCTGAATTCTTTGTTAATGGCTGTTTATCAAAAATATTTTTAACTTTTTTCTCAAAGCTTGTAGTTTCCATTGTAATAGCATTATATTCATCAGCGTATTTTATTTCAGATTCAAGTAACTGTTTAACAGAATCATAGTAATAGTTTTGTATATAAAACATGAATAGCCCTTCAAACAGAGTTACCATTATAATAATTATTATAAAATAGTTTTTTATTACTTTTTTTCTCAGACCTTCAAAATGTAACACTATTATTCTTCCTTTCTAAAACAGTATCCATAACCCCAAATAGTTTGTATATATTTTGGTTTTGATGGGTCATCTTCTATTTTATTTCTTATCCTTCTTATATTTACATCTACTATTTTAAAATCATACAAATAATTAGTTCCCCATACCTCATCTAATATCTGATCTCTACTTAATGATTGTTTAGCATTTGATATCAAATATTTTACTATTGAAAATTCTGTTGGAGTAAGTTCAATCTCTTTACCATTCTTAAATAATTTTCTTTTATCTATATCAAGTATAAATGGTGGCGAGACTATCTCACTTGACTTAACATTTGAATCATCTTTTGCAACTCTTCTGATAAGAGCAGAAACCCTAACTAAAAGTTCCTTTATACTAAATGGTTTTATGATGTAATCATCTGCTCCTGAAATAAATCCTTCTATTTTATCATCTTCTTGAGCTTTTGCAGTAAGCATTATTATCCCAACTTGATCAAAATTTTCCCTTATAAACTTACAAACCTCTATCCCACTTATATCTGGAAGCATTACATCTAAAAGAGCTATTGTAATATCACTTTCTGTTGTCATTTTTTCTATAGCTTCTCTACCAGTACCTGCTTCAACTATTTCATAGCCTTCTCTTTTTAAGTTTATACTGACAAAACTTCTAATTCCAATTTCATCTTCTAGTATAAGTATTTTTTCCTTCATAAAATAAAACCTCCAATTGAGTGTAATATTAACCATATATTAATGAGAAATACTCTTTTAATGCGTCTATCGTAATATCTAACTTATCCATTTCATTTGCATCATTTATAGTTAGTAAAAAAGTATATTCATCGCTTTCTTGAAGTACAATAGAATTTTGTGTATTTGCACTTTTTCTATCTTCAAGTTTATTTTTACTCTCTACTATTATATTAAATAAATTCTTACGTTCTGAATAATCAAAATAGTAAAATTTAAATACAGCTTTTTCCCCAACAAATTCTTGTTCAACAATTATTTTATCTACTAAATTATTTTGCATAAATAATCTAAAATTGTATTTATAATTATAGTATATCTGGCTTATAAATATTAATTTTGAATTAGAATCTTCTTTCCCATTCCATCTGTACCAACTTATATTAGCAGATGCTTTAGAGGTATAAGTATTTCTATTCCCTCCAGCAACTATAGGTATCTCTATAATTTTATCTTTATCAACATCATCAACAGGTATGTAATAAGGTTTAGTAATAGTTTTATCATAATCACTAAACACTTTTTGAATTTTATCATTTTTCATATATAATATCTGTGTGATATAATTATTTTCTTTTAACATGGGAATATCTAGTACAACACCTTTGATGGATGCAGCTGAATTTCCAACAGATGAAGCAACATTACCTAGAGTTATATATAACTCATTTAGATTTTTTACATTTTCAAATTTGACATAATCCTTAACCTTCATAGTTCCATCAAAATTTGCAACAGTTGCAAACATCTCATTAGTTTTATTATTCAAATGAAGCATTAATATATCTATCTTGTCATCTCCATCTATATAACCAATCTTTACCTTCATATCGTTAAAATCTTCTTTATTTTGAATCCAAGAAGCATCTAAATCGTATACTTTTGTGATTTCATTATCCCTTACTTTGTATATATGCATATTAGTTTTATCTTTGGATTTAACAAGTAAAATAACTTCCTTATATCCATCTGAATCCAAATCATAGAAATTAGCATATTCTATTGATTCTCCATTTTCTAAATAATGGTCTCCTAGTACATATTTTTCACCATTGTAACTTAAAGTTACAAAACCTACTTTATTAACATTATTACTTAAATCTTCTTTTTGCTCAAATACTACTAATTCATCAACTCCATCACTATTTAAATCTACCTTATTTATTTTTCCTACCTCTTTTGTATTAGAAGGCAATATCATAGATGAGTCTGGTTTTAGTAGCTGATCTATACCATCGTACAATACTTTTTTTGTATCATCATAGTTAGGTATCTTTGCCAATTGTTCTGGAGATTCAGTTTTAACATTACATCCAGTAACAAATAACATCATTAAGCCTGATACAATAATAAGCTTTAATAACTTCATTTAACCCCTCCTAATCCTACAATCTTAAATTTTTCTTTTTTCTCGCAAAAATCTCCTCACAATAGTTAGACGTTTCAAATCCTCATAAGGTTTTACTTATTTTAACAAAACTTTATATTTTGATAAAACTTATGATAAATATAAAATCTAATTATTATTTCTAGGAGGTTTAGGCCCTGGATATTGGAAAAAGTTAGTTTTTAGCATACCATTATATAATTTTCTCTTTTTAGCTGCTTTTTGTCCAAATTCATATTCAAATTCTTCATAGGAAGTTATCAGATAATATGACCAATTTTTTAACTTTCTAAATGCATAACCAAGCTCTTTATATAATTGTTTAACACTATCCTTATCTTCCAATCGTTCTCCATAAGGAGGATTGGTAACTATAAATCCAAATTCTTCTTCACTCTCAAACTCAGTTGCATCTCCTACATTGAATTCTATATATTCATCTACACCTGCTATTTCTGCATTTTCTCGAGCTATATCTATACATTCTGCATCTATATCATATCCATAAATTTTAAATTTAGATTCATTGTCTATTTTATTAAAAGCATCTTTTCTTACATCCCACCAAATCTTTTTATCAAGCGTTCTCCATTTTTCTGATATAAATTCTCTATTTAATCCAGGTGCCATATTTATACCTATCATAGCTGCTTCAATTAATATAGTACCAGAACCACACATAGGGTCTACTAAAGTCCTACCTGCTTTCCAAGGAGTTAAGTAGATAAGTCCAGAAGCTAAAGTTTCTCTTATCGGAGCTTTATTTGCTTTTTCTCTATATCCTCTTTTATGTAAAGCATCTCCTGTTGTGTCTATTGAAAGAGTTACTTTATCTTTGTGTATAAATACAAATATAGGGTATTTTTCTTTATCTTCTTTAAGCAAACCATCCTCTAAATAACTTTTCTTCAAGCTTTCTACAATAGCTTTTTTTACTATAGCTTGTACATCTGGTGTACTGTATAATTTTGATTTTATAGAAGAAGCTTTTGAAATAGGAAATTGAGCTCCATAAGGTATATATTTAGACCAATTTATCCTTTTTGTATTTTCAAATAATTCATCAAAGCTTTTTGCTTCAAACTCAGCAATCTTAAGATGTACTCTTTCTGCACATCTTAACCACATGTTTGATTTTGCTATCCCAAATTCATCAGTCTTATATGTTATTCTTCCATCTTCTGTTTTTATTATTTCATATCCCAAATTAGTAATTTCTCTAGCCAACATTTTTTCCATTCCAAAAAAACATGGCGATATTAATGTATAGTTTTTCATAAAACCTCCTGTTTCCTATATTAATTACAACGATTATTTATTTTTTAACCTATTTACATGTTTAAATTCATACTTCCCATTTGATATCCTGACATATCTAGTGTAACATATTTAAAGCCAAATTTTTTTAATTTAGTGTCAACTTTACTAAAATTGTTATTTTCAAAAAATTTACCTAATTCTTCCTGATTAACTTCTATTCTAGCTATATCTCCATGCATTCTTACTCTAAATTGAGAAAAGCCCAAATCAGATAAATATTCTTCACTTTTTTCTATTATCCTAAGCTTTTCATCTGTAATTTCAACACCATAAGGAATTCTGCTTGCCAGACATGCAAATGATGGTTTGTTAAAAGTTTCTAACTTCATATCTCTTGAAAGTAACCTAATTTCATTTTTCTTTAATCCACTTTCTTTCAATGGACTAATTACTTCTAGTTCATTTAGTGCTTTAAGACCTGGTCTATAGTCTCCTAAATCATCTACATTGGTTCCATCCACTATGTACTTTATATTATGTTCCTTTGCGACCTCTTTTATTTTAGTAAATATATATTTTTTACAATAATAACATCTTTCAACACCATTTTCTTTGAATTCCTTTAAATCAAAATCTTCTATTTTTAATATAATATGTTTAACTCCAAAATTTTTAGTATATTGTTTTGCTTCTTCTATTTCTCTATTTGAGTGCATCATTGCATGAATAGTTACAGCTATAACATTATCTCCTAATGTATCTCTTGCTACTTTAAGTAAGAAATTACTGTCAACTCCACCTGAATAAGCAACTGCCACACTTTCTAATCCAATCAATTTTTCTCTTAATTTTTCTAACTTTTCTCTTTCCTTCACTAAATCTACCTCCATATCAATGAAATATGAACTCTAAAACTATTCTTATTTTTTACATACT
Organism: Clostridioides sp. ES-S-0010-02; assembly: GCA_020641055.1. NCBI lineage: Bacteria > Bacillati > Bacillota > Clostridia > Peptostreptococcales > Peptostreptococcaceae > Clostridioides > Clostridioides sp. ES-S-0010-02. The sequence goes on from CP067345.1 coordinate 2,397,872, forward strand.
TAATGATTATAACATATAAAGTATATATTTAAAAAATTAGAATAACTTTTAAATATATTAATTATAATATTAAAGTACTTTTATTTATATCTTTACAATTTAAGCATATTGCTGTATTACACTATATAAAAACAAAACAGTGTAATACAGTAATATACTTAAAAGCCATGAAGCCTAAATAGCCTATCTTCATGGCTAAGTTCACGATTTTATTCTCATATAATTACTCTTCTTATCGATATAATTGTAAATTACAAAAAGATACTATCATTAAAAATGTTTTAAAAACTTAATACTTATAGTTTACAGAGCTCTATATCAATCCCACCAAAAAAGCCATATGGTAGAATCTTGTATTACCTCTTTTAGAGCTCTTAATGTCTCATATCCTTGTACAATAATATCTTCACAGTACAAGATTAACTCTATGCATAGGTTATTGAACATTGTATTGTCACTAGGTATATTTTTTGAAAAATATTGGACTGTGTCACATCCAATTGCTATTGGGTATGCTCCATAATTTTCGTACCAATATTTTGCAACTGCTATATGCTCTTCATCACTAGGACAATCGTTAAATCCACCAATTGGTATATATGCAAATACTTCATAAGGTTTAGTTGTTGGAACTTTAGCTATGTAAACTTTGTTATTTTCTTGAAATATATCTATATTTGTAATTGGGTTAAAACTTTTATAATCACAAAAAATATCTTCTGACTCTATGAGTTCCTTTACCACCTCTGAAATTTCACTCTTCCTACACTTGAAAAATTCATTTACATCAATTTCATTATATTTTTTCAGACAATGCTCTTTGTAGTTCTCAAGAGAACCATACTCTTTATTGACAATATCAATGTTTTCTTTTAGCAATCCTACCTTTTCATCGATAATTATAATTGGTGTATATCCTTTTTCTTTTCCATCTTCTATCATTGTCTCCAATAAATTGTCAATATCAATCTCATTGTTCACAGGAACACATTCAAAACCATATAAATCTTCAATACCCATATTTATCTCCTATTCTTTTTAGATTTAATTCTTTTGAAAGTTTTCTTTTTTTGTTGTCAAATTTTTAAATACTATTATTATTTGTAAAACTATAAGTAGAGGTATAATTTATAAAAAACATTCATATTAAATAAATTTTCATTTAATTTTTTGTATAAATATAACGTTTTTATGACAATATCCTCATATAAATATAATATCACAAAACAAATGTTCATGGTTAATAATAAGTAATTTTGTAATAATTCGTTGTAATATTATGTTATTTTAAATAAAATAAATGATATAATTTGTATAAGAAAGGATATATTTATTTACATTAAATTTATTTGAGACAAGGTCAATGTGAATTTTTTTAATAGTAACAAATATCCCCAAAATAATAAATAATATTAGACTTTATGTATAGTATAAATTCTAATAAATCACATGCATGTTTGCAAGAATTAATAGATTAAAATCAAGATTTAGATTTAATAGTACTTTTATGTGAAAAGATATGTATTTATTTAATATATTAAACTCAGAAAGTACAAGATTCTACTATCTAATAGCTAATAATTCTATTGATATGCTTTTAATCCCAATACTAAAAACACTTACATAGAGACTAGAAATGTACTTTTCTAACTTGTAATTAACAGTAATTACTATGTATAAATTTTAACTGCATTGAGAAAATAGTAGAATAATATACCTGTAAAATTTATTAGAGTTGTATATTCACGTGTATTTCTTATTATTTATGTATAACAAAAGTAAATTTAATACATAAATTTATAGGTGTACCAATTAAAAATTTTAACTAATACACCCATTGATTTCTATTCTTCCTTTAATAAAATATCTTTCCATACATCTTCTTTAAACCCTAATAGTACATTTTTACCATCAAATAGTAGTGGTCTTTTAATAAGCATACCATCACTTACTAATATTTCTAGCAGTTTATCATCTGACTCAGTCTTTACTACATCTTTAAGACCTAATTCTCTATATTTCATTCCACTTGTATTAAAAAACTTTTTTATATCATATCCACTAATATTATAAATTAATTCTAATTCATTTTTAGTTGGTGGATTTTGAACCATATCTATATCCTCAAATTCCAAATTATTTTCTTTAAGCCATTTTTTTGCTTTTTTAACTGTAGAACATTTTGTATATCCATATAATTTAATCATTATAGTAAAACTTCCTTTCTAATTTTTTATCTCTATATTTACATTTTTATACCCATAATATGTATATTATAATCAAGTTTTATCATAAATACGATAGAACAGTTCAAATTTTCTAGCATCAATAGATACAGTCTTAGTTATATTAAAATCTCCATATTTGCTTTCATTAAATTTATAATTGCTACTGTTGATGATAAATTCTTCCTCCTCATACTTTTTCTTTAGCTATTTTGGTGTGAAGTATGGTATTTCTATAATTTTAATCTTACATTATACATTTTTTGAATTTGTATACATGTAAAAGCCGTGACAGTTTGATATCACGACTTTTTTACCACACAGTTAAATTAAATTTTAACTGCTCTAATATATCAAAATTTATATTTTTCATTGTAAAAGTCAGACAAACAATCCTTATTTTTTTATAAAATTTCAATATAAATTCCGTTTTTAAAAATTTAAACAATTTTTTCTTTTATTTGAATATCCTCAACTATACCATCTTTTATACTTATAATCTTATCAGCAACACTATTTGAAAATACAACATCATGTGTAATTATCAGTATAGTCATGCCTTTATCTTTAAGCCTATTCATTATATTTACTACTTTTTGAATAGTATCAATATCAAGTGCAGAAGTAGGCTCATCAAAACAAAGAACTTTTGGCATTAATGCACAAGACCTAGCTATTGCAACTCTTTGTTGCTGTCCTCCTGACAACTCAAATGGATATGAGTTCAATTTTTCTTCCAAATCAACTAGTCTCAAAAGTTCTTTAGCTCTATTTTCAGCTTCCTCTCTAGGGACTTTAAAAACATTAACTGGAGATTCAATTATATTTTCAAGGACAGTCATATGAGGAAATAGATTAAAGTTTTGAAAAACCATACCTATTTTACCACGTATTTTTGCCATGTCTTTCTTACTTTTTATTATTTCATTATCTATTATAATTTCTCCACTATCAAATTCTTCAAGACCATTTATACATCTTAATATTGTGGTCTTCCCTGCACCAGATTTACCAAGCAAAACTCCAATCTGACCTTCTTCTAGTTCAAAAGAAATATCTTTAAGCACTTTATTTTTTTTAAATGATTTATTTAAATTCCTGATTTTCAACATATAAAAAACCTCCTCCTATAATTATTGTAGCTTTATCTGTAATAAGAATATTTTTTTTCAAGTAATTCAAATCCCTTAGTAAGTATAGCTACAAATATAAGATATATTGCTCCTGCCTCAAATAGTGGTAACAAACTTGCTTCTCTATTCATTGCTATTTGAGATATTCTTAAAATATCATTTAATCCTAATATATATACTAAAGATGTATCTTTTACTAATGTAATTACTTCATTTGAAATAGGTGCTAGTATTCTTTTAAAAACTTGTGGAAATATTATTCTCTTGTACATCGTAAATTTGTCAAACCCTAGTACTTTTGAAGCTTCATATTGACCTCTATCTATTGATTGTATTCCACCTCTAAATATTTCTGCAAAGTATGCTGCATAATTTAAGAAGAAAGCTACTATTCCAGCTGTAAATCTGTCAAATACAATTCCTATAAGAGGTAAACCATAGAATATGACTATCATTTGTAAAAGTAAAGGTGTTCCTCTCATTATTAATATATAACATTGTGTAATACCACTTATTAATTTATTTTTTGATAATCTTAAAAATGCAACTCCAATCCCCAATGGAATTGATACTATTAATGTTATACAAAACATTGCTATAACTATTTCTAAACCTTGTAACATGCCTTTAGTGCCCCCTTCTTAACAGCTAACTTATCTCTTATTTAAACCACTTATCATAAATTTTGTCAAAAACTCCATCTTTTTTCATTTCTTTTAATGTTTCATTTATTTTTTTACAAAGTTCTGGATTTTCCTTAGATGTTGCTACAACATAATCTTCTAATCCAAAATCTTCTTTTAATACTTTATATTTATCTTCACCTTTTTGTCCCATATAGTATCTAATTAAAACTTCATCACCAACAACTGCGCTAGTTCTACCTATCTCTAAGTCTCTAAGTGCTTTATCGTAAGTATCATAAAGAACTGGTGCTCCACCCTTTAAGCTATTCATAAAATCTTTATCTTTTTCTACTGCATCAAGAGCTGTTGAACCTTGTTGAGTTCCAACTTCTTTATCTTTTAAATCAGCTTTTGTATTTACTTTTGAATCACTTAAAGTAACTATTATTTGTTTATTTTGTAAATAAGGTTCTGTATATGATACTATTTTCTTTCTCTCATCTGTTATAGAATATCCATTCCATAATACATCTACAGTTTTTGAATCATTTAACTCTGTTTCTTTCATTGACCAATCTATTGGTTGAAATTTAACTTCCATTCCAAGTCTCTTAAATGTCTCTTTTGCTAAATCAACATCAAATCCCACTGTTTCTCCTTTTTCATCTAAAAATCCCATTGGTACAAATGTATTATCAAATCCTACAATTACCTCTTTTTTTGATGCATTTGAAGCATCTTTATCCTTTTCATTATCTGATTTTGAGCAACCTGCCATTCCACTTACTAAACCTAACATAATTGTAAATAATCCTAATTTTTTTAATATATTTTTCATAATATTCTCCCTCGTCTTTTAAATTTTTAAATTTTAAATATTTTGATTATTTCAGAAAAAATGTATCTATTGCAATATAATTCTCTGCGCGCTTAAAAAATTATATTAAAAAACTCCCGTCTCTAGCTATTGCTAGAGGACGGGAGTTAAATCTCGTGGTTCCACCTCTGTTCATTAATGCCTCACGACACTAACCTCTTTAAGTACAATAAAAATTATACTCTAGCACTATAACGGATGCAAGGATACCGGGAAACTCCTAGTAAAGTATTTTTACTCTTTCAGAGTCCTGCTCAAAGATGTGTTCAAAGTAAAATCTATTGCTCCTCTCACCAATCGGAAACTCTCTGTTTAAGATTACCTACTTTTACTATTTCTTTTCATCGCATTTAATGTTGTTTTGAATTCTTATTTATGATATTGATTTTATATCATAAGGCAATATCTGTCAATATATATTTTAAAATAAATATAAAAATCTAATTCCAAGGTACAACTTCTACCTCACCATAGCATCGTTCTACCAATCTATTAGAATACTCTCCTTTATATCCCAAAATAAAAAGCAAAACAAGCTCAATATATCTTGTTCCTATTGAAATGATATTCCAAATGTCTTCAACTTCTAGTGTAGCTCTATGAGCTTTTCTACTTGGATGAACTATACTATTTCTTAAATAAATAACTAAATCTATTCCATCATCAAACTTCTTTTTTATCATGCTATCAAATATGTCTAACTCATATTTACCATATGGTATCTTACATATATCAAGTAGAAGTCTGATATTTTTAGATGCCAAATTATGGTCAAAAGTTTCATCTGTAAGCACCTTATTTTGCTCTACCAGCACTACATATGACAAAGTTTCAAGTGCAATCTGTACAGATATTATATTATTTTCCATAGTCACACTTCCAAGAGACTCTATATACCAATCAACGACACTCTTTATCGCAGAACCATAATAAAAATCTTCTAATTTTTTGCACATGAGACTTATATATTTTTCTATATTATGATAATTCGACAGCGTATCTGACCATGTTGGTACATATCTAAAAGGTGTTATTTGATTTTCATTCCAAATTCTATAAACTTCATTACCATTTCTATATCCTTTTGCCAAACAAAATCCAACATATCTGCCACACATAAAACTCAAGGCTGTTGCTATTCTATCTAAAAGATTTATTGTATTATTAGTTCTAAAAATTCTACCATCTTTTCTTCTAATCCTACCTATATGAGTTATTATTGCACCAGATTTAGACTTTAAATCTGACTTCAATTCTTTTCTATAATCATACCGTTTATCTATAGTAACAACATAATCATTTATATCAAATTCAATTCTACCTGCATATACCTTATCATTGTATTTTATAAGTTTTCCAGGTATTTTATCTAAGTTTATTATATTAAAATCTACATGTTCAACATAAGAGTTTTTAGATTTTATACAATCATCATTGATATATCCTTCTATCACAAAATCACTTAGAGTGTTTATTGTTATAGAAATAATCTTATAACCATAGACTTCAAGAATAGCATTATCATAGTCCAAAACTAAGTTCTCATCTTCATTTTCTATATCTTCAATGCAACCTATATCTGCTTTAAAACTTATGGATATTGGAGGTGTCATTTTATAATAAATTTTTCCATTACATCTATATTTCTTATCTAAATATATACAAAATCTACCTTCATAGATACTAATATCTTCATTGATACCATAGCTTAAATATTCTGATGTTATAGAATCATCAATTTCTTTCATTTTTATTCCCACCTTTGCTTTTGTATAATAACATGGGGATTTCATTTCTTTTTTATTTAGTAAAACCCAATCTATTATATAATTCAATATATTATTTTTATTAATTATGTATTTTATAATTTCTTATAAAAACAGTATCATTCTAGTATCATCGTTTGTTAGAGACATTATGTATTTTATAATTTTTTATTTATTAATAATACCTAAAATAGATTTTAAGAAATCATTTTATTACCATAGCTTTTATTCATTTAGATATTATCATTCATATATGTACATTGTCAAAGAAAACATTTAATTTATTAAATATTTTCTTTAACAATATATTATTATAATCTTATAAATAATATATTTAATAAACTGAATCTATTTCATTAAATGATTTTTCAAAATAAAAATGGCAGCTTTAATTTGTTATTTCAAAACTACCATTAGATTATGTATATTTTCTTTTAACATATAAAGCTTTTACTCATTACAACGATTTTTACTACGTTTATTTAGTCTATATATTCAAAATATTATGGCACTCATAAAATTGGAACCCAAAATTCAATCAAACTTTTACCATCCTTATCAACTAATTCTCCATATCTCGCAAAATCATATTTAGCATTTTCATTTAACTGGCATGTTGACTGAGGTAACCATTCTTTATAAGCATAATCTACAACAGGTTGTAAGCTATCTTCTCTCTTTGCTTTAAAGGTAAAAACTATATTTTGCACATTCACCTATAACAGAAAAACCTAGTCGTGTATTTCCTTTATAGCCTACTAAAAGAATTTTGTCATTTTCAACCATTTTAACTTCCATTATTCTATCACCTCTCAAAGTTTCTTTTCCATCAACAGTAAACTTTAATTGTACAGGATGAAAATCTCCTTTTTTTCTAAATGATTGTGGGCTACATTTAAACATAGCCTTAAATCCAATTGTAAATGATTGTTGTGTTTCATATCCAGCAAATAGTGAAATTTCCATAATTGGCTTATCTGTAAAAATTAGTAACCTTCTAGTATGATTGTACCTAATTCTGTCTTAGCTATTTTCACATTTCTTGCTATTGTCAAAAAAAATTAATCACTAATAATGATGGCAACCCGTAAAATTTGGATAATATATCATTACTCAAGGTTAGATAATGTATTTCTTATGTCCTTTTCTACTAATGACTTCATATTATCATTATAAATATTTATATCTGCATTACTTAATTCCGCTCTTATACGATGAATAAGTTGTTTCTTATACTTTATGATATTAGGTAATGACTGAATAAAATTTCTCGATACAGAAGGCTTTTTATCCACAATGTGACTTAGTATACTATCTATATTCATTTCAATTTTATTATCAGTATCCCACTTAGCATTTGCAACTATTAACAACAATCCTCTTGTACGAATATATGAACTTTCATTATTAATCATTTCTAGAAAATAATCAAAAAAACAGTATGTAATGTTTGATTTTTTACTTTCATTTTCTAGAAATAAAAAAGTTTTATATGCTTCAGTATGATTTTTTGAACATAATTCTTTAATAAGTAAATCAATATTTTCCAATATTTTCATCTCCTTTGTAACAAATATTTATTTAAGCTGAGTATAACATAACAAAAAATAAATAGAAATAATTGCGATACCTATATAAATATTATCTGTTAATCAAGCTGATTTACATCAATGCATGTTAATACTCAATTGTCATTTAAATTCTGTTAATAAGTAATATAATTTTTTTCTAAATTATACTAGCAAAAAGACGCTCCTTTCTGAGCGTCTTCATAATATAAAAATCTAATATTCTTTTAAAGTTCATTGCGTTTTATTTGTAACTAATAAGTTATATAATAAATAGACTTAATAAATATATTATATAACTTATATTTATTATAGTTCCTTTTTTAAAGTTTCTTTTAAAGTATCATATGCAAAATCCATTATCTCTCTACAAGCAACTAAATCTTTCTTTAAGTCTATACATAACTCTGAACCATACTCATTTCTTACTGTTGTTGTCAAATCTTTAGCATATGCTTTAGCTTTAGTACTTTCACCCTCATGGTTTCTACCTCTTACATATCCAATTATTATATTTGAGGCATTTACTGCACCACATAAACTAGCAACTCCACAACCTGAACCTAATCCACTACCTAAACAAACTGGTATATCTGTATTAAACTCTTCATTATATGCTTTTATAACTGACTCTGCACAATTAAACCCTTTTTCATGGTATTTTGATGCTATAACTTTATTGCACATTAAAACTCCCCCTTATCAATGTAAATTAAAAATCTCTTCTAACATAATTATATCAAATATTAACAAAAAAATCACTTTTAACCAATTTAACTATTTTCTTCTAAATCTAATAGTATTTTTTTTAAGTCAGAATGATTCCCCATATATCCACCAATATTATTTTTACCAACAACTCTGTGACAAGGTATTATTATTGGAATTTTGTTGCTTTTACTTGCTTGTCCAATTGCTCTAACAGACTTTGGATTATTTATATTTTTTGCTATTTCTGAGTATGAGAGTGTTTTTCCATAAGGTATTTTTAACATTTCTTCATAGACAGACTTTTGAAATTCAGTACCATCAACACGTATTTTCAAATCAAATGTTTTTCTTTTTCCATTAAAATAATCATCTATCTGATTTATTGCCTCTTTTAAATCTTCTTCACTTCTTTTTATATCTATTCCTTTTTTAATATATTCTTCTTTTAAATTATTAAATTTTTCATCTCCTATATCTAAACTAACTACAAAACCATCTTCACTCAATATGTACAAATTTCCTATTTTAGACTCATAAACATCATATACTAAATTCATATAACGTCCCCCCTTTTATATTAGTATACATATAATTTTTCAAGTAATAAAGAGTTACCCTAAAAAATAGAGTAACTCTTTTTATAATTGTTATACAATAGAAATTTATTTAGATAGCTATAAATTTTCAATATGTGAAACATTAATCTTCTATATTTTTAAAAGCTTTAGAAAGCATAAGTTTTATCCTGTTAAGCTGATTCACCTCGCTTGCAGAAGGGTCATAATCAATAGGAATTATATTTGCATTCTTATATAATCTTTTTAATTCTTTTATAGAACCTTTACCAATTATATGATTAGGTAAACATCCAAAAGGTTGCATACAAATGATATTTTCCACACCTTCATTCAACAATTCAACCATCTCACCTGTTAAAAGCCATCCTTCTCCAGTTTGATTTCCTAATGATACTACTGGTTCTGTATTTTTCGCAACTGTTTTTATATTTCCTGGAGCGTAAAATCTTTTACTTTTATCAAGTGCTTTTTTATATACTCTTTGGTATATACTTGTTATGTATATAAAGGCTTCTCCTATCATTCTACTTTTTCTACTTCCTTCTAAATGAGTGTGTTTATAAATAGTATTAAACGCACAACTTAAAAAGAAATTTGTAAGGTCTGGTACAACTGCTTCAGCACCTTCTCGCTCTAATATATTCACTAGATTATTGTTTGCAATTGGATGAAATTTAACTAATATTTCTCCAACTAAACCTACTTTAGGTTTTTTAATATCTAATATCTCTAGGTTATCAAACTCATTTACTATCTCTTTTATGTTTTTAGTAAATACAGAAATTTTAGCTTTGACTAGAGATTTTTACATATATCAACCCATTTTTCATATAGAGTATTTGTACTTCCAATAACTTTCTCATATGGTCTCACTCTATAGAGTACTTTCATCAATAAATCTCCATATACAACAGACATAAAAAGTCTATTGATTAATTTTAGAGATACATTATCCATTATCCCACTATCTTCTATTCCATTTACACTAAGTGCAATAACTGGAACATCTTTAAACCCTGCATCATACATAGCTTTTCTTAAAAATCCAATATAATTTGTAGCTCTACAACCGCCACCAGTTTGAGTTATTGCAACAGATGTATTATTTAAATCATATTTTCCAGACTTTAATGCTGTTATTAATTGACCTACTACTATTATAGCTGGATAACAAGCATCATTATTTACATACCTCAAACCTTCCTCAATAACACTACTATCTGTATCTTTTAAAATTTCTATCTTATATCCACTCAGATTTACAGCTTCTTCAAGGAATTGAAAATGTATAGGTGACATTTGTGGTGCTAATATAGTATGTTTGTTCGTTATTTGATTATTCTTTGCATACTGTATTCTATCTACTTTCATATTTTTTACATCTATATTTTTACTTTCTCTCTCAAACATAGCTGCTTTTAAAGACCTCATTCTTATCTTTGCAGCTCCCAAATTATTACCTTCATCAATTTTTATAATAGTATATATTTTAGATTTTTCATTAAGTATTTCTTGAACTTGGTCTGTAGTTACTGCATCCAAACCACACCCAAATGAATTAAGTTGAACCAATTCTAAATAATTTTTATCTCTTACAAAACTAGCTGCTTTGTATAATCTTGAATGATAGACCCATTGGTCTACAACTCTAAGTGGTCTTTGCATATTTGCTAAGTGACATATAGAATCTTCAGTAAGTACTGCCATGTCTAAAGAATTTATAAGCTCTGGCATTCCATGATTTATTTCTGGATCTATATGATATGGTCTACCACATAATACAATTCCCTTTAAGTTTCTCTCTTTTATCTCCTTAAGTGCTCTTTCACCTGCTGCTTGCATCTCCATCTTAAATGAATTTTGTTCATCAGTCGCTTTATCAACTGCATGATTAATTTCTTCCTTAGTTATATTTATACCATTAAAACGTCTTGATAATTCCTCATGAAGTCTCTTTTTCAACTTTTCCTTATCATTTAGACTTATAAATGGATTTATGTAATTTATATTTTTGTTTCTTATATTTTCCACATTATTTTTTATTACTTCAGAATAGGATATTACGACAGGACAATTATAATAATTATCTGCACTTAAATCTTCTTTATTTTCATTGGTTACACTAGGATAAAATATATTCTTTATTCCTTTTGAAATTAAATTTTCTATATGACCATGAACTAATTTCCCAGGATAACACACTGTTTCAGAAGCAATGCTAGTTATACCAGTTTCATATAATTGTTTTGATGACCTATCTGAAAGTACAACTCTAAATCCCATATCATTGAAAAATGTAAACCAAAATGGATAATCTTCATACATATTTAATACTCTTGGTATTCCTATCTCTCCTTTTTTTGCTTTATCTTTTTCTAATGGTTTGTATTTAAAAATCCTATCATATTTATACTTAAATAGATTTATGGGGTTTTTCTTTTCTAAACCTATCTTTTTATCGCCATAAATAGCTTCTCCCTTCTCACATCTGTTTCCTGAAATAAAAATTTCATTATCAGAAAATTTGTTTATTGTAAGAAGACAATGATTTGAGCATCCTTTACATCTAATTACACTTGATTCTAATTTTATACTATTCAATTCTTCTTTAGATAATAAAGATGTTTGATATCCACTTTCATACTTCTCTCTAGCTATAAGAGCTGAACCAAAAGCACCCATAATTCCAGAAATATTAGGTCTAATTACATTTTTGCCAATTAACCTTTCAAAACTTCTAAGTACTAAATCATTGTAAAATGTTCCACCTTGTACAACAATATTATTTCCAATCTCATTTAAATCTCTGATTTTTATTACTTTAAATAAAGCATTCTTTATTACAGAATAAGATAAGCCTGCTGATATATCTCCAACACTTGCCCCTTCTTTTTGAGATTGTTTTACTCTCGAATTCATAAACACAGTACATCTTGAACCTAAATCGACAGGGCTTTGAGAATAGATACCTTCATGTGCAAATTCTTCGATTGTCATAGATAAAGAACTTGCAAATGTCTCTAAAAATGAACCACAACCTGATGAACAAGCTTCATTTAATATTATATTATCAATTACACCCTCTTTTATTTTTAAACACTTCATATCTTGACCACCAATATCAAGTATAAAGTCTACATCTTTATTAAAAAATTTAGCAGCTTTATAATGTGCTATAGTCTCTATTTCTCCATTATCTATTTTTAATGCTTTTTTAATAAGTCCCTCTCCATATCCAGTTACAGTTGAACTTAAGATTTTAACGTCTTTTGGTAATATATCATATATTTCATTTATGACCTTGATTGTTGTTTTTAGTGGATTCCCTTCATTACTATTATAGTAAGAATATACTAGATTCCCATCTTCATCAATAAGCGCAGCCTTAGTAGTAGTAGAACCTGCATCAATTCCTAGATAACAATTTTTCTTAATTGAATTTATATCTACATAATCTATTTTTTCTTTTTCATGTCTTCTTAAAAATTCTTCATACTCGTTTTTATCTTTGAATAAAGGTTCTAATAAATTTACTTCTCCATCTTCAATATTTTTTATATTGTCTAGTTTTTCTATTAGAGATTTAAGTTTTATACTATCTTCATCTACTGATAATAATCCTGCTCCAATAGCAATATAAAGCTGTGCATCTTCTGGGAAAATTACATTTTCATCTTTTAAATTTAGTACTCTTTTAAAAGCTTCTCTAAGTTCAGATAAAAAATACAATGGTCCACCTAAAAATGCAACATTGCCTTCTATTTTTCTTCCACAAGAAAGAACACTTACTGTTTGTACGACAACTGCATTAAAAATACTCATTGCTATATCAGTCTGCTTAGCTCCATCATTTATAAGAGGTTGAATATCTGTTTTAGCAAAAACACCACATCTTGAGGCTATTGGGTAAATAACATTGTAGCCTTTAGCTAATTCATTTAAACCACTAGCATCTGTCTTTAAAAGGGAAGCCATTTGGTCTATGAATGCTCCAGTGCCACCTGCACATATACCATTCATTCTTTGATCTATTCCTCCACTTAAATAGGTTATTTTTGCATCTTCTCCTCCAAGTTCTATAACAACATCAGTTTCCGGATGGAAATATTCTATTGATTTTGTACTAGATATAACTTCTTGGACAAATTTTACCCCAAGTTTTTTTGAGATTCCAATTCCTCCTGAACCAGTTATTATAATGGTTGCATTTATATCTCCCAATTTTTCGTATATTCCATTTAGTACTTCTTTAACTGATTTCTTCACATCAGAATAATGTCTTTTATATTCTTTATGAACTATATTGTTATTATTAAGTACCACAACCTTTACTGTTGTAGAACCTACATCAATTCCTATATGAAATAATTCATCCATTGTACCCCTCCATACTTATATGCTTTTTTAATTTTTGTAAGTTCTATGGCTTTATTTTAAGTAAGTTATTTTATAATTTTTATGATTAATATTTTTATTTTATGATTCTTTTATTAACCAAGCTTACTCTACTAGGTAATTTCTAATAATACCTTTAAATTTTAAATAAGAACATATAGTTAGTGTACTAAATTTTGTCATAAATTTCTACAGATTTTTGTTACTTTTTACATAAATATAACTTAACTCTAATACCAATTTAATGTTCGTATATTATAAAATATCTTCATTCAAAAAAATGGTTGTCAGTACACAATTCCTTATTGCATATAGACAACCATTTTTTTGTATATTATTTTTATTTTAATTACTTCTATTTATCATATTTATGATATGAGCATAAATATAAAGTGAGCTGCTGCTCCTGCACATAAACCACCTATTGTATGAGAAAGAATTGCTTTTCCAGCTAATTGTCTAGCATTTAATGCATCCATCATACCAATATGTGTACTTAAATATCCACTCCAACACATACCCATTGCTGTAAATACTGCTATATCATTAGGAGTTATAGCTCCTGATTTTATAAATTCTGGAACTAAAGACATTGCCGCTCCAACAGCTCCTAATGAAGTTATAGGGAATGCTATTGCTTCTGGTGATGTAAATCCAAATAATGGCTCTAATATAAATCCAAGCTTATCCCCAAGAACTGGAAGTAATTTTATTCCTTCATATGCAGCTCCTGTATAAACCTCTTGACCTGTAGCAGGGTCTGTAGATGGTCCAAAAGTTAATAGCATAACTAATGTACATACTACTAGGACACCAGGGATTATAGCCATTCCCATATCTACACCCATCTTACCACCTTCAAGAATAGCATCTAGGCCTCTTTGGAACACATTTCCTTCTCTTATTTCTCTAAATTCAGCTTTTTTCTCTAATGTTCCTGCTGCTTTATCTTCTTCTGGATTATAGTTATAGAACTTCTTAGTAAATGTCAACATTATTCTAACACTTACAACACTACCTATTACTGCACCTAAGTTACCAATCAATGCTGGCAATACATATTCTGTACCTTGAGATATCATAAACGTTGTTAAGATAAGTCCCATACCAAAAGCTGTTCCTAAATTACATAGTGCTGGAACTTGATATTGTTTAAAATACTGTGTGAATGTTTTATCTTTAGCAAAAGGTATAATAGCTGGATTATCTGATAAATAAGTTGTTATAGCCCCTGCTATACTAGCACCAGGTAATCCGTATAAAGGCTTCATAAATATAGCGAAAATTTTATTAATTAATGCTATTACTCCAAACTCTGAAAGTAGTGCGCTTAATGCGCCTGCAAGAACTGCCATAGCCATAATTAAGAAAACTGTCTCTAATAGTAAAGCATGTGCTGTACTCATTATTACTTTAAACATCATTCCTGCGCCCATAATACTACCAACATAGCCAAATCCAACTATTAGTAATATTATGAAAACGAATGTCTCCATGCTTACTGCCTTAACCTGTCTCCTGTCTGTTAACTTCTCCATTTTGAATCATCCCTTCTTTTCTTTTGTTGTAAAGCTTAACAAAACCTTTTCTCTTTTTTAATTATACTTATAAATATTACTCTTTGCAACTTTATTTGTCATTTTTTTATCATAAATAAAATGAAAACCAGTATTCCAATAATAAAAATTTTTCAGATTTCTGCAAGTTTTCGACATATTATCTTTCATATATAAAATGATACAATTTCTTACTAAATAGATATAACCTCCTCTAACGACCTAATATCTAATAACAAGTTGTAACTTATAACTTTTATATTAATCAAAAAAGATTATGAAAAATTTTTTCCTTCAATATTTTTCATAATCTTTTTTTCTGTTTTTATAAATTTTTTTCAAAAATTTTTTTTTAGTTATGTATTATTTTAATTTTTCAGCTATATATTTTACTAAATCAACAGTTCTTGAGGAATATCCCCATTCATTGTCATACCATGAAACTACTTTGACCATATTATCCTCTATAACCATTGTGGACAGAGCATCTATGATAGATGATCTTGAATCGCCTCTATAATCTATAGAAACAAGTGGTTTGTCACAGTATCCTAAAACACCCTTTAATTCTCCTTCAGCAGCTTCTTTTAATACAGAATTCACTTGCTCAACTGTAACGTTTTCTTTAAGTTCACATACTAAATCAACAAGTGAAACTGTTGGTGTTGGCACTCTAAGTGAAAAACCATTTAATTTTCCTTCTAATTGTGGTAATACTCTTGACACAGCTTTTGCTGCTCCTGTAGTGGTAGGTATTATAGATTCAGCCGCTGCTCTCGCTCTTCTCAGGTCTTTGTGGCTCTTATCTAATATTCTTTGATCGTTAGTATATGAATGTACAGTAGTCATTAAACCTTTTACTATACCAAATTTTTCGTCCAATACTTTAGCAAATGGTGCTAGGCAATTTGTAGTACAAGATGCATTTGAGATTATATTATGCTTTTCATTATCATATTGTTCTTCATTAACTCCAACAACTATAGTTATATCTTCATTTTTTCCTGGAGCTGTTATTATTACTTTTTTTGCACCTGCTTTAATGTGTTTTTCTGCCTTTTCTCTTTGTGTAAATAATCCTGTTGATTCTATAACTATATCAACCCCTAACTCTTTCCATGGTAATTCTTCCGGGTCATTGTATCTCAGTATTTTTATTTCTTTAGAGTTTACTATTAGTGTATCTTCATCCTTTGCTTCTACCTCACCTCTAAAAGTTCCGTAACATGAATCATATGTAAATAAATGTGCCAAAGACTCTGTTGTTGCTCTTGCATTTATGGCTACAATTTCTATATTATCTCCTAATTCTTCTTGAGCTATTCTCAACACAGCTCTTCCTATTCTTCCAAATCCGTTCATTCCTACCTTAATTTTCATTATGAAATGTCTCCCTCCATTACTATGTTTTTACATGATTATTGTACACTAAATAATTCATTTGTTCAATACTTTTTCTAGATTAAATAATTAAATTCTGTGTTTTTTTATTGTCAAAAGACAATTAGTGTATCATTTTTATCTCTTTTAACCCTTATTTAGTATATACTTTTTAATATAAAGAGGCTGGAGGGACGTATTTTGCCCAATGTCCCTTGGGACATATTTCACCACCATTTTTTTGAATTTTTAAACTATATCTATATTTGAAAATACAATATGTATTAAAAGATTATCTCTCAATACAAAAACATCTAAAGATTACCTAAAAATAACCCTTAAATTTTTGTATTGATTACTTTACATCTTAAAAAATAAAACAAAAAAGAGATTATATCATTATATGAATAAAATAAATTTTTATACTTTACTCACTTACATAATACAATCTCTTTTTTGTATAATTATTCAAATAATTTAGTTCCTAAACTTACAAACATTTGTAAAATTAAAAATGCTTTTGTATCTATCTTATGATTACTCTGTAAAATTTCTTTTGCTTCATCTTGTGAAACTAAAATAACTTCAATATCTTCATCTGGTTCTAAGAATTCATCAGTTATATTACCATCGCATATACAGTAAACAAATGCAATCGATTCATCACTCATACCAGGAGATAGATATACTTTCTCATTACTCTTATTTTTTTGAATTTCTAAAAGAGTAAGCCCAGTTTCTTCTCTAAGTTCTCTTTCAACAGAAATATCTATAGATTCACCCTTATCGATAAGACCTGCTGGCAATTCGTATATATATCCATTAATGGGTACTCTAAATTGTTTTATTAAAATTAATTTTTTACTACTTTTATGAAGACCTACTATTGCAACTGCATCTGCACTATCTTCTTTATTTTCAAGATAAATACTTTTTAGTTGTTCACTGCTTTTTCTTGATGCTACCATCCATATCTTATCTTCATCTAGCTTATTTTTATACTCAATTTCAAAAAGTCCCATAAACTTACTTTCAACCAATGGATTTATATTCTTTATTATAGTTTTTTTCAAATTTACTACGACCTCTCTTTATTTAAATATCCTTAAGTAATTATAGACATAATACTTTAAAATAAGTATTGGATACAGTTTCTTATATCTCCATTTCTAAGTTATCTTTATCTATGAACCCTACTTTAATTTCACAATCAAATATTTCTTTTAATAATTTTGCTAACTCTTCTCTTGCACTCATTACTTGATCTAAATTTGCATTAGTAAAACCATCTATAGGGAAAAATATATTTTTTGAACTACTTGTAATTTTTCCTTCTTCACCTTGTCTCCATATCCATCTTCTAGTTTTTACCATATCTCCAACAGAATAAATTAATTCTCCTTCTTCCATCAACTCAACTTCAGTTTCTCCAAACGGAATAAATTTATCCCCTTTTTTTGAAAATCTAACAAATACATCATCATCTCTAAAATCCATATCATGTGCACCCATTGGAAGTAGATATTTTAAAGAAATAGAGTTTCCTAAGTCTACAATAGGATTTATATGTGGAAGCTTTTTATTTTTAGCAACTCTTGTTGTCATTGCTTCTATCGAACTCATAAATTTATTTGGATTCATCCCTAAACTTCTAAATGCTTCTCTATATGGTATAATTTCTTCTGCTTCTTTTACCTTTTTATCTTTAAAGTACTCTTCTACTCTGTCTATGCTTATATCTAAAAGATTATTTATTCTTTCAATTTCTTTAGTATTGTCTATTCCTTTTGCAACTACTACACCAAAACATACATTTTCTAATTTATCAAATACTTCTTTTTCTACTATGAATTTCATTTTGCCTTGTCCTCCTGTTATTTTACATTATTTTCTAAGTAAATTTTATCACTTTATGTCTTATAAATATACCCCCTATTTTAGCAATTGTTTAATTTTTTTAAATTTTCCAATTAATACAATATTAGTTCTTATGAAATATTTTATATATAGTAATTATAGATTAAGCTTTTAAAAAAAATATTCTTGCTTTATAATGTATAATATATTTTTATTATACGTCTTATGGAGGTAATATTGTGAAAAATTTGATTTCTATATATTTTATAATTATTAATATTATTGGTTTATCTTCAATGTATATTGATAAGAAAAAAGCAATAAAAAATAAATGGAGAATAAAAGAAACTACCCTTCTTGCCATAGCAATAATTGGAGGTAGCATCGGTTCTATCATTGGAATGTATTCTTTTAGACATAAAACTAAGCATATTAAATTTACACTTGGGATACCATTTATAATATTACTACAATTGTTATTATTCTATTTTTATATGCTTTAAAGTGATTTTTAAATATAATAATTCTATTTTTATTAATAATTTAAGGTGTATAAATTTTTTAATTTTATACACCTCTTATCTAGCAATTCATAAAAATCTAACCAATTAAATTAATGACCTTTATGTTTGGCTTTTCTTTTTTCTTGTTTCAAAGTAAAAAGTCTTTCTTTTTCTTCTTCTTTTCTAGACTTAGCTAGTATTTTTTTATCTTGTTTTCTTTCTTCATGTTGAAGCTTAAGAGCATTTTGCGCTTTAGTTCCTATAGTTTCTTTAGACTGTTCTTTTTTTACTTTTCTCTGCATCCTTTTGTATCCAATGTTGTCTTTAGATACATTTTTATCCAATTTGATACTTCCAAAATTTAATGAAAAGAACTTTTCAAGTATGAATTCATATACTTCTACATCCTTAGGTTCTGCTCCAAAAACTACCCTACACACCTCATATTTTTTACCATCTTGTCTTTCGAATATACCTATCCAAAACGGTTCTTCAAATAAGACTGTTAATTTTCCACTAACATTATCCATTGCTAGTTCCTCCTATTTATTTGCTTTATTTCTAAAGAATGGACAACCAAGGAGGCAGGTTACTGACAGCAATTGCTGCGTCTGGACTACCAACCAGACTGTGTTTTTATCTTCATCAGTTAAATATTAACTTTTTTATTTTAATTTGTCAATGTTGATATAAATTTATCTTCCTTACTATTGCTATTAACAACTTTAAATATTATCCATTATTTCTCCATGCATAAACAAAGCTGCTTCTCCAGAAATTTTTACATCATTATCTTTTAATAATTCACACTGAATAATGCCACCACGATTAGAAAGTTGTGATGCTATCATTTTATCTTTTCCCAACTTTTCAGCCCAATATGGTATAAGACTACAATGAGATGAACCTGTAACAGAATCTTCTGAGTCTAATTCTGGACAAAAATATCGAGATACAAAATCTGTATCAGTTCCTTGTGATGTAATTATAACACCTAGCCAACCTGTTAATTTACATAAATCTTGATAATTAGGTGTATAGTCTATAACTTCTTGTTCATTACTTAGTAACAATATTAAATCTCTTGAAGAGTAGATAGCCACTGGTGTACAACCCAGTAAACTACGTTGTTGTACTGATAATTCAATTTCAATAGGTTCTCTGTTTGGAAATATCATTTCATATAGATTCCCATTTCGTGTAACTTCAAGAGTTCCACTTTGAGTAAAAAAACAAATTTTCTTAATATCTATATCAATAAAATTGGATATAACATAAGCTGCAGCTAAAGTTGCATGACCACATAAATCAATTTCTTCTTTAGGTGTAAACCATCGTAAGTCATAATTTCCATTATTTTTAACTAAAAAAGCTGTTTCTGGAAGATTATTCTCTGTTGCTATTTTCTGCATTAATTCTAGTGATAACCTCTTTTCAAGAACACAAACACCAGCAGGATTTCCTTTAAATAATCTATTTGTAAATGAATCAACTACATAATATTTCATTATTCACACCTTCTTTCTAATTTAAAGTTAGGAATACATTCATATTATATTATCCCATATTTAAATAATCAAAACAAATTACTATTTCTTATGAATTTATATAATTCAATATCTTACTCTCGACAAGTATTTATTGAAATACAAAACTAGAATACTTCTTTATCAATATTTCAATAATATTTTCTTTTCTGATAAAATCTCTTCTATAAATCTCTTCTATACTAATTGTAGTGACTTTTCTTTAAACCACATTATGACAGTAATAATTGTTGCACATACATCTGCTACCAATTGAGTTGCAATAAGACCTTTCATCCCCCATAAATTTGTGAAGATCAACAGAAATGGAATGAACAGCAAACCTTGACGACATATACTTAGCATACCACCTTGTTTTGCCTTTCCAATTGCTAAAAAGTAATTTCCTATGACAATTTGAACCCCTAATGTCATAAATGAAATAGCATCAACAATTAAAGCAGTTCTTCCAATTTCCAATACTTTAACTGATTCTTGATTAAATATATAAATAAATTGCTTTGAAAATAAAATGCACAAAGTTCCAAACAATACATTTACAACAGTACTCCAATATATTGCTGTCTTAGTAGCTCTTTCAACTCTATCTATTTTTCCTGCACCATAGTTATATCCAATCAGAGGAGAATAACCTTTTAAAAAACCATATAAAGCATTTGATTCCAAAGACATAAGGCGATTAACAATTCCCATAGCTGCAATAGCAGCTTCTCCAAATGGTTTAGCAACAATATTAGTTAAACTCACTGCCCCACCAGTCAAAAATTGGAAGAAGCAAACTGGTAGACCGATTTTGAAAATCTCTGTGTAAATAGTACGCTTGATTTTAAAATAACTAAAAGAAATTTTCAAAAATGTATGCCCTTTTAAAATATAAAATCCATAAAATGAGGTAGAGACAAGTTGTGAAATTAATGTTGCAATAGCTGCACCAGAAACTCCCATATGACATCCAAATATTAAAACTGGGTCTAATATGAAGTTTGTTAATCCACCAAGCAACATAGCAGTCATACTAAATGAAGAACTCCCTTCTGCAACTATCATATTATTCATCATTATATTTAAAACATTGAATATAAGCCCCAAAATATATATCAAACCATATTCTCTTACATAATAAAGTGTGCTATCTGTTGCCCCTAAAATATTCATAAGAGGATTAAAAAATAATAGCATAATTGTAACCAAAACAGTGATTAAAAATATACCTGAAAAGAAAGCTATACTACTACAAGCCTTTACTTCCTCATATTCTTTTTTACCAAGAAGCCTTGAAATATAAGAACCTGCACCACTTCCAAAAAGCAATCCTATTCCAGTACCAACCATAGTTAATGGATATACTAAGGATACTGCAGCAGTTTGCAGTGTCCCCAAACGACCTACAAAGAAAGCATCAACAATATTATATAATGCTGATACTATCATCCCCATCATAGTAGGCATTCCTAATTTTAACAGTGATTTCCTTACATCTTCTTTTTCTAAAAGATAGATTCTTTTTTGATTTCCATTCATATCAATCATCCTTTCAAATGTTTTGTTTCAATACAGTATAGTTACTAAACATATTTTCAAAAATAATTGCTACCCTCTACGATAGCAATTTTTTCACACACAGCTATTACTTTTCTTCTAATTTTTTATCAATACTTTCTTCAAAAGCAGAAAAATAACTCAACATATACTCATAAAAAGGCTCTGGCATATCATCTAACAGTTTTAGTGATTCATCATTAGTTTGCTTATGATATTCTTGATGAGCTTTATAATTTTTCATTCCATCATCTGTAAGGCTCAAAACTACTTCTGTATCAGAATCAGGAGATACTTTTTTTACTACAGTTCCTTTATCTACTAGTTTATAAATCATCTGAGAAGCTGCTCCTTTTGTAATACCCAAAACATCTGCAAGAGATGTAATGTTTATTCCAGGATTATCACCAACAGCTGATATTGTATGAATTTCTGATTTTGATAATAGAATCTCTGTTCCATAAGTTCGCTTTTTATCTTCCCACTGATTGTATTTGTGAATAATACGTTCCATCAATGTAATTAGTTTAGAATAATCTCTCATACTTTCACCTCTATTTGTTTAGTTTCATTACTGTTTAGTTACTATACATATTATATCTTTACTTATCAATTGTCAAGTTTCTCTTTAAGAAATATCCAAGGATTTATTTTCATAATTGAATGAATCCTTATTTCTGAACCTCCATATAAAAAAGGAGTACTATTTTTTGTACTCCTTTTTTATAAATTTTATTTTTTATATAGATTAAGATTACTATATTATCTTAATCTTCCAAATTGTTAATTTGACTTAAAATTATAAATTGGTTTCAATATATTAATTATGTCAACTGTTTCTCTTATATTTTCTACAATCTCATCAATTGGCTTATACGCTTGAGGTGCTTCATCAATGGTTTTAATATTTACACTCGTTGTAAATACATTTTTCATAGAATCTTCATAATCTTTCATATTTATACTTCTTTTGGCTTCTCCTCTTGAAAGTATACGTCCTGCTCCATGAGGTGCAGAATTAACCCAATCTAAATTTCCTTTTCCTACTCCCAAGATAACACCATCTCTCATATTTATAGGAATCAATAACTTTCTTCCTTCATATGATGCTATAGCTCCTTTTCTTAGTATTCTGTTTTCAATTTCTATATAATTATGTATAGTTTGAAAATGGTCTAAATCATTGAACTTAAGACCTATACATTCTTCAATTATTCTTTTAGCCATTGTATTTCTGTTTAGTTCAGCATATTTTTGTATAATATCCATATCATGAAGATAATCTTCCATCAATTTTCCTTCTAAATAGCATAAATCTTTTGGTATTTTAGGGGTAAAATTATGTTCTTCTTTAAGCGTTATCAATGCATCCTGAATTTCTTCTTCTCTATTTTCCTTTTTGTACTGCTCAACAAGTCTTTTACTGTCTTCATCAAAGCTATTGCTAATTCTGACATAGTAATCATAAGCTTTTTTTTGGTAGTATTTTGCTACCCTATTGCCAAGATTTCTACTACCAGAGTGTATTATTAAATATTTATTTTTTTCACTATCTTCATTTAACTCAATAAAATGATTTCCCCCTCCAAGGCTTCCAATAGCTCGATTATATTCCTCTGTAGCTTTTCCTATACCTTTTATACAATATAATGATTCTATCTCTTTTTTATAGTTTGCTTTACTATATTTATTTATATTAAATCCATGAGGTATTTTTTTTCTTATAAAATCATCTATCTGTTTCAAATTCAAATCAACTTTACCCAGATTTACACATATAACCCCACACCCTATATCTACTCCAACAAGATTTGGGACTATTTTATCTTGTATTGTCATTACAGTACCTATTACACAGCCAGAACCTGCATGACAATCTGGCATTATTCTTATCTTAGATTTTGTTGTAAATTCCTGATTACATAATTCTATTATTTGACTTATTGTTGTACTATCTACATTATCTGTAAATATTTTTGCTTTATTGTATTTTCCTTGAATCTCTAGCACTAATACCACATCCTTCTAAACTATATATTAATTTTAATATCATATTCTGTTAAAAAAATATATTCAAATAAATTTTATATAAAAAATAATAACAAAAATATTGCTTTTATTTTTATATAATCAAATTTATAATGTATTAAAAATAACATAAAAATGTCCATCTTTCAATATATATACTTTTCTTATGTGATATCATTGTAGATTTCAAATTTTTATTCATTTAAATATATTCATTATTTTTTTACTATTTTTGTAAAACCAATCCCATAGTCATACTATCATCAGAATATGCTTCACCTTTGACATTATTAAAAATTTCAATAGATTTAAAGCCAATATCTTTAATTTCTCTAAAAAAACTCTCTTTTGAAAAGTATTTATTCCAAATATAAAATACATTTTCACTTCCTTCTGTTATAACAAGAGTTTGTTCTAATGTATTGTAATCACTATATTTGCAATTATCTTGTATACACATATATCTTTCACTACTCCAAAATCCTCCATTTTCATTTATTTCCCATGTTTTAACTTCTTTAAAATCATCGTATTTATTTATTGTAAATACATCTAATATCAACTTTCCTCCAGGTTTTAAACTCTTGTAAATATTCTCCATCAATAGACTTCTGTTTTTAGTTGATAAAGCTCCATAATCACAATAAATTAAAGTAGCTATATCAAATTCTTCACTGTAATTCATATTTAAATAACTTTGAAATAAATATGTTATATTTAGATTTTTCTTTTCATTTCTACTTTGTGCATAATTAATAGAACGTTTTGAAAAATCAATTCCAGTTACTTTATAACCTTTCTGTGCAAATCTTTCTGAGTATAATCCTGGACCACATCCTAAATCGATTAAATTTGGATACTTATCTGGAGATGCAACTTTAACTATCCAATCTACAGAATCATTAATAAAGTCTAGACTTCTACTTGCTCCTTCAAAATCAACATCTAAATGTGCTTTTAATAACTGTTTTGAGATATATTCATCATCCCAAAAATTAACTTTACTTTCCTTATAAAGTTCTGGTTTTTCTAAATACATGCATAATTTGTTTAACAAAACATACCACTCCTTAAAATTTATTTATAAAATAAAAAAACCACAGATTTTACTCTGTGGTTTAACTTCAAAAAGATGAGTTTAAATAAGAGTAAAATAGAATCAAATATTTTTAAGCACAACAATAAAACTATCGCTTTATTTTGTTTACTTATTAAATTTGATTTTATTTACTCTTTTCCAGCAATACTTACATCAACGATTTTATGATATCAAGTACCCCGAACAACATCATCCTTTCATATTTTTATTTTATAGATGTATTGTATACTTACTATCTCTATTTGTCAATAAATTTCAGTTTAAATAATTTATAATATTAAATTAAAAAGTACACTATTGTATCTAAAATTAATCAAAAAAAGACAACTGAATATCGCTTGAATGTTTTAATTTTTCTTTCATTACTTTGTCATAACTACTTGATAAAGAATACTTATTTCTAAGTTGATTGACCATTTTATAAAGTTGGTTTTTATACTCTTTATTAGCTGAACCTGTACTGTACAATACTGATAATTTATCAAATAAATTAGGAAATTCTTTTTTAATGAATTCAAAAAAAACACCTCTAGTTATACCTCTTAAATACAGAGTTCCAGGTAGCACATAGTGTACATTACTTTCTTTTGCATATCTAAATAATGAATTTATGTTATCAAAATTATCTGTAATATAAGGTATGATTGGCATAATATGAAGACCAACTGAAGCGTTAGTTTTTCTAAATTCTTTTAACATTTCAAATCTTCTCATTGAATCTACTCCATTTGGCTCAATGAGCTTTTGTGTCTTTTCATCTACAGTCGTAATTGTAGATGCTATGTTAATATATGTAATTCTAGATAATTTATCAACCAAATCATAATCTCTTAAAATTAAATCCGATTTTGTAGAAATAATTGCTGGGGTTTTATATTTGATTAATAGATTCAATATTTCTGGCATAATTTTATACTCAGCTTCTATAGGTTGATAACTATCTGTCACTCCACCTATATTAATTACTTCTCGCTTCCACTTATTGCTACTCAATTGTTTCTCAAGCATTTCTACTATATTTGTTTTTACATAGATATCTTCAAAATAATTATTAGAATTAATATACTTATGTGAATAGATAGCATAACAATATTTACATGCATGTTCACATCCACGATAAATATTTAAATCCCATTTATATGGAATACTTCTTTTTAGTTTATTGCAAGCAGTTTCACAATTTATTGGAATATATTTTACTTTATTATACAAACAATCACCTCT
This sequence comes from Clostridioides sp. ES-S-0010-02, assembly GCA_020641055.1. Lineage (NCBI taxonomy): Bacteria > Bacillati > Bacillota > Clostridia > Peptostreptococcales > Peptostreptococcaceae > Clostridioides > Clostridioides sp. ES-S-0010-02. The sequence continues at coordinate 2,424,484 of CP067345.1, forward strand.
TTACATCTAATAATATCATAATATTAAATTATAGTAATTAAAGTAAGTTATTACCATGCCATAATTCATAGTCATCACCGTATTTACAAAGTAATATATCCCATTCATTCATGGATATTCCTCCACACACTGCTTTTTCTTCTAAATTATATAGACATTGCTTTAAATATATTTCATTATGCCAATCTCTATATAAATTTTCTAAATTTAGATTATATACTACAGATACATCCATTGAGAAATTGTTATTGTTCCATTTTAGCATTTCTATAAACTTAGTTTCATTAGGTCTATAAGCCCTTTTTACCATTTCATCATGTACAACTTTAGCATAAAACTTAAATTCATCAATACTATAATTTAATACTTTATTTACTAATAGATGATTTGGAGTACCTTTTTTCTCTATAGAACCTTTTATAGCGAATAGTTCTCTCCATTGACTTACTAATTGATTTTTTGGTAATACATCAATCAAATCTTTATGCCATAATCTCATAATCTAACTCCTCACTATAAAATATTATCTAAATTTAGTACTTAAATTACCTTATAGTTTTACACGTTCAATAATTTTATCTGTAAAAACTATGCCATCCAAATGGTCTATTTCATGACAAAGACATTTTGCCATAAGTCCTGAACCTTTAATTATTATTTTCTCACCATTCTCATTTAAAGCTTGAACTGTAACTTTTTTAGGTCTTTTTAATTTTCCCCATACATCAGGAAAACTTAAACAACCTTCAACAACAATTTGCTCTCCTTCTTCTTTAATAATTTCAGGATTGACAAGTTTAATAAGTCCCTCTCCTAAATCTATAACAACTAAACGTTTTAATATTCCCACTTGGCATCCAGCTAAACCCCCACCATTTGGTGTATTGTACATGGTTTCTGCCATATCGTTTAATAGGTCTCTTATCTTATTATCTACTTTTTCTACATTCTTACTCTTTTTTCTTAAAATTTCATCGTCAAAAGTTCTAATCTCTCTTAGAGCCATAATATTCCCCCCTACTTATCTGAGCTCTTGATTTTCTCTCACTTTGTTCAAATAAAAATATACTTTCTATTGGTTCATTAAAAACTCTTGAAATATCATATGCTAACCATATTGAAGGTTCATTTTTTCCAGTCTCTATAGCATTTATAGCCTGCCTAGATGTTCCAACTAATTCTCCTAGTTGTTCTTGTGTTAACCCCAATTTTTCTCTTAATACCTTGATTTTATTTTTCATATATACTCCATTCATGTAATGTTAACCTTACATTTAAACTGTAACATTTTCTAATTTTTATGTCAAGTCAACCTTACATTTATTTTGATAATCTATTTAACTAGATATTTTTTTATTGAATTTTTTAAGTAATAAAACAATCCAAATTAATGATACAATAAATGAGATAAAAATATATATGTAGTTACTATCTTTAAATGCCTTTGCTAACCAAAATGATGGTAAGAAAAGTAAAATATATTGTATTTTATTTAAAATAAAAAATGGTGCTGGAATACCTAACATAAAAAGTCCTGATAACTTTGTAAGTGCCATACCTTCTAATTTATTTGATGATAAAGAAATTATTAATATTGATATAATAATTCCCTGAGTCAAAGATACTAAAGAAATTGCCAAATTTAATAAAAAAGAAATTTTAGTTAGCGAAAAAGTTAATAATAAAATTACTGTAATGGCAAAGGCTAATATAGCTGGTATTCCAAGTCTTGAAATAAGATAACCACTTTTTCCAATAGGAGTGATTATCAAATACTTTGAAATATTATCATCAATTTCTCCTAACATAACCATAGTAGAAACAAAAAAGAACATAAAAGGTGTTATAAAAGCTAAAAGCAAGTCAAATACTAAAAAATATGGTTCTAAAGTTAATTTATAATAAGAACTATCAATTAATATATTTTGAATTAATGGTATTCCAAATTTTATAAGTCCTCCACATAATATTGGAGAAATACATACTACAAAAAGCATAGCATCACCTTTTATTTGCTCAAATTCTTGTCTAAAAGCATTAATAATTTTTATCATAACTTTATACCACCTACCTTTTTCCAAATACTACAAACAAAATAATATGTTATAAAGTAAACTATTATAGTCATCAATATTAAAATTAATATATTAGTTACTAAAGAATTTTTATCTCCACTAATAAGAGAAATACATATATTAAAAGGATACAAGTTGGTGAATACACTTAAATCCATCAATACATTAATTATTGGTGGCACAAAGCAGACAATCTCAATAGGAATAGTTAAAACAATAAATTGATTTAAACTTGATGCTCTACTTGCAAGTATAAGCCCAAGTAATGAAAATATTATGGATGCAAAGAAAGTTCCCATAATTACTATCAAAATATTATTTAAATTTGCTGTAATTGCAATTACCATAGATACAATACTAGATATTATTGACAATGAAATCACTTTTGATAAAATATATTCTGATATTTTTGTGGGAGATACAGCTAGGGAATTTAAAACTCTTTGACTCTTCTCAAGAAGTACAATTGCTCCCATAAAAAATAGTCCCATTGCTGCTGGGTCAGAATAAATCATAATTATAGCTACCTTTTCTCTCAATAATGGTGGAAAGGCATTAAGCAAACAAATATATACAATACTTAAAGTAACATATAAAAAATAAAATCCATATTTAAATTGAAACTTTACATCTCCTAAGATAAGATTTTTTAATCTCATTGTAAATTCCTCCCTGTTATCTCAATAAAAATATCATTTAATGTCGGTTCACTGCTATGTATTGATAAGAGCTTATTTTCCTTAATAAGCATATTTAATTTTTTGTCATTACTAGTATCATTTAAAAAACATTCAGAAGTTTTTTCTTCATTATCAAAATCTTCATTATCAAAATATGTATATCTAATTTTAACAGCACCTTTTGACATAATAAGATTATGTGGTGTATCTAATGCAGATATTTTCCCATTTACAATGAATGCTACCCTATCACAAAGTTCTGTTGCATCCAACATATTATGAGTTGTTAAAATAATAGTTTTACCTTTAGATTTTTCTGACAAAATCATATTTTTCATAATCTTACTATTTGATGGGTCAAGTCCACTTGTTGGTTCATCTAAAAACAATATATCTGGATTATGTAATAAAGCTTTTATAAAATTTAGTCTTGATTTCATACCCTTTGAATATTCTGATATTTTTTTATTTGCTTCACTTTCTAATCCTACTGATTTTAGTAGTTCATCAATTGGTAAGAATTTTTTAGAATATAAAGATCCAAAGTATTTTAAATTTTCTATTGCAGTTAATTTTTCATATAAACTAGGAAATTCAAAATCAACGCCTATATTCTCATAAAATTTATTTGAATGTTTTTTGCTTTCTATTCCATTTACAAATACACTTCCTTCATAATTGGTTATCATACCAATTAGAATTTTTTGTAACGTTGATTTACCTGCTCCAGATGGTAATATAATATTAGTACAAAATTTTATATGATTTTTAGAAATTTTTAACTTCTTAGTAAAAAAGGAAAAAGTATTTATGTTTAAAGAAATGAAAAAGTTATATGATAACCTTAACAACACTAAAAAAAGCAAAGAGCAAAATAAAAAGAGGGTGGCAGCTAGTAAAGTAGTTACCCCCATCTTTTTATAGTAATTTTTTATTTTTTAAATATTATGTTGAATATAAATATTTTTAATATAATAATTTATTAACCTGTCTTATATTTTCATCGACATTTTCGTTTCTCATTCTTCCTTTTACTATCTGGTACATATCGAAAATCATTTTTTCTTTGTCTTTAAACTTCTCTACACTCATTGACACTTTGTCTAAATATCTAGTTAGATATAAATATTCTTCTAGCTTTTCTTTCTCACTTAACTTGTTATTTTTATATTCTTTTGTTATATAAGTAATAGTTTCTTTAATTACTTTATTGCTTGTATTATGCTGCAAATCATCGACAGAAACAAGTTTTCCAGATAAGTCTATTTTTTCAGAAATATTATCAGTTTGATTTAAAATAACCTTTGAGTTACTTGCGTGATTTAATATATTTTGTAATGTTATTTCACTACTTTTTATATCATCTCTTATTTTTTCTTTTTTCATTATTTTTTCTGAATTTTTATTGTATGCTTCTTCAACTTCTGCTATATTATCAAACCTTAAACCATTTTTAATTTTCTCCTGCTCTTGCTTAGTTTTCTCTTGCTCCTTTTTCTTTTGTTGCTCTTGCTCAGCTTTTTCTTGCTCTTTTTTCTGCTGTTCTTGTTTAACTTTTTCCTGTTCTTGCTTTTGTTGCTCTTGTTTTGCTTTCTCTTGCTCTTTTTTCTGTTGTTCTTGCTCTTGCTTAATTTTCTCCTGTTCTTGCTTTTGTTGCTCTTGCTTAGTTTTCTCTTGCTCCTTTTCCTTCTGCTCTTGCTTTTCTTTTTGTTCTTGTTTTATTTTAACTTCTTGTCTGTATTCTTTATCAGTTAACATTTTAAAATAATCTCCATAGAATACATAGTTAAAGAAAATAAGATATGCTATTAAGAGTGATGATATAATAATTTTTAATACTCTTAATATTTTATTAGCATTGACATTTTTTATAGAACTAACAAAAAATAAAATTGATAAAACTAGCAATGTTATTGGGAAAAATATAACTGACAAAAATAAAATTAATATCTTTTTCCACAATTTTAACTTTTTAAATCTTTCAAACATAATTCATCCCCCTACAATAAGCTATTTTAATTTTAACATATTCTTACAAGTTTTATCTTATAAAAATAAAAAAAGGATGGCAGCTAGTTAATTAGTTGCCATCCTCTTGCAAAACTATCTTTTTATAAATTCTAATGCTTTTTTAGTAGTTTCAAATCTATCATTTCCCTTTATCTCAGTAAATTTTTCTTTATTTATAGTTTTTATTTTGTTACATGCTCCTGCTCCTACAACATATAAATTTTCTGTATTACCTGCTTTATAGTCTTTTATATCACATATCAAACATTTTTCTTTTTCATATTCCCAACCAATAATCATTGCTGGTATTCTATCGACTTCACCTTCATAAACTATTGTATGTTTATACATTCGTTTTACCTCATTATCTATATTATCTATTTTTTTATTTAAAATACCTTCCGCTATCAATTTAGCAACTATATCTTTATGTCTAATATAATAGTCTGTATCTGCTTTACTATCTACGAAACATACTTCAATTAATATTGCTGGTGCTTTTGTATTTCTAAGCCAGTAAAGCCCTCTTGTATCTGTCTTAGCCCCTCTATTTTTAAATACTGTTGCTAACTTTTCATTAACTCTATTTGCATACACTTTGCCATTATTAGTTTTATATATCGTTTCTGTACCCATGGGATTTAGTGTTGTATTATTTGCATTGAAGTGAATTTGTACTGCTAAGTCTATGTCTTGTTTATTAGCTATCTTGCATTGTTCTGCAAGGTAGTTATTAGATTTATCTATCTTACCTGTATAGATAGTTGCTCCTCCCTTTTTAAGCCATTTAGCAATCAAATCTACAAGTATTCTATTTTCTTTTCCTTCATCTATATAGCCAACCGCTCCAGTCCCTTTCCCTGTTAGTGTATGACCTGCTGTTATTGCTATTCTCATTTAAGCACCTTCTTTCTGCAACATGTCTTTTATGTCTGTTACATCTATTTTTATTTCTTCTACATCTGTTTTCATTGCTCCCATTTCAACGAGTATGTTTTTATTTATCTCTTGTTGCTGTGTAGATAATTCTATAAAATTTTCTACTGTCTTTTTATACATGTCTCTATCCTCTTTTTTCTCTTGCATAGTGTTCTTAAATAGCAAAGCGCATAATATCCCTACTGCTCCTAATCCGCTTAATTGTGTTATTAATTCTTCCATGTTGTTTCCTCCTAGTTTTTTAAGTTATTTAATTTGAATATAAAAAAGATTAGACCGTTAATCTAATCTTTTTTTATATTTTATGTTGCCTCGTATTTGTCAAAAATTACATTGCCAACTGAACTCCCTGTCCCTACAACTCTAACCCCTCGTAAGGATATGCCTGTGTTTATAGCAACAGTTCCTTTATGACTTGTTATAGTTGGCACTATTATATAAGAGTTTTTACAGCCATAATAAACCGTAAAATTTGTATCTCCATCGTCATAGCAACCTGTAGGAATATAGATGGTTTTTGTATTAAGACCATCATCGATAGTACTAGCACCACTTCCTACAGTCACACCTGCCGTTCTTGTAAACAGATTTGTATTAGAAATTGTTGAAATAACAGCTACCCTATAAGCTTGTATTTTTTCAGCTATGGCAACTGATGCATTGTTTGAATTACATATTTCTTTTAAAAGAATCCCGCTACTTGCGACTCTTGACATTGCAGTAGTATTGCTAGCAATATAACTCATAGCTGTAGAACTATTTGCAACTCGATTTGATGCTAAGGTACTAGTGCCAATTTGGTACATAGCTGTGTAATCACCCGCAATAAGACTCATTGCGATAGAACTACTAACAATATAACTCATAGCTGTAGAGTTATTTGCGAAAATATTCATAATTGTAGAATTACTTTTAAAAATACTCATAGCTGTAGTGCTATTGGCAAAATTACTCATAGCCATAGAACTATTCGCTATAGTTGTTATAATTGTAGATTGTTTTGCAATAGCATTAACGGAAGCCGAATTGTTTGCAAGGGCGTTTATGCAAGTAGTATTACTTAAAAGAGCGTTTATTACTAAGGGTCTGCTTGCAATACTATTCATAGCAATAGAACTCTTTGCAATACTATTCATAGCAATAGAACTATTCATTATGGCATCCGCTATATTAGTTTTTATTTTACTTTCTTCTCCTAAAATATTATTTGTTGTTCTTATACTATTAGCTATTTCTTTTTCATCTTTCATAATAGGGAAAGTTTCATCATTATAATTAAGCGTGCTTATTTGTGTATCTAATAAATTTAATGCTGAATCAATGTTTATTTTATAAGTTGCATTGTTTGAAGCAACAGTTTTCATTGCTAATACTCTTGGTATAATTTCTTTTGCTATTTCATCATTTTTTAAAACTTCATCCATAGAACTTTGATTTTTTAATAGTGTTTTTGTAGCTTCTAAATCCGAAAAAATTTCCATTACTGAATTTTCATTCGTGGCGATTTGCGTCATAGCTTCGCTACTATTTATAATAGCATCTCTAATCACAGGATTTTTAATTATAGCCTTAATAACCGCTGGCTCTACTGTAACTCTTAAAATATATTGTCCAAGTAAATCCATAGCATTTGAAGTTGCCACAACTGCATCCATGCTTGATTTACACATAGTTAAAGCTACTATTGCATTACTATTATTAAGTATTGCATTAGTAGCTTCTGTATTTGCCAATATTTCATCTATAGTTGTAAGACTTTCTAAGACAGTATTATTTAAATTGAAAGTAGAATTAAACCATGTGCCTATACTTGTTTTTTCCTGCTCTCTAGTAACATACCTGTCGTAACCATCTTTAAATTTTTGCTCTAAAGAATTGTAATACTCTATAGTCATTCCCTTTACAACATTATCCGCATTTCCTGGGCTAAATATATCTGTTCTGTAAAAAGCATTCAATTGCTCGCCTAACTTAGTGCTTTTGTTAAATAGATTATCAATATCTGTTTCCGAAAAGGCTGTATAAACTGTTTCTCTTATTCCTTTATCTGAAAATAAATATAAACTATTTAAATATAATTCTTCCCAAATTCTGATATTGCCATTATGTAGAATATAGCTGTCTAAAGCATTTAGCTTTAAATCTTGCAAATAATTTAAATAATTTAAAGGCTCTCCTTGAATATCGCTATTTATTTTAAAAACTTCCGCCCAACTCATCAACTCACCTCTACTTTTTCTTTTATTTCTTCTATTTTGTTTCCTTTAAAACTTGTCTTTACCTTACTTACCAGTATGTCATTTATATATTTTTCATCTGTTATAGTTCCATCTGAATTAAACTTCGTTATTGTCTTATTATTTGTGTCTAATATATCTGTTATAGAACCATCTGTATTAAACACAGTCTCTTTTTTAATATAATCCAACTCTTTTGGTTTTTCTAATAACTCATTCCAAGTTACCTTCCCCTTTGACGCTTTCCCTGTGTCCTCTCCGTTTATAAACCAGTTGCCATTTTCGCCAATAACTGGCGTATAACCTTGCTCTCCTCTTAACTCTGTATATATATAATCCGCTTGACCTTCTTCTCTAATGCCTAGCTGACTACCATCCCAATTAAACTCTAATTTGTTCCCTGTTGCACCTTTTAAATCTGTATAAATATAGTCCGTCTGACCTTCTACTCTAACACCTAACTGCGTGTTATTCCAAGTAAATTCAATGTTATCGCCTTTTTGCCCTTTTAAATCTGTATAAGTATAGTCCGTTTGACCTTCTATCCTTATACCTAACTGTGTGTTATTCCAAGTAAATTCAATATTATCACCTTTTAGGTCTACATACTGGTACTCTAACTCGTATTGTTGTCTAACGCCTAGTTGTGTACCATCCCAATTAAACTCTAAGTTCTTACCATCTACGCCTGCTAGAGACCCTAAATCCTCCCATTTAGTTTGAAATATATAAATATTTCTCCCTACAATCCAGCAATCGCCAACGTTTGGGTCTGATGGTAAATCATCTATAGAGTCTAATTTTCCTAGAATCCTCAAAGACGCTCCTCTAGCTGGTTTTTTAGTATCTATATTATTAATCCACCAGTTTCCATTTTCCCCAATTATCGGAGTAAAACCCTGCTCCCCTTTTAATTCTGTATAACTATAATTTTCTTGACCTTCTATTTTAACACCCAACTCCGTGTTATTCCAAGCAAATTCTATGCTATCCCCTTTATCGCCTTTTTGACCTTTTAAATCTGTATAAATATAATCTGATTGACCCTTGACTCTAACACCTAACTCCGTGCCATTCCAATTAAATTCTAAATTGTCTCCATTCTCACCTTTGATTTTTATATCGGGAATTTTAATCCAACTGGTATTATCCCAAACATACAAATCAATTTGATTTTCTATTGTTGCACTCTTTACAAAATAAGCATCGCTTAGAGTTGGATTAGCTGGAAGTGCTGATATGTTATCTAAGCTTCCTTTTATCTCTATCCCAACCCCCTTCAACTCTTCCTTTGAGGGTATTGCATTAATAGCGTCTGTAACTTCTGTTTGCATATTTTCTTTAGCTGTAGTTACTTCACTAATCATATTTTCTTTTGCTGTTATTACTTCCGTTTTTACTGTATTAACTTCACTTGTCAAAGTCTCTTTAGTCGTATTAACATCACTAACCATGGTATTTTTAGCGTATGTAACTTCTGTAACTTTAGAGTTAAATGTTTCTTTAATGCTATTAAATTCCTCGACCCTTTCGGCTTCTGCGGTTTCTAATTCTTCTTTAACTGTAGTAACAACATTAGTTAAGTCTGTTTTAGCGTCTGTAACCTCTTTTACTAAAGTATCTTTAGTCGTATTAACATCACTAATCATAGTATTTTTAGCGTCTGTAACTTCTGTAACTTTAGAGTTAAATGTTTCTTTAATGCTATTAAATTCCTCGACCCTTTCGGCTTCTGCGGTTTCTAATTCTTCTTTAACTGTAGTAACAACATTAGTTAAGTCTGTTTTAGCGTCTGTAACCTCTTTTACTAAAGTATCTTTAGTCGTATTAACATCACTAATCATAGTATTTTTAGCGTCTGTAACTTCTGTAACTTTAGAGTTAAATGTTTCTTTAATATTATTAAATTCTTTAACCCTTTCAATCTCCGCCTCTTTTCTTGCTTCTTCTGTTTCCTTTATTTCCTCAATACCTTCGACAACTTCTTTAACTTTATTTATTGTAATGCTTATATAATCCCATTTCGGCTCTTCTGTAATGCTGTTCTTATCTATACTTTTTTCTATATTAATCTTTAAAGAAAAAGTCGTAACAACTAAATTATCTTTATAGAAAGTAAACTCAGCTATCACATCCCCCGCGACTTCGGTTATGTTATTTTCTATTTTAGTTGTTACAATAGAATTTTCTATAGTGCAACTTTGGTAAATTATCTTTTTGTCGGGTCTTTGAAAATTGGCTATAGCTGTATATCCTGTTAAATCTTTTTCTATGTTGTTTTCTAATAAATTAATCTTAAATTCTAGTGCATTATCATATTGTTTATATTTTGCAACTTGGTAATTTTTAGTATTAATATCTACTGTATAAATTCTTTCTCTCAAATTTACCACTCCTTTATTTTATTAATTTTGGAGTAAATTCTTCTATTACTTTTTTTTCTTTTAATACAAATTTTCCATCTTTAATTTTATAGTCAAGAGGATTTAAGTCACTTGGAATATCCTCAATAATTATTTTATTTAATATTTGCCTATAATCTTCCTCTCTATCTGCGAAACAGGTAAAGTCCTGCTCCGCCTCCGATTTTATGCAATTGTATATTTCTCCTGTTTTTTTGCTATAAAAAATAGTAACCATTTTTTTACGCTCCTTTTTATTTAAATTTTAAGCATAGACATAATAATGTACAGTAATAAAACCTTCCGAGAAAAAATTCATTCCCAACCAATAGCCTATTGTTTGATTTCCAGATAGCGAAAAACTATATCCTCGTATACTTGAACTTAGCTTTAGCTGTGGTTTTGTACTACTTTCTACTGTTGTAGTTGATACGCTAAAATAACCTATACATTGCCCCGATGTCGATGCGGAACTTATTGAACATGTTGCTTTAAAGCGTTTCCCTGCAAATTTTTGAGGTAAATTAATTACAATTTCTGAATCACTATAGCCAAACGTAGTGTATCCGCTTTCTTGTAAATAATATGACTCTGTTATATCAGAACTAGTAGAAAAATATGTGTATAATCCCGAGTCAGTCATTCTTGTGAAACCTTTTTTACTCATTAACTTTAACCCTTCGTCGTCGATGGAGACATAAGGGCTTACACTATTAAAAATAATTTTAAAAGTGTTCGGGTTGAAATGAACATCTCCAAAACTGTCTATCTCCATTGTCTTAATTCCATTATCATTTACAACGACCATTTCTCTAGCATTTATATACATGCCTTTTAGCTGTCCAAACCAACCTCTATCTAATTTTAGTTCTCCAATCAGCGCATCCGCTATTGCTCCTTTTTCTATCCAAGTAGTTCCATCTTCAATTTTCGTTGTCTGTGCTTCCTCTTGGCTAGAAAACTCTGTAACATTTCCATGCGAATTTGTTGCTCTTACTCTAAAATACCATGTTTGGAAAGGTTCTGCTTGATGAACATAAGCACTTGCTTGCCCAATAAAAATTCGATTTGTAAAATTAGTTGTATCGGGTACAAAGTCTTTAATTTGAGACGCATAAACTTCGTATTTATAGTAAGATTTATTTGTAAATGTCCATGTCAAATTAATAAAAGCGAATAGCCCTTCCGCTGTTAAAATCGGAATATCGGGCAGGGTGTCGGGGAATTCTGAGTCATCTACTTTTACATTATCAATCGCTTTTTTAACTGTTTCTATTTTATTTTCTATATTCGTAAATTTGTTATTTAAAAAATCTAAATGATTTATCAAATCCCCAACTTCAATAGAATAATATTTTTGCTGTATTGGGCTATAGTCTGTTTTAACTACTCTAGCGGTAGCATTAATATTTAGATTAAAATCTCTTATTATTACTTCATCGCCGATATTTACCGTTTCTAGCATTTTGTAATCTTTATAGTTAACAGTTGTAGACAAATCTACGAAGTTGACTTTATAAAGTGTTTTAGGTAAATCGACTTGATTATATTTAAAGTAATCTTTACATTTTTCTCTTAGTTCTTCTTCGACACTTATTTCATCAGAACTGAAATCTATTGCAACTATTTTTTGCGTAGCATATTCAGCTATTCGAGGACTGGTTATATATTTTTCTGTTAATGTAATCATTTCATCCTCATATGTTGCGTATGGATATATTTTAGTTATGATATCTTGGGTATCATATTCTGCTTCAAGTCCAGTTATATTTTTTCTGTATGCAAGTAACACATTTTTGCTCTCACCTCGCTGGTAATTTAAGTAAACATCGAAATTATCAAAGAAAAATTTTGCAGATGGTTCAAAAATTTGAATTAGAGAATTTTCGCCCTCGCAGATTGCGCTATAAGGGCTTTGCATTGATATATTAATACTATTCCTTGCCTTAATGTCTGAATGCCCTCTAAACCTGTTTTTTTCCTCGCACGCACGAAACACTCTTTCTAAAGCCTCTTCGCAAGTAATATCGTTCGTTTCCAAACTTTCTATAAAATTATTAAGTAAATCGTATTTAATGTGTTGTGCTTTTACATTAATATATCCGCCTAAATTTTTTGATATATAATAAATTCTAAATAGCTGTCCCTTAAAGTCGGGTGATGCATCCGCTTTTATTAATCTATCTATTTTTATCTCTTTAAATAAAAAAGAGTTTTCGTATATTGTAAATTCCAACTCGAAAACTCCATTATCCTCTTCCTTAACATGGTCATTTATTACATTTGTAAGAACACCTAACCCTAGATGCCTAAAATCCGTTTCTTTTTCTTCATATAAAATTAATTTTCCTTTTTGAATATTGACCCCTCCCTTCTATTTTCAATCTAAAGACTTTACAAGATATTCCATCTAGGATTTATTTTTATACTTTTTATATCTCCTTCCCAACTAATTTTATTTTCTCCCTCTTCAAGTACAGGAAAGTCACTAAATAACTTATTATTTTCATTTATAATAATATTATTTTCTTTATTTATTCTATATACATTCATCTGTTCACTATCTATTATTAAATCGCTTAAAATTCCATTTTCTGTTATACCTCTTAACTCAACGCTTTGAGTATTTATTTTTATTTTTATGTCTCCTGTAGCCTCTATAAAAAATTCTGGAAATGATTCTCTATAAAAATTTGTTATAGCAGTACTATTTTTATTTATAGTATCTAAAATTATTTTTTCATTATCATTGTTGACATAACGAAAAGGCATACAATCAAATTGCAATAAAACTTCACCGAAATTTTTTGCTATTCTTGATATATCTAATTTATTGCTACAATATGCTAAATAATAAAAATCTGTAGTATTTACAAATAACTTTTTATATGAAAAATCTTTTTGTAACCACGTTTTGAGTTTTGTTGAAACTTCTTCTATATCTGTGCTTTGTGCATCTATATCGCAATCAATTTCCAATGTAAAATTCTCAAAACTTCCATTGTCTATCGTTAAATCCCCGTTTCTACCTACTACACTTATTTTTTCGATTGAACGCTGAGGAGATGACAAATTATTCATTTCTTTAATTCTTAATAACTCTCTGCTGTCTTGGTTTTCATAAATAAAAAACATAACTCCCCCCTTCTATCGCGGCAATAAATTATCCCTGTTTAAAATAAATAATAATTCATTTCCGAAATCTCTTACACTTCTTTCACTGTCATTTTTAAAATTTTCTATATAAATATTTAAGTCCCCTAATTTATTGGAAGAAAAAGAATTGTTCTTAAAGGATTCTTTAGCTGCTCTAATATTATTATTTGATGTATTCATATTCGCTTGTATTTTACTAGTTTCAAAACTTACTATTGATTTTAGATTTTTAGTAGCTGCTAAAACATTTTTTTGTAGATTATTTTTTAATTCTTTTGTTACATCTTTAGAAGAACTAAATCCAACTTGAAAGTTTTTTATAATATCATCGGTAAAGCCAAATATATTATTTTTTAACCAACCACCCATTTTAGAGATACCACTCCACAATCCAGTTGGTATATGAACACCTATTTCTTTGTTCATTCTCAAAGATGGTGAGTGAGTGTCAAAAGCACTTTTAAAACCATCAATCACCCCATCGGCAAAATCTGATATTTTGTCTTTTAGCCAACCACCTGCTCCTTTTATACCTTCCCAAAAACCTTTAACTACATTTAAGCCGATTTCTTTAATTTTATCTGGCAAGCCAGACAATGTATCTTTTATAGCTTTTGCCATGTCTTTAGCTGCTGTTGTAGCCTTTGTAACTAAATTTCCGCCCCACTCTACAACTCTATTTATTGTGTCATTAAGCCATTTTTTAAATTCGTCTGGCAATGTTTTTATTTTATTAATTATATTGTCAAAAAAATTTTTAGCAATCTCAAAAGCTTTATTTTTTAAATTACTGCCCCATTCAGAAGTTTTTTTGACTATATCATTAAATTTTTCTGTTATTTTATTGGGAAGCTCTTTAAAGAATTTCATTGTGTTTTCTAAAAATGTTTTAGCTATTTCTAAAGCCTGTTCTTTTACATTAGTTCCCCAATCACTTATATCTTTAGCTGTATTAGTTAACCATTCGCCGATTTGTTCGGGCAATTTAGAGAACCAATTAACCATATTATCTAAGATTTTTGGTAATTCTATTGTTACCCAGTTCCATAACTGTTCACCTAATGCTAAAAAACTTCCTGCAATTTCTCCTAACATATAACCAAGCTGATAAGGAACTTCTGCAAACCAAGCTTTTATATTTTCTATCCATGTTGGTATAGTTTCAGAAAAAAAGTTTGAAACACTCTCTAGCAAAGCCGAAAATCCTTCTTTAATTTTTTCTCCAAGCCCATTAAACCACTCTCCAACACTTGCTACACCTTCATTGAATTTATTGCCTATATGCGCAAAAAAATCACCTGTAGAACTTAAAAAATCAGAAAATCCATCTTTTATAGATGACCACATATTTTGTATATTCTTACCTAAAGAGTCACATATTCCACTAAACCATTTCCCAACACCATCAAAATTTTTCTTAGTTTCTTCTACTAATTTTTTTGTAGAATTATTTGTTTTCGGCACAGTTTCTTTTGCTAATCTGTCAGTATTAAGGTCTAATTTTTTTATATTTTCGTCTACCTTTTCTACTCCATCAGCGTAATTATTTATATCTTCTACACTAGAACTTAAATCTCCACTTGCGTCTGCGCCTTCTGATTCTAAACTTGAGTTACTAACTGACTCACTTGTATTTGATTTTAACTTTTCAATTTCTTCTAATTTCAATTTAAGTCGTTCAAGTTCTTTTTCCTGTTCGGGGATTATTTCTTTTAAGTTTACAGCTTCTTTTATAGCATCCTGCACACTTTGTTTTTCTGAATTAATACCATTTAACAAACTTTCCGAAAGGCTCTGACCTGTATTTTGCCAATTCTGATTATATGTTTGAAGCAACTTCAAAATTTCTTCGTTGTTTTTTTCTATTATTAACTTTCTTGATTCTGCTTGTATATTTTCATCACTTAATAACTGTTCAAATTTTTTGTTAGCTTCTTCCTTTTCTTTTTCATTAGCTGCTTTTATCACCTCTAGCTTTTGCTCTTCTAATTCTTTTTTGTTATCTAATTCATTCTGATAACTTTCTTTTTTCTTACTTGCTTCTTCTTTTATAGTTTCTATTTGTTCTTTTAATCTTTCTTTTTCTTCTTTTCTTTCTTCATCTAATAACTTTTTTCTTCTATCTTCTTTTGCGTCATCTATTTCTTTTTGAATTTTCTCTCTATCTTTTTGGTTTTTAGCTGACGCTAATTTTCTTTCAAACTCGCTTATTTTTTCATTATAAGTCTTTTCTTCATCTGCTTTTTGCTCTGCTTCTATTTGTTTGTCTATTTCATCAATTTGTTGTTGTATAGCATTAGTTTTTTCGCTTGTTTCAGCATCTAATAATTTTACTTTTTGATTATATTCTTTTTCATATATTTTGATTCTTTCACTGGATGCTTTTTCCTCTGCGCTTTGTCTATCATCTATACTTTTTAACTGTATTTCTTTTTCTTCTTCATATTGTTTTTTAAATGCTTCTGTTATAGCATCACAAAGTTTTTGAAATTTACTTTTATTTACTTCAAGATTTTTTTCTATAGTTTCAGCTAATTTTTTCGTTGCTTCTCCTACATCTTTTTTAGAGTCGCTTAAGGCATTTACAACGCCAGTACCAACTTCCGAAGCTGCTTTATACATTTTCCTCGATGGAGAATGTATTTCTAATTCCCCTTTAAACGCTTTTACAATAGTCTTACCTAAGTTTTTAGCAGCACTAACAACTGATTTAACTCCACCTGTTATACCATTTATAATACCACTTACAATATTTTTACCTGCATTTTTTGCAGAAGAAAAAAGACCCGAAAAAGCTTGCGGAAGTGTCTTCGTAAAAAAGTTAGCTATCCACCCAAATACATTTATAGCCGTTGCTTTTATTGCGTTCCATGCAGCTATAACAGCTTTTCTAAAGCCCTCGTTTTTCTTCCATAAATACACAATGCCTGCTGCAAGTCCCGCGACAGCAATAGTAACAAGCACAATAGGATTCGCGGACATAACTAGATTAAAAGCTGCTTGCGCTGCTGTTGCAACTTTAGTCGCCGCTGTACTCAGTTTTGTAGCTATAGCTGTAGCTTTTGTTGCTAATTCTAATTCTTTAAACATCTTAACTGATTTTTGTATAGCTGTAGTTATAGCAAGTGTTCCTATTGCTGCTGTAACTGTGCCTATCACAGCGGCAACTAAAGGCATATTATTAATACAGAAACTAGCAAATAATTTTATTGCAGGTAATGCTGCCTCTGCAAGTGGATATAAAAAATCTGTTTTTAATCTTCTTCCTATTTCTTCAAATTGACTTCCTACATCACTGTATTTTATTTTGTTTATTTCGTCCATTGTTTGCTTTGTTCGGTCAAATTCCCCATTAATATCACTCAACGCACGTGTACTTTCTTCTTGTAAATCTTCAAACATTGTTCCAAACGTTGCAACTCCAACCTCGTTACGTTTTATCGGGTCTTCTATAGCATATATTGCGTCTGTAATTTCTCCCATTGCATCCGCTGCAATTTCTCCACCTTGTGCAAACCTGTTCTTTACATCATCAACGTTAAGCCCCATTTGTGCAAGATATTCATCCGCATCGCCTGCCTTGATTTTAACTCCAAATTCTTTTACCGCATCGCCTAGTTTGTCAACTGAAAATACACCTGTATCAACACCATTTTTAAGCGTATTAAACATTTCTTCTGCACTATGACCAGAATTTTTGAAATGCACCGAATACTCATTGATTACATCTAAAAGGTCGTCATTTTGATTTAATCCAGATTGCGCTCCTTGCGCTATTAACCCGAATGCCTGCTGACCGTTTAGTCCAAACTGCGTCATTAACATATTTACTGCTCTCATGGATTCTGGTACTTCCATGCCGAATGTATCACGTAGTACAATAGCATTTTTAGTAAGTTCTTTAATTTGTGTTGGGTCTGTTTCTTTTGTTGTCTGTGCAACTCTAGCCATAGAGTCTTGTATATCATCCAAGCTTTCTCCATAATTATTTTTATACAAATCCATAATTTCATTCTTGAACTTTTTCATTTCAACTGTACTTTTTCCAGTTTGCGCTTGAAACGAATTAAGAGCCTTATCTGAACTTAAAGCAAGCTCTTTAAGTCCATCAGCAGCCTTTTTTATTCCATCCGCTACAAGACTAGCAATAGCACCTTTTAACACAGTAAAACCTTGTTTTAAACCATCCGCACTTTTTTCTGCTTTCTGTTCTGCGTTTTCAAGTTCTAATAATTCTTTTTTTACTTTGTCAAGTTCGCTTTTTAACGCTTTAGCTTCGTTTGAATTTTTCCCAAACTGTGTAACAAGTTGCTCATATTCAGTTTCGAGTGAGGATGCTTTATTTTTTAATTCATCCATGCTATGTGCTACTTCTTCAAGAGAACCTTTATATTGTCTTATTTCCTTTTCTGTTTTATTTACTGCTGCTGTCTGATTTAATATTTTTAGTTTTAATTCTTCCGCACCTTTTGCATTCGCTTGTTGCTCTTTTTCTATTTCAATAAGAGCTTTAGCGTACTTTTTTGCTTCTTCTGAATTTTTTCCAAATTGTTCGACTGTTTGTTGATAAACTTCTCTTAAATTATCAGCTCTATTTTTGTTTTCTTCTTCTGCATTTGTTAACTCTTGCATCTGCTCTTTATACGAAGATAACTTATCTTTTTCGCTTGTTAAAACTGTTTCGAGTTGCTTTAATTTCGCGCTAATACCTTCTGTACTAGTCGCCCAATTATCCATACCAGCTGACGCTGCTTTAAATTCTGCATTTGCTAACTTTATATTTTTATTAGCTTCCGTTATACCTTTTTTTAAATCTGATATATCGACTTTAAATTTTGTGGTTATATTTTCCTCTTGTCCTGCCATTTTCTCACCTCCTACTAGAACCAATTATCTCCTGCGGGTTTTCTAATTAATCCGTTTTTTGTTTTTTCTTTAGTTTCTATTTCTTTTTTATCTTTGCTCATGCGCTTTAATAATAAAAATACTTCGCTAGCTTTCTCTCTACGAATTTGAAAAGGTGTTAAGGCTTGAAATTTTTCACAAAGAATTAATTCAAGTTCAAAAAAAACATCGTAAAGGGGAGTCTTGCTCCCCTTTTCTAGTTTTTTGAGTTAGGCATACCCATAATTTCGTTAAATGTATATTTGAAAATTTCTACAAAAACAACCACCAATTCTTTGATATTTGTTTGTCTTAACTCGTCATCTGTTAAATCATCGAACACATTTTTTAGAAATGGTTTCAAGAGTTTCAATCCTTTTATAACCGTTTTTACAATTTCTTCATTATTGTTTATTTTTTCTATATCAACGATTTCGAAAATGTCTTCGATTGTACCAAACATAATATTAACTGTATCAGTTGTATATGTTTTTTCAATTTTATTTTTATTATCTTTAGAATATATATTAAGTTTTAATTCCATTTTTTATCACTCCTATTTTTTTAGTGTTTTTGATTCAATACTTGATTCTTGTGGTGGTGAAGGTGGTGTTTTAGCTTTTAATGTATCTGGAGTTGTAACAGTATCAAAGAACTTAGTCAAATCCGCTTTATCATATCTAGTATCAACAACTATAGCTTTAGCTGAACCACCTTTAACAAATTTATGTGTTGTATAAATACCTACATATGTTAATTCTTGATTATTCGAGTCTGTGCCTGCATTTTCGCTCGCAACCGTCTCATCTGGTATGTTAAAAGTACCTTTGTATCTCCAAACATATCTGTACTCGCCATCTGTTCCTTTCGTTCTATATCCTATTGCAAAATATTTAACTTTTCTTTCTGCATCAATCATTGCGCCTGTTTCTGTATCAAAGTTTTTACCTGTTATTTCCGATAGTACTTCTAAATTAACTGGTGCAACTTGTAATGTAAATGTGTCTGCACCTTCTGAATTTATTACAAGCATAGCAACATTATCATAATATTTTGCTTCGCTCGCTGTCTCTGTTGTCTTTCCTATCTCTGCAACCATAGACAATGATTTTACTTCTCCGGTTGTATATCCGTCACTTCCTTCATTATCTGTTAAAACTTCCGCATAAACTAATCCATCCACACCTCTAAATTCAAATACACCTTGTGTTTCTGCCATTTTTTATTCCTCCTTGTAATTTTCTATATAGTAAATTTCTAACATAGTTCCTGTATGTGTTATCTCGTCGCTTTTAACGTCTATTGGTTGCCCTGTTATTATGAAATTATTTTCTTTTAACAACTTTTTAGCTTTTAACATTTCAGTTTCAACGAGTTTGGGGTTGTTGCTATAAAAGTATAGCCAAAAACCCCAAACACATTTTTTTGATTCATTATTGTAATACTCTTCATCGCCTTGAAAATTCCAAAATGTAAAAAAAGAACTCGGATATATTTCTTCTCGCGATAAACTTCCTTGCAAGAAAACTTGATAACCTAGTCCTTCTATAATTTCTATTAATTTTTGTTTCATAGTCTTTCAATCCTTTTTCTAAATACTTCTTGTTGTATTTCTAAGATTTCTTTTTTAGTTTTATTACTATAAAAAGCATTATATAATTGTCTATCTGGTGTCATTTTCGGAGTACCATACATTAAAAAAATACTCGCAAGACCTTTATTTTTTATATCAAATCCAACTTTAGTTATTGCTGTTGTTCCTTCCCAAATCACTTTATTTTCTTTATTTATAGATGATTCTGTTGCTCCTGTTTGTTTATGTTTTGCAATTGCGGGTTTTATTTTTTTAGTAACATGAGAGTTGGTAGCATGTAATGCGCTTTCGAATGTCTTTTTTAAATCTTTATTTAAATTCTCTAGTTTTTTTATATATTCTTCTAGTCCAGATATATCAAGTTGAGTTTTTTTTCTAGCCATTGCCTTTTATCCTTCTAACTTTAAATTTTAGAATTTTAAAATTTTCCTCCACGTTTTCGGGTTCTCCTAAAATTTCGAATTTCACACCATCAGAAAGCCTTTCGACTTGACAATCGCTTTTTAAATCGGGTGTATACCAAGTTTCTATATACGCAGTATCTTCAATCGAATATATACCATTTACAACCTTATCAGTTCCACCAAAACTCTTGAAACTTGCAAATATTATAAAACCTTCTTTATAAACTTTATTTGTTACACCATTGTATTTCTTATAGGTAGGGATAAGTATTCTAAGCGGGGTAGAATAATTATCTTTTCTTTTATACACTTTCCTCAACTCCTTTTTTGCAAGCTAATTGCGTAGCTCTTTGCATAAAATAAGAAGATAGTACACTAGAGTCCCATAAATCCGTTACGCCTCGTGCTATTGTACTCGCAGCTACTTCACTTTCAAGAATTTTTTTTTCTACTCCTGCATAATTTAGATAACTTTTTACATCAATGATGTAAGCTTTTAATCTTTCGTCATGATAATTGTTTGTAATACCTAAACACATTTTTGTAAATGTTAGAATATCATACATTTTTTACACCTTCTTAAACTGCTACTGTATCTTTTTGTAATATATAAACGCCATTTACATCTATTAGTTTACCATCACAAATTGTAAGACCTTTGTTTTGCCATTTGTTAGTGTCTGGATTAAAATATCTAGTAAATCCAATTTCTAAATTACTGTTTATTGCATAGTCTTGTGGTCTAAAATATATCATAAAAGCTTCGCCTTTTGCTGCTGTATCATAATCTTTCAATATATCTGGTTCAACTAAAATTACTTCTCTGCCATTAAATCTGCATGTTAAGTTACCCGTAATAGGGTCATATGTTTCAGTATATAAAGGTCTGTTATTGTCGTCCCTTAAAGTCATTATATTGCTTTCCCAAGTCCCGACAGTCATTACTAAAACACCTTGACCTCTGTACGCAAGCGGGATTTTTGCAAATAGTTTTTTTCTAAATTGTGTCCAGTCTGCAATATCAGCATCAGTAAAATTTAGTTTATTAGTAGATTTTATTTTATCATCGTTTAATATTCCTTTTGGCTGCCCTACGCCTGTACCGTTTATTATAAAATTATCAAATTCTTTTATAAACGCTTCCGCTAACAACTTAGCTATTTCACTTTCAAGAATTGGCAAAGATACAATACTCGATAACAAGCTTTGCGATATTCTTGCTTCTGCTATATAATAACTAAAACTTACAGTAGCTTTTATAGTAGGAGCTTTTTGTGTATCTGATACTTCTTCCTCTCCTATCCATTTAACGATTGGGACAAGTTCGCTTATAGGAAATTCTACTCCACCTTGTATATTTAATTTTCTAACTTTATTATATAATTGACCATATGTTTTTAATTCTTTTATAAGCTCTTTCATAATAGTGTTAGGGATTATTTTGCCTATACTATCACTTGTTATGACCTCATTAGCTCTTTTCTCCATATGCCATTTACCAGTTTGAACATATTCTTTAAACGCTTGTCTGTATTCCATTGAATCTAATATATTTTCACTTCTTTTATTAGCTGTCGTTGTTTTCGAGTTAATTCCATACGCTGCAATAGGTTTAAAACTTCTTGTATTTATACTCTGTTCTCCTTCTTCGCCATTACCGTCTTGATTTTCCTCGTTTTCTTCACTTTCTTTACTGCCTTCTAATTCGTCCTTAGCTTCTTGTAACTCTTTTAAAACAGCATCTAACGTTCCTCCTAAAGCTCTTACTTCTTCGATTGTTTCGGCTTTTTTTATTTGCTCTCTTAACTCTCTTTCTCTTTTCTCTTTACTTTCTATTACTCTTTGTAAATATTTTTTAAATGCCATTATATATTACCTCCATATAGGAATTTTATTTTTAGTTTTTCTAATTCTAAATCTTTGTTGATACTATTTCTTTTTTCTTCTTCTTTTTTATTAATTACTTTTTTTCTTGCATTTTCTAAATCTGTTCTATCTCTTGCATTAATTTCAGTCTCTGAATAAATAGGAAAACATACAGCACTTACTTCTGCAATACTAGATATTTTTTTAATACGTCTTGTAGGAAAATCACTGTCTATATTTTCCCATTCTTCATCTCCAACAGAAAACATAAACGACATACCTGTTATATCTCCACGTTTTATAGCTGAATAAAGATTTTTTGCGTCACTATTATTTTCTATGTCCAAATCTGCTTCTATACTTAAACCCTCATTATCTATTTTTATTCTCATAGTAGACTCAGAATCTTTTTTACTCCTAGCTAATGGTATTTTACTTATATCATGATTTACAAATAAAAATACATCGCTTAAATCAGCTCCATTTAATGCCCCTCTTTCAATTATTTCCTCGAAATATCCTAAATTTGCTTTTTTATCATAAACAACAGGTCTACCAATTATAGTTTTTTTATTATTTTCTGTATCTTCTACAGCTCTAAATTCTGCATTAAACTGTCTATTCCTTATTTTCGTTTTCATTTCCTTCACCCCCCTCCTTATTTAATTGATAGCTTTGCGCAATATTAACATTTACATAGTTTAAAGATTGCATCCTTATACCAGCTAATTCTCTAAGTGGCTTAAGTCCAAAAGCTTCCCTTTTTTCGTTTTCGTACATTGCTCCACTATCCCCAAGCAGTCGTATCATTTCTAACTTTTGGCTTGTATTCATAAAGATTAATTCTTTTGAATAAAAGACTATTTTATTCGAAAATTCTATCTCTCTTTTTGTAAATATTCCTTTTGTAAATGCGTCAGACAGACTAATTATAATAGGTTCAAGTGTTTTTTGGTAAAATGCTTCGTATTGTTCTTTTGTATAATTTCCTAACAAAATCGGCAAACTTACTCCAAAATTTCTTAATATTTTTTCATCTATAAATTTTAATGTTGGTTCGTCTATTGCTTGTATATTTCTTGAAAGTGGGATAAATTCGCCTTTTAAATCCATTGCTAGAAAACCACTTTCGCTATTCTTAATTTTTTCTTCTAATGCTTTCAAATTTTCTTGCATTGTTCCATCATCAAGCATTGTGTTATACTTAACAACACCATTTAAGCTATAACCAGTTTTAATATTTTTTGTTATTCCTTCTAATAAATTTTTATTAAGTTGTAATGTATCTAAAAGATGTTCTTTGTCAAATTGTCCATTTTCATTCCCTCCCATAAATTCATTTTTTGAAAATTTATGTCTGATATGAATTACATCAGAATATTTTAAAATTGTTTCATAATTATTTGAAAAAACAAATTTTATAAACAAATTTTCTGTGTTATCTTGCAAAAAAATAACGCTTGTAGGGTCAATAGGATATAGACTCGTCAAGCGTCCTGCTTCATAAAACGGAATAACAAAACTATTTGATTTTAAAAATAAATTCCATATAATTTTTTCAAGAAAATCACTTTTGGTCATAATTGGATTAGGATTATTTAAAACATTTTGTATATTTCCAGAAATGGATATAACATCAACATCATTTTTTATATGTGTTGGTTGCAATTTCTTTATTTCAAGAGCTATGCAACTAATTGCTTGTTGTACAACATCACTTGCGTAAATATCATCACCAAATTGGCTAAAAATAGGAGTATATCCGTTTAGCATATCAGCGAATTTATATTTATTAGTTTTATTTTCTTTTTTCTTTTTAAAAATATCTAAAAAAGCAATTTTTATAACCCCCTTTCATTTATTTTAAGTATCTAAAAAATTCACTTCTATATCTTTTAAAAATCTCATACAAAATAATCAGTGAGACAGCTCCATCGATACGCTTATTATGCTGATTATTTATTTTGACTGGCATAACATAGCCAAGACCATCTATTTCCATAGAAGTATTACCCAAGCACCACATGTCAATTTCATTTTCGTTGTAATTTATTAACTCGTCTTTTAAATCAGCTTCAACTAGTTTCATCGCTCCCGACATTGTGTATCTATTTTGTAGTACCATTTCATACTCAAAACCATAATTATCCATTTGCTTTAAAAAATCCTTTGCGAAACGTTGGTCATAACCAGTTTTAATTACTTTAATTCCAAATATTTTATATAACATATAAAACCAATCCGCCACTAAGCTTAAATCAACGTCATTGCCTTCTACTATAGTGATTAATCCTTGTTTAACCCATTCGGAGTACTTCGCACCTGCGTTTACATCATCCGAATTAGTAAGCTTACTCTCTGGTATCCAATAATGCTGATATATATATTTTGTTTTATCATCTTTTTTCATTAATAAGATTTTTGCACTAGTTAAGTCTGTTGTTTCAGCTAAATCAACACCGCCTAACGCTATGCAATTTTTAAAGTCTTCTATATTGTAGATAGCTTTATATTTATAATCGCTTTCTGAAAGCCAAGCTTGTGCATTAGACTGCTTAAAGTTGAAGTCTTTACTTAAAACAAACATTCTATCTGATTTACTAGTCCGTGCTGCGTCTATTTGTTCCCTTAAATAGTCCCATTTCTTAACAATTCCTAGCGAAGGATTACTTTTTGACCAGCTTTTTTCATCTTCCCAAACCTCCTGCTCGCTATCTTGTGTGTATAACCATGCCAAAGTCCTTTCAGCCATTAAACTGTCATCTTCGCCATTTATTATTTTCCTGCATTTTTTTAATTCTTCATCCAAATAACCATCATTTACAAATCCTTCTGTTGTAATATTTATAAATTTAGGGTTATCTTTAAGCGATTGAGATTGCTCTATTGACTTCCCTATTATATTGTTTTTCATTTCATGAGTTTCATCTACTATCGCAAAGTCAATATTACGACCTTCTTTGTTTCTAGTTCTATCACTTAGTTTAAATACTTTTGAATTATTAGCTAAGCACTTAATAAAACGCTGATTTCTTTTCGTATCTAATTGGTATGGGTCTATAAGTAATCTCATAGTGTCTATAGCATCATAAACGATAGACGCTTGATTGTCGTCATTGCTGCTGCATACTATATCGCTACCTGCATTACCTAAAACTAACTCCGATAAGGCAAGAGCTGAACAAGTTTCGCTCTTTGTATTCTTTCTAGCAATCAATAAAATTATTTTTTTAAAGCGGTCATTTAATGTATTAGCCATTTTGAAGCTATAAACTACTTCTATAAATGCTTTTGCCACAACATAAGTTTCATCGGTTTACCGTAGAAAGGGGATTTTGTAAGTTTAATACAATTTTCCATAAAATCCATTCTTCTGTAAGCTTCTTTTGTATTGTAGATATATTTTGGATTTTCTAAATCATCAATTAAGTTATCAAGTTGCATTATTAACTCTTGTCCTGCTACAATATTCCCTCTTTTTATCTCATTTCTATAATGAGTTAAATAATTAAACATCTAAAAATTTACTCATGTAAGCTCTAAGTGGGCTTTCTTCTCTATTTTCAGAATTAACAAGCATACTGGAAAGCAATTTCATAACATTTATATAAGTTTGTGATAGTTCTTTATATTGTTTACTAGCAGATGTAACTTTTTGCAACTCTGGATTGTTTGGATGAACTTTGATAAAAGGTAGTTTTTTTAATTCTTCTAAGTTTTTTTCAAGAAAAATAACTTCATCTATCATTTTTTCAATCAAAACTTGTTTTTCTTTGTCTATATTCTCAAATATTTTTAACAACTCACCTTTTCTATTCATTTCAAAGTCTTTCACCTCTTTTTTATTTTTCTGAAAAAGTTTCAGTAAAAATCTCGTTTTTTGACCTTCTGCGAGAAATAAGGTCTCCTTCCAGTCCTCTAACACAGTTATTTTTTTATTGAGTAGGGGGGCTATTCTTGATACCTTTCAAACCAATCAATAATATATTTTTTATATTCTTCTGGTCTGTTTGCTGCTCTTAATAAGCATTCCTCTTTACTTGTATTAATAAATATAAATTCGCAACCCAGCATTTGTTCTAATCTTTCACGTTCCATTTTTAGAGGATAACCCCCAACAATGTAAGCATTATTCCACTTACCAGTTCGGCACTTAATCATATCCAATATTAAATCTCTTATACTGAAAACATTAGTCTTTAGCGTATTAGGCTTTATATATCTATCATTAGTACTTATACATTGCCAGATATTGTCTATGTCTAATATCAAATCGTTTTTGCCTGCTACTTCTCTTGTATAACTAGTCTTGCCACAACATGGTGCTCCATAAATCGCATACACTTTTTTAAATGAAGAACTACCAAAACGATTATGTATTTCGTTATGGCATTTATGATGCACTAAAATAATATTATCTGGATTTAAACTTATATTAAAATCATTTATGTTATTGCTATTAAGCTCTATCTTATGATGTGCTATACAATCATAAGATTTTACTATATGTTTATGGCAATGTTCACAATAAAGTATTCCATCCTCTGCAACTCTTTCAAGCTTCAATGTTTCTATTAACTTTTTCCACTCTTTGTTTTTATAAAAATTCATTTCTAAATTCCTCTAATGACTTCATAACCATATCTTATTATTACTACTTTCCTATCGAGTAACTCGCTTAGACGTTCTTGCTCTGTTTCTATATCATCTATTTCTATTCCTTTAGCAGCTTGAATTACAACAGGTGGAAAATTTATCGCATACTTAACTGGTTCTGTATATTTTACTTCGCATGTCTTACTATCATAAAATTTTATTTTCACATTACCACATCCTATTCTCTAATTCTTTTTTTCTTAACTCTAAAGCTTCTTTATTATTTATTACTCTGTGTGGGTCATTTTGCCACACTTCTGGCTTTCTGTTTTTTAGCCAAAATATTTGTGCTGTTGTATCTGGTAAAACATGCTTTGTTACTCTCTTTACTTCTTTACCATCTTTGTAAGTTATTTCATCATAAAAATAACCTAAAGCTCTTTTTAATAATGCATTCTCCACTTGTTTGTCAACAACTTCTTTACCATCTTTTAAGGACTCCGAAAACTCTGGATATTTTTTCTTCCAATCATATAGAGTTGA
Organism: Clostridioides sp. ES-S-0010-02; assembly: GCA_020641055.1. Classification (NCBI taxonomy): domain Bacteria; kingdom Bacillati; phylum Bacillota; class Clostridia; order Peptostreptococcales; family Peptostreptococcaceae; genus Clostridioides; species Clostridioides sp. ES-S-0010-02. The sequence continues at coordinate 2,451,870 of CP067345.1, forward strand.
AATTGATATCCCCATGTTAGCCGCTATTTGCCCATCAATCAAACCATCTTTAGCCCAACCTTCAACCTTCATTAAACCTTCTTTTGTTAACCATTTTTTATATTTACCCACACCACCACCTCATTCTAAAAATAATAAAAGCCTAGAAATTAATCTAAGCTTTTTAAACAGAAAAATATTCACTTATTATATATTTATAGATTTCCCATATTATCATTATAACATTTTATTATCCCTTTGTTTTCCCTCACTTTTCCCTCTACTTTCCCTTTTATATACCAAATGCTTCTATTCCCCATAACAATATATTCATTTTATTTATTATCTCGTCACGCCAACTCTTAGGAGAATTTTTCCCACAGTTTAATTCTTTACATATCTTTTCATTATCTTTTTCTTCAAAATAAAACATTTCAAAAGCTCTAAACTTATAATATTCTTTTTTAATCTTAAACTCTTCTTCTATTATCTTTTTAGCTTCATCTACATAAGCTAACATCTTTGCAGTTCTCATTTTTGTTTTAACCATACTTTTTATAAATATTTTATCCTTTTCCATCTCAAGCTCTTCTATTTTATTTAATATTGGTGTTATATCTCCCTTTACATCTTCAATATTAGATTTTAATATATTATAATTTTCTAGTAACAATCTTGTATTATGTAAATTTTCTCTTTTTTTCTCGTCTTTCATTTCTTTTAATATTTCCCTTGTTAGTTTTTTTATTTCCTTTTTATCCACTTTCAAAACCTCCTATTTGTAGATACTACCACTATTCTTATTTTCAAGTTCTATTCTATTTATAATTTCAAACCCTGCAATTCTTGCAGTATCTTTTATTAGTTTAATAACTATATTTGCCTTTTGCTTTTCTTCATCAACTTTACTTATTGCCTTATATGCTGTATTATCAATGTATCCACTTTTATTATATTTCAAGCTATTCATTATTCCCCTCCTGTGCTTCCGTTTTTAACCATCTTAAACATATATTTGTTTTTCCTACTCCTCGTTTTTCGTTACATTCAATAGCATTACCACAAAAAGCCCCAAATACTTCACAACGTCCACATATATATTCAGCTAATTTTTTAACATCCATATCTTTTATAATTTCAAATACAGTCTTAAAAATCTTTCCTTCTTCTTGTTTTTCTATTAAAATACTTTCTTCTTTTTCTTCACATTTTTTCTTTTCTTCTTTTAAACTATTTTCCTGTTTTGGTTGTCCTTCTTCCTGTTCATTATTTTTTTTGCCTTTTTCTTTGACATCCCTAATACTCAATTCTTCTTTTTCTTTATATTCAGCAAATAAATTTTGTTGCTCTGCTCCTTCCAGTTTAGATAACTCAAAAGCTGTAGATACATTTATATTTTCTTTTTTAAGTTCAGCCTTAAATTCTGAGTTCAAATTTTTTGATATACTTTCATATCTTGCTAATTGCATTGTTGATATCTCCAGCATATTAGCTATTATTTCTCTAGTTCTACCTTTTAGTTTTTTTCTTCTCTTGAAATCAAATTTTTCAAAGATTTCTTTGATTCCCATAGCTTGCAACATTTTCTCATAATCACTTATTTCTCTAATAGTTGAATTAGACATTATCAATAACAATTTTTCTTCCAATTCTTCTAAATCAGTTTCTACTGAGCAAGGTAAAAATTCGTATTCTTTTTTACCTTCATTGACTAACTCTAATGTTGCTAACCTTCTTCTATGACCAGATATAACTTTATATTTATTATCACTTATTTTTTTTACATTTAAATTTTGCTTTATTCCAAATAATTCTATTGAATGTTTCAATTCTTCTATATCATCAGTAGAATAAAAGTTTTCTTTAGATTCTACAAGGTCAAAAACACTTATGTATTTTATATTCAAATTATTTTCTTTGTTATCTTCTTCAACACTATTTTGAGCTTTATTATTAGCTAGTACTTCTAACATATTAAAAGACATATATTTACCTCCTTTAATGTGTACGATTCGTACACGTTTTTACATACTCTTTAGTAAATTTTTTATAATCTTGTGAAGCTCCACAACGACTATTATATTCTCTTAGTGTTTTTTTATAGAATGTACTCTCTTGAATGTTTTTATTAAACCTTATATTTGTTTCAAATACATTACATTTAGTTTTTATCAATCCTTTAAACTGATTATTAACTTCATTGTTTTGGTAATGTGTAAGTAAACAACCTTTAAATTCTAATTCACTATTTATTTGTTTAGCATTTTCTACTTGCTCTAGCAATTCATTAATTGCCTTGTATGAAAAATCATCTGCTCTGATAGGTATTATTACTTGATTAGATGCTATAAGCGAATTGATAGTAATTAAATCAATCGTAGGTGCATTATCAATAATACAATAATCGTATTCATTCTTAACACTATCTAAAGCTATTTTTAATATATTAAATTTATCACTTTCCATATTGTAAATTTTTCTTTCAGCTTCATAGAGATTCATATTACTTGTTATAATATCTATATTTTTATTTTCCGTCTTACATATAAACTCTTTTATATCAACACATTTAGTTGTTAGTATCCTATCTAATCCTTTTTTATCTTCTTTAAACTTTGAAAAATATTGAGATAAATTTCCCTGTTTATCTGCATCTATAAATAAAATCTTAAACCCTAATTTTGATAACATATCTCCAAAATTAGCTGCTGTTATTGTTTTTCCTACTCCTCCCTTAAAATTTAAAATAGATATGATTATAGCTTTTTTAGTTTCCATGTTTATATTTTCTCCTTTTTAATAATTCTTTGGTAATCTTATTGGCATTAAATATCCAATTATATGTTTTTTTATTGATATACGTACTAAAGATTCTGAATCTATAGCTTCTACTTTATCAAACTTTCCAAAGAGCTTTATAAATTCACCATTTAAGTAGACTTCTAACCCTTCACATATATATTTATGGTATGTAATATCCCCGACTGGTATATAGTATTTTAATAACATTTCTTTGTATCCTTCTTCTTTTATCCTACTAAGTATTATCTTTGCTTTATCATTATTAATAGTAAAAAGCTTAGGGTTTAATATCATTTCTTTCTTATCAATCACAAATATGCAAAATCCATCCATAAGATAACATTTATCATCTTTTTCAATTAACATTCTTGTCCTGTTCTTGTTAATACAATCTATGAAATGGTTTATTACTCTCTTTTCCATATCACTAGCTCCCTTTCTTCATTCTTAATCAAACTTAGAAGCTCATTATATTCATCTTCCTGTATAAACCCATTTACTTCAATTTCCTCTAAGTACTGTATAGCTTTTATTGTTGCTTCTAAATCTTCAACATTGTATAGTTCTACTATTTTACTTGCAAGCTGTATTATTTTATCTTTATTAGCTAATAACATAATAATCAACCTTTTTTTATTCTAAGAAACTTTTTAATTCTAGTTCCTCAATAATTTTTTCTATTTTTTTCTTTTTTCTAAACCTCTTCGTTCTTGCTTTTATAGCTTCAAGTCTAGTTATTTTACTATTTAGCATCTTTTTAAATTTTAATTCTATTTCTTTGACTTTATTGTTAAAAGTTTCTATTGTTTTTTTCAAAATCTCATTTTCTTCTTTTAATCTTTCTATTTCTTTTCTTAAAATTCCAGCTCCAGCTTCCATCCCTTTTTTTATATTTTGGTCATTTTCATATCTAATTTTTAAAGACATTTTTTCTGTATGTAGTGCAGCGTTTTTATTTTCTAAGTCTGAAATTATTTTTTCTTTCTTTGAACATTTATCTTTTAGTTCTTCTATTCTACCAATAGCTATTTCATATTCTGCTTTTATTTCATCAAAATCTTTTTTAGTATATAAGTTTAAAAACATTTTATCCCCTCACTTTTTTAATTTCTTGGTATCTTAATAGCTTCTATTTTTTCACTGCAATCTTGAATTACTTTTTCTAGCATATTTATAACTTCTTTTTTTATATAATTTCTTGTTTCTTCGCTAACACTAAATTCTAAATTTTCATCCCAGCCAAAATCAAAGCTTATCATTCTAAAATTTGAAACATCATTACTTTCAATAATTTCTTTTATTTCTTTTGCTTCTTCTTTTGTACTAATTAACTCTTTGTATCTACGATATATTTCTTCTATTTTTTCAAATTCTTCATTAGTCATTAGCTTTTACCCTCTCTTTATCTATAAAGATTATTATTTGTTCTTTTCCCCATCCACAAATTTCTATTTTTTTATTATTTTCTTCACAGTAAGATTCAATTTCTTTCATAGTTATATTTTTTAATTTAAAATCCATGGCAGTTATAAAATTACCTTTTTCTAGTATTTTTTCTATCTTGCTCTTTACTTCAAAGTGACCACACATACACCCATTTTTATTCTCAACTCTACAAGTATTATTAAATTTACATATTTTGCAAATATACTCTCCAGCCTTGGAACATATCGCATCTATTTCTTTATTCATTCTTATTACACCCCTATTCACTTTTCAATTTCATATAATCTAATACTTTTCTTAGTTTTAATTCTTCCATACAATATTTATATAAATTAGGATGTGTCTTTTTTAACATTTGAAATCTGTTAGGTTCTTTTTCTAAATGACATCCATAAATACAGAAAATGCATCCTGTGCGCTTACATAACGTAGTCTTATATGTTTCTATTGTTTCTATTAAATTAGCTTCTATTTCTTTTTTAACCTCACCATACGCTTTAGAAATCATCAATTTATATATATATATATATTTCAATATATCCTGTTCTGTCCAAAACGCTAAAGGTGTAGAAACTGGTCTATCTCTTCCAAAAGCATTGCAGCCTTGTTCCAAATAGTTTCTTTTTCTTAAATTACTTTCTTGTGTCATAGTTCCTATAACTGCTTTTTTACCTGTCTTTTTCTCATATTCCTTAAAAGGTGTTTTTTTCATAATTTCACAACATTTATCACTAATTTCAAAAGGGGCATCTATCATGTATTTCCATTTTTTTGAGATAACAAATTGACTCTTACTTCCATCCTTATTAATTCCATTTAAATGTTTATTTTTTATCACTTCGCTCTTGGTATTTCTAACTTTAGATATGTAATGACTTTGTTCTTTGCTTATAACTGGATAACCATATTTTGATATGACCTTCTTAAAATTTATTTTAGGTTTTATTATTGTTACATTTTCTTTTGTTTTTACAAACTCTTTAATCTCTGGATATTCTAAACCAGTATTACAGAATACAGCTTCTACGTTAGGGTACATTTGTCTAGCAATATCTAAAAGAACAGTACTGTCCTTCCCCCCACTAAAACTTATATAAATATCACCTTCCCAATACTCATACCATTCTTTAAGTCTCCTTTTGGTTAATATTATTTTTGCTTCAAGAGGTAAAGATTGTTTCTGTTTTAATGCCATTTCTTTAAATTCTTTTGATAGCTTATCACTCATTCTTATTACCTTCTTTCTGATTTCTTTTTTCTTTTTTGAATTTATTTTTACAAACATAAGAACAATATTTTTTTAAATACACATTTGTTTCAAACTTCTTTTTGCAGAACTTACATACTCTTAAATACATGTAATCACCTCATTTTAGCCTTCGCATTTTTATATACAAGCTAACTCCTGTTATCTCATTAAAACTAGCTTTACACTCTGTAAATATGTAACCTCTATACTGTTTTTCCCAAAACATTCTATTGTCTAAATCATTTCTTACTATATCCATTACTTTCCTTTTGCTATATTTGTTATCATTGCAACGCTGATAAGGTTTTTCCAAATTCTGTGATGAACTCCAACGTTTCCTACCTTGAGGGTCTTTCATAAGATAATTGCATAAACTTTGTAAACCAAATTCGTTCGGTTGTAGTCTGTGCGTGTTTATCCACCCAAGCTTTTCACCTTCTTTTTTACCTCTTAATCTTCTGACCCATAAACTTTCGACTATATCTCTGTCAAGTTCTCCAGAAAGTATCATGTGATGGTGTACTCTCTTATCTCCATTTTTCTTTTCTCCAAATTCTGTTATTAATAAATATTTAATTGCTCCTAATCCTTCTTTTTTTCTTCTATGATTTATTCTTCTTATATAATTTCTAGCTTCTTTTTCAGCTTCTTCAACTGTACTAGGTAAAAATTTTGGTGCATATGTAAAATGTACAACTAAGTCTTTATTATTAAAATTTGTGTTAGCTAATTGTATAAAGTATCTTTTAGCATTTTTATCATTTAAACTCTTTTGTTTTGGTTTAGATACATATTCTCTTTTACCTCTTTTACCTTTTGTCCCATCTATTCTTGGTATTATATCTATCTCTAAATAGTCATTACAATATATCTTTTTCTCTCTTATAAAACTCTTCATATAGCAGTACCTCTTTAGTCTTTTATTAGCATCTATATATTAGTATCTAGTATTATATATTTGTATAGATACTTTATATCGTTACAATGTTAATACCTATTACAAGCTCGTTATACGCTTAATTTAGCGTGTTTATTGAACTCTGTTGTCTTATCTGCTATAATAAAAAGTAGATATGATTTTATAGCTTTTACAACAAAGTTATTTTGTAAAGTGTCTTATAACTGCGAATTATAAGACACTTTTTGTTTACATATTTTTTAGACTTCAATTTAAATTACTTCCTTTTTTAACTTTTTCTCTTTTTCAGCTCTCATTTCTTCTTCTGTTTTCTTTCTATATGTGTACTTTATTTCTAAATCTACATCAAAAAGTCTTTTTGCCATCATTTCTTTTGCTCTTGCTAATCCTTTACAAAAGTAATCCATGTTCATTTTATTCTCAGTTTTTTCGCATGTTTTTGACATATGTATTCCCCCAATTTTTATCTATTTTTGTTTATTGAATAAGACATTTTTGTCATAATATTCAAACTCTCTTTTACAACCTTCTTCAACATCAATTTCTCTTCTGAAATTTAAAATAAGTTTTCCATCATCATTATAGTAAAAATTAATACTTATTGAATTTTCTGGCACTTCATTTAATATTGTTATCTCATTAGCTCTTACAAGTTCAGCTATTTCTCTTAAATACTGTTTTAAACTCTTATAAGAAACTATTGTATCAAGACAAAATATTTTATCGCTATTATTAAATTTAAAACTTTTTTTAGAAAAGTTGCCTCTATAGTTATCCTCTTTATTTTCATTCCATTTTATATTTTTTCTTTTTTTCTTTTTATCTTGTTTATTTGAAGTAAGCTTTTTATTATTATCTTGTTTTGCTTTTTCTTCCTCTAACTCCCATTCATGAAAATATTCTTCTTTTTTCAAATCACATGAAAGTTCTAACACTAATTCATCATTTATTTTATATTCTTTTTCTATATCAAATAATGAATTGTCATATGCTTCTATTTCATTTGATACTATCTTTAAGCCTTCTACTTCACAATCTTCATAAAATCTAAAACAAAATTCTTCTGCACTTAGAGAATCATATACCAGCTCTCCCTCTGTCTCGTCATCATTATCAGTTACAGCCCAATAAAAAACATTTAATTTGTCTATCTCTTTTTCAAAATCTTTACCTCTTAATATAAACAACTTTCTCACCTCACTTAATTATCTAACTTAAATAACTGATACATCTGAATCATTTGTAATATTTGCACCTTTCATTATGTAAAACATCTTAACTTTTTGCTCGTATGGCATTTTTACAATTTCTTTCATTAAATCATCACTATCAATTTTTTTGCTAAGAAATTCATTTGCTGAACCTCCTTTTGTTTCAATTAGTTTTTGAGTTTTATTTTCAATAACTTTATTCATATTCGACACCTCCACTTCGTTTTGTGTTTTAATCACATTTTACAACTATATTTTGTGCTTGTCAACCATTTTTTACCACCTCATTGTGCTTTACACACTTTTTTCTATATGTTATAATCCTCCTAGGAGGTGACTAAATAAATGCCTATTTATAAAAGAATAAAGGAATTAAGAAAAGATGTATTAAAATTGACTCAAGAAGACTTTTCAAAAAAAATTAACATATCCCGTTCTAATTTAGGAAGTCTTGAAATAGATAGAGTGAAAGTAACGGATAGAGTTATATCAGATATTTGTAGGGAATTTTCAGTTAATGAAAATTGGTTAAGACATGGAAAAGGTGATATTTTTACAGAAAATGATAATACAATAATTTCTGAATTATCTAATAAATATAAACTTGATAATTTAGATGTAAAAATACTTGAAAGTTATCTAAATCTTTCTGGAGAACAAAGAAAAGCAATAAAAAAATATGTATACTCATTAGTTGACACAATACTAGAAGATGATGAATTGTATCAAGATTACAGAAGTGAAAATATCGAAGAAAATGCACAGCAGTCTGCTGCAAGAAATGGTAATACTGAAAATATATCAGAACTAACTGAACTTTATGATTCATCAGAAGAAACTTACAAAAAATAATTTATATTTTAGAAATGTTGATATTGTTTTGAGGTGATAACATGGATTTTTCCACAAATTTGAGAAACATACTAGAAAAAAAACAGCTTAGACAAGCTGACTTATGTAGGATAACTGGCATACAAACATCATTAATGTCAGACTATATAAAAGGTAAAAAGAGTCCAGCTATTTCAAATGCTATTTTAATTGCAGATGCACTTAATATGTCATTGGATATTCTTGTTGGAAAAGATAAAACATCAATTGAAAATATTGAATCAGAAAATTCATTCGAATTAAATGAAAAATTTAAAAAAATAAGGGAGGAACTTGCTTTAAGTCAAAGTGAATTTGGTGAGTCAATAGGTTTAACTAAGTCAAGTATTTCTAATATTGAAAACAACAGTCGTAATGTGACTGAAAAACATATTAAATTAATTTGTAATGAATTAAATGTAAATGAAGATTGGATTAGATTTGGCTCTGGTGATATGTTTATAAAAACAGATATAAATGAGAGACTTAAGCTTGTTCGACTGTATTTTAATCTTTCACAAAAAGATTTTGGGTCAAGACTTACAATAGCACAAAACTATCTATCAAATATTGAAAAAGGTTATAGAAATGTAACAGATAAAATTATTAAAATTACTTGTTTTGAATTTAATATTAATGAGGAATGGTTACGAACTGGAACAGGAAACATGTTTACAAGACAGGATGACATACTTCAACAAGTTGCAATAGAATATAACCTAGACGAATCAGATATTAAAATATTTAGAAATTACTTAAAACTATCAAAAGATGAAAGAAATGTAATAAAAAAATATTTCTTTTCTTTCTCTGATAAAGCAGTTAATAAGGATTAGTGCAAGATTATTTAAGGAAATCAGCTTACAAATTTATTTTAGATAAAAAGATAATGACTTTACCCAGTTTGTCCCCTTGAAATTATCAACAATTCTGATGACTTCAAGGTTTATACATATATAGAATTCTCAAAAGTAATAAAAAAAAATATTGATTTTATAATAGAAAAATATGACTGCCAAGGCTTTGCTTTTTGGAGTGAAAAAGATAGTAAACATATAATTTGTTATAATAGCGACTACTCTTTTTACTCTGTTCATTGGACACTTACACACGAAATAGCTCATATAGTACTAGGTCACACTAAAAAGACAAGTATTGTAAAATTAAATTCTAGAAATAAATTACTTGAATTAGAAGCAGAAATTTTTACACAATATCTTTTATGTCCAGATATAATTTTGTTATATTGTAATATCACAAATATTTATGAAATTATGTATATATGTGGAGTTGATAAAAAAATAGCTTTAATACAAAGTAATTATATAAAAAAAATAAAACTTTCAAATTGTATAACTACCTTAGAAAACTTGATTAAAAAACAATTTTATAAATTTATAAAAAATTATTTAGAGCATAGAAAAAAAGATACTTATTTCTAAATAAAAACACAAAATTATAGTATAATAAAAACTCAATACGTATTGACACGTGTTATATTTTTTGTTATAATATAAATATAGAAAGTTAGGGAGGGGGGGAAATAAGATTGAGAGTAAGAGAAATTCTAAAAATAGCTTTTGAAAATGGTTGGGAAGTAAAAAGTCAAGAAGGTTCACACATAAAACTAATACATAGAGAAACAAATCGAACAGCTATAGTCCCAAATCATAGAGGCGACATAAAAAAAGGAACTCTTAATTCAATATTTAAACAGTTAGGGCTTAAATAGCCCTAGCAGTTTATAAAATTACTCTCTCTAACTTGTTTTTAAATTTTATAAGGTGGTGATTAAATGTATAAAAACGAATATATATTTCCAGCAGTTATAACAAAACATGATAAAGACGACTACGAAGTTAATTTTTATGATTTTGCAAATATAATAACTTGTGGTGAAAATTTAGAAGAAGCCTTCCTTATGGCAGAGGATGCTTTAAAACTAGAATTGTTTGACTTATATTCAGACAGTTTAGAAATCCCAAAAGCTACACAATTAAATAATATTAGTACTAAAGAAAATCAAACTGCCATATTAGTAAAGGTTAATTTAAGAGAAACAATAAAGCAATATGATAGTAAATCAATCAAAAAAACTTTAACTATTCCTTCATGGTTAAATAAAGAAGCTGAAAAAAATAATATAAATTTTTCTCAGTTATTACAGGAAGCATTGAAAAATAAACTTGATATTAATTAATCTTAATCAATAGTGCCTAGTGAATTTAAACTAGGCACTAAACATATAAACAATAGGAGTGATTTTAATGGACAATATAAAACGTGTTGCTCTTTATATACGTGTTAGTACAGAAGAACAAGTATTACATGGTGATAGTATTAGAACTCAAACAGAAGCTTTAGAACAGTATGCAAAAGATAATGGTTTTATTGTAGTCGATAAATATATTGATGAAGGCTATAGTGCAACAAACTTAAAAAGACCTAGCTTGCAACGTATGCTTGAAGATATAAAAGAAAATAAAATTGATTTGATTTTATTAACTAAAATTGATAGATTCAGTAGAGGCGTTAAAAACTTTTATAAAATAATTGAAATTTTAGAAAAACATAAATGTGATTGGAAAACAATTTTAGAAAACTACGACTCTAGTACTGCGGCTGGTAGATTACATATAAATATTATGCTGTCTGTTGCTGAGAATGAAGCTTCACAAACAAGCGAAAGAATAAAATTTGTTTTTAATAATAAAATTAGACGTGGTGAAGTTATAACTGGAAGTGTTTCATTTGGATATAAAATTGTTGATAAGCACTTAGCAATTGATGAGGAAAAAGCCGAAATAGTAAGAGAATGTTTTAATTCCTACGAGAAATTTACTTCAATGATAAGAGCTTTGCAACATATAAACAGCTCTTTCAATACTAACTTTTCTTATAATTTTGTTTACAGAATATTAAAAAATAATATATATACAGGAACATACATTCACAATGATTTAGTTGTAGAGAATTTTTGTGATGCAATTATAAGTTCTGAACAGTTTAATATTGTTCAAAAACTATTATTAAAAAATACCAAAGTTTATAATAATAAATATCTTAATACCCTAGGCATGCAGTATATTTTTTCTGGTATGGTAATATGTAAATGCGGTCGCAAAATGAGTGGTACATATTCTTTAAGTAGGGATAAAATAATATATAAATATTATAGATGTCATGTATCGCAAACAAGTAAAAAGTGTGCTAATACAAAACGCTTGTCAGAAAAAAAGATTGAAGCTTTTTTATTGAAAAATGTAAGAAAACAATTAGAAGAAACTATTCTTAAACATGAATCTAATAATAAAAAAATAAAAAGTAAAAATAATAATAACCAACTTAAAAACAAGATAAAAAAACAAATAAATAAACTACAAGATTTATATTTTGATGATTTAATAGATAAAGAAGATTACAAGCTTAAATACCAAAACCTTAATGCACAATTGATTGAATTAGAAAACAATAATAGAGAGGGAAAAAATTCTATAATAAATTTACAATCTATTAGAAGCTTTTTAGAAATTAACTTTGAAGAGATATACTCTGATTTAAATGACCAAGAAAAAAGAACATTGTGGACTAGTATAATAGACACTATAGTTATTGATGAAAATAAGAATCTTACTATAAATTTTTTATAATAATTTGTTTTAATTTTTGTACTAATACACTATTACCTGATGGTCCTAAAAATCCTAGTATTTCTCCTTTCCCTACTTCAAAATTAATATTTTGTAAAAATTTTTTATTTGTATAACTAAATGATAAATTATCAACTTTAATCATTTTTATCCCACCTTTTTATATATTTGACTATTTTAACTATATAGTCAATAAAAATCAATTTTTTTGTTTGTTAATACTTTTTAGTAAAAATATTAGCAAACAAGTTTAAGAATTTATTCCATAAGTTGTATAACTAGACCTCTTATCATCAATCTTAAAGCATCATCAAAGCAATTCTCACCAACTTCATGTTTGTATAACATAGTAAGAAATACTGCTCTAAACGCACCACTAAAGTTTTCTACACTTTTATTTTTTGCATTTGGAATATAAGATATCATCTTACTAATTTCAAAATCATCATGTTTAAAATGTTCTTCAATTATAGAATCTGGTAATTTTCGCATTAGTATTTCAAATTCTCCATTAATTAACAGATTTAAAATTGAAGTATCATCAACTAACTTATAAAATTTCATAAATATATCTGTCAACTGCTCATATGTAACACTGTCATCAAGTTTTTTTAATTCATATAACATTTGATTTTGTATTGAATCATGTATATCTCTCAATACTTCAAAAAAAAGTAATTCTTTAGATTTAAAAAACAGATAAAAAGTTCCTTTTGGAATATTTGCTCGTCTTACAAGCTCATCAACAGTAGTTTTTCTAATGCCATATTGCTCAATGCACAAACTAGCTTCTTCTTTAAGTCTTTTAACTATGTATTCTCTTTCTTTATCAGAATATGATTTAGGCATCCTTTCACCTCCTATTTGACTAAATTAATCTTTACAGTCAATATAATTCATTTCCACTTTAATGTCAATAAATTTCTTAATTCCATTAAAAATCTTCGAAAATTCTGAATTTTATATAGCTTTTTTTATGCTATAATGTTATAATTAAAGTATAAATAATATATTATTCTATTTTCATATCTATTTGCTTATTTTTTAACTTAGTTTCTAATAGCAGTAATCATATTTATCTTTTTAAAAGTTCCATTTTTAATAAAAAATGAAGGAGTTGATTTTATGACTACTACTACAAAAAATCGTTTTTATGATTTTGTTCAAGAAAACTTAAATAAATATGTTGAAGTAAATTCTTATTTTAGCAGTTGCCCTTTATATGGGGAAATTATAGAAGCAGACAGCTTATCAATTACACTTTGTTCAAGATATATAGACGAATCTAATCCATCTTTAAACGAGACTTACACACTATATTTACCACTTAGCTCTATAATAGCTATTAGAACTATATAAAAAAGTTAATTAAATACAGGTTGTTTTTATATAGGATGTAAGACTTTCTATATAAAAATAACCCTTTTCTATTTATACACTTAAAATATTAATACATATATTTAAAGCTGTAAATAGAATCTTATAATTATTGATTGTTTCAGTTATCAATAATTAAAATAACTATTTACAGCTTACATTTGACACTCTCTACTAGAAATATATTAATCTACTAGTATCTATCTTATTTAGCACTTTTTAATTTTACTAACTCCTTAAAGGCGTTTTGATTTGCACCTCCACCAACTTGAGTTGCTTTTTCTAAAGTTTTATTTTTAAGAACATCTTTTTGACTATCAGCTAATTTATCACCAACCAAAATTACTGGTGACGCATTTTTTGCTCCTAAAGGGCCAACTGCTAATCCATCTATTAAATCATTTTGACTCTTGATTCCATTTTTAACTACATATGCATTTTTCAAAGTATCTTTTTTATAAAAATTATCTATTATCTTTGAATTTGTTTCGTCTCTGCTACTACCAGATAATCTAGTGGGATTTTTAAGTTTACTTTCCAAACTAGTTGATAAAGATACTGTACCGCCAATAATATAAGACTTCTCTATATTTAGTGAGTTTAAAAATTCATCTGCTCCTTGTAATTCGCTTTTTTCATTTGCAAGTATAATTGGAATATTATTTTCTGCTGCGGCTGCACCTACACTAATTGCATCAGCCAAACCTTTTACACCATTTACAACAGCTATTTGAGAAACATTTTTTATACTATTTAGTTTTTGAGCTAATAGCAAGCTTGTCTTATATCTGTCACTTCCTGATATTCTTTCAGTTGATATATTTAAGTTTTTTAATTGTTGTTCAGTTTCTTTACTTATGGAATTTTCTCCACCTATTAAGTATACTTTTTTTGCACCTAATCTCTGTATTTCAGCTTTAGTTTTTGAATTCAAAGCTTCCTTTTGTGTTAATAGTATTGGTGAATTGATAGCAGATGTAAAAGGAGTTGCTGCCAATGCATCCACTATTGAACTTCCATTTACTAAAACTACATTTTCTGAAGAACTAAAGCCATTTTGACTAACTTTAATGGCAGTTTCATATCTATCACTACCAATTAAAGATTCATTTGGAATACTTTCCCCAGAAGATTTTTCTGTAACAGCTTTTATAGTAAAGTTACATGGATAAAACTTGCTATCTCTATTTATATCATAGAATTTTCCAGTACTATCTATAATGTAACTTTCTCCTAAGTTTGCTTTTGCTTTAAACGTATCGTAACCTGGAACATTTGATTCTGAACCTATAGTTGATTCTCCACTTTTATCTTCTATGCTAACTACTATAGCACCTTTTCCTTCTGGTATATCAAAAGAATCGATTGGAACTGTTATGTATCCCGAATATTGTGTAGTGCCCTCTTTTAATTTTTTCATGTTATTTTCTTGAGGTATGCTATTTACTACTGGAGCATAATATATTTCATACTTAGCTCCTATACTCTCAGTTAAAAACATTACAGACTTTAGAGTCTCATCTCCCCTATTAAAGTCAAATACATTTGCAGCTGTTATCTTGTTTGAAATTAAAGGAACAATACTTGCATAGTCATGTTGATACATTTTTTCATCATCATTTGGTTTTTGACCTCCTCTGATTGAGAAATTATCTATATCAGACATAAGAGTCTTATCTTCATAAGATATCCAGAAGTATCCACGTTCAGAATTATAATCTCCCCAACTATTTTTTATTAGCCATGCACCATTTTTTGATGGTCTATTGCTTGAATTAAAGTTATCCTTAGAATAATTGTCATCCCAACCTACAACTGAAATAGCATGGTTAGTGTTAAAACTTTTTGTTGGACAATAATATGAATTTTGGTCTTCACTTTGATACCTAATATCTTCATAATAACCTGATGTTACTGCTCCATACTGTAATATAGCATTTTTTGTAGAGTTTATATCATTACTTACACATACAGCATCTGTTACATTAAAGACAGTTGGTGCTGTATTCATATTAGCTGGTTTTGTTGCTCCTTGTGCTTTAGATATTTTACCATTATATGGAATATCTTTTTCCAATTTAGGACCTGACCAAGATGTTAAGTATCCCATAGCTTCATAATTTAAAGCACCATCCATATCATTTACAGTCCATCCATATTCACCTTCTGAAGCCCACCATCTTAAATGTTCTTCTGATAAATCATAGTCTCCATAATTCTTCAATTTCAGGAAACTTTCTAAAGTTGCCATAGCTGCAAAGTCCCAGCATATTCCAAGATTTTCTTGATTTTTTATTGATGTCATTAATCCTAACTTTCTTGGGTCATAAGATGCTGGAGCTGTTCTTCCTTTGCTTTGAACTTTAGTACCTTCCAATTGATATGGATTTGGTATAATACCATTATATTTTTCTGTACGTCCATTTTTAGCATCTTCTAGATATTGTTTATAGGTCTCACTGTATTCAGCTTTTTTTATCTGATTCAATGTATTTCCATTTTCAGCTGACACAGGAATCGTTGACATTACTAAAATAGAAATTAAAAATAATGCAATAAACCTTGATGCTTTTCTTGAAGCAAACTTTTTCATACTTTCTCCCCCTAACTTCGAGCTAATTTTTAAAGATTTAATACTATATATGACTAAATATTGATTATTTCTAAATATATAATCATTTAAATCAATTATACCAAAGTTTTCCTTTAAAAATAAATAGAATAAAATAAAAAGCTGAAATTATCTTGGATAACTTCAACTTTTTATTTTATTATTTAAGATATTTTTATTTAAATCCAATTACTGCAGCTCCTAGAGCTCCCATTATCTGAGTATCTTCTGCAATAAATATTTTTTTATCTAATATTTCTTCTATCATTTTTACTAACACTTTACTCTTTGCAAGGCCTCCAGTAAATGCAATTTCATCTACTATTTCTCCTCTTGCTAGCATTGATGTTGACTTATTTGCAATAGATTTAAGTATTCCTGCTGCTACATCTCCAGTAGAAATATTTTGAGCTAAGAGACTTACTATTTCTGACTCTGCAAAAACTGTACACATACTAGATATATTAACTGGTTCATTTCCTTGAGCTAGTGTATCAATACTTTCTATATCACTCCCCAAAAGATTAGAAGTAATTTCTAAAAACCTACCAGTACCAGCAGCACACTTATCATTCATTATAAAATTAAATACATTTCCATCTCTATCTAAATTTATAACTTTACTATCTTGGCCACCTACATCTAAAATAGTCCTTACATTCTCATTTAAAAAGTAAACGCCTCTAGTGTGACACGTTATTTCTGTTACTTTCTTATCAGCAAAGTCCATTACTCCTCTGCCATAACCTGTGCCTACTACTTTTTTATATCTTTTTATCAATTCCATCGCTTAACAACTCATAAACTTGTTTAGATGTACTTTTAGGGCTCCATCCAGTTGGTATAATTATTTTTGACAATTTTTTGACCATCAAATAACACACCTTTTGTTGCTACTGACCCTGAGTCCACTCCTATACTAAACATAAACCCTCCTATTATTTACTCCTATAACATCTCCACAAACGCTTCAAATCTAGTTCTTAATTGTTCAGTGTCTGATTTTGAATAATCAGTTTCAAGAGACATAAATGGCTTATTTTTTTCTTTTGTAACAAATTCTCTTACTCTGTAACTTTCTATATTAAATGTATGACAGGCTTGTAAAACTACATCTATTACACCATCTACATTATATTCATCTATTATTCTATCTAATAGTTCAATTCTATGGTCATTGTTCATCATACAAGAGCAACCTATATTTATGTATTTTTGTGTTAAAGCATCATACACATCTTCATTTTCTTCATCAACTAATAAATCATTTGATCTTATAGCTCCACAAAGTTCATATGCAACAACTGATGCTCCAGCATCTTCTAAAGTTTTAACTATTTTTTCACTTATTCCACCAATTGGAGAACCTGTTATAAGAATTCTTGGTTTATCTTTTGTAATTGGACATTCTCCTTTTTCATATCTTTCTTTCATATCATCTATAACTTTTCTTAAAGATTGTTTAAGTTCAGCACGGTCAAATTTAAAACCTGCTTGATATAGAACATTATGAAGTTCAAGACCTGTAAGTGCAGATGGCTGTAATTTACCAAGTGCATAAAACTCTTTTAGAAGTTCTCTTTCTTCATTCTTATCTTTTATAGCAGCTCTTATATCATCTTCTGTTATAGTCACTCCTAAAGACTTTTCAACTTCATCTTTTAATTTTATCATTTCATCTTTCCAAAGCTTATAAGCAAACTCACCTTTTGCAGTATTTGGTAAATGCATTACATATGTTGGTTTAACCTTTGCAAGTTCTTCATACATTTTTTTCTTGCCATCACAGGTAGTTTCTCCTATTAATAAATCAGAAAAATAGAAATATGGACATGTATCTGTTATTGCATGTCCATAACTTGATTTTATTAAAGGACAAAGATTTCTTGGTAACACTTTTTCTGCATCTGGAATTGGTTCTTCACTAACTCCACAAACACCTACTACTGTTGCTCCTGCTGCCATTGGAATTTCAACTGGAGTAAATGTACAGAACACTCCAACCATTTTTTTCCCACTTTCTTTAAGTTCCTTTGCATTTATAAATCCTTTTTGTCTAGCTTCATTAAAACTATCAAATTGTTTTGGTAAATTTGCCATGAAAACATTCCTCCCAATTACTTCTCTTTATAATTCATTTTGTATTTTAAACAGTAAAACTTAAATATTTCCATTAAAATACAAACCTCTACATTAGATTTTATCATGCTTTACCTTTCACTCATCATTGTTTTTATCAATGCAAATCAATATATATATAGATATATTTTATAGTCATTTTTAAAATTTTAACACTTATTAATTAAACTCTCTAATCCTCAATCTATAAGCAAATACTGCTGTTTCATGTAATTTATCAATTAATTTTCCATTCACATAAAATCCTACAAATGCTCCTATTCCAGGCATTAGTTGCAAAAATTTGGCTAAATCTAAATAGTCCCTGTATTCTTGCTGAAATGTTCTCCAATCAAAATCATTGATATCATTTGGTAAATTTTTTATATACTCATCCCAATTATCCATCAATTTAAATGTTGTATTTATATGAGATTGGCTAGAAAAGGCCAACTGCAATATATTTAGTATATAAATTCTTTCTCTATAGTCTTTGACATCATATCCATATATTGAAGCAACATCGTATAAAAATTTTATCTTAATACCTAAAAGTAGAGGAAAATCAGAAAGCCCTAAAAAAATCCCTCCAGCTCCTGTACCTGCTCCTTCAATCATTGCTGTAGTTTTATAATTTTTAGCCTTTTCATCAACTAGCTTTTCCCTTTCCTCTAAAGATATATTTCTAATTGGTGTCTTTGTCGCATATTTATATCCAAACAATACAGTTTTTGTCATTCCTTTTATTGAAGAAGTCATTATTTCATGGTATTTATCTGGCAAGACTCCATTGAATTTATTTTGTATACCTTTTGACGCCTTATCAAATATAGACGGTTTTTTTAATATATCTTTCTTCCATTGTTCTAATTCTTTTTTTGCTAATTCATTATAAGAAATCTCTTTATAATTTTTCAAATTTATCTCCTACTCTAAAATACAAATTTAATTAACTTACTTAATTGATTTAAAGTTATAGTTCATTTAACCTACTAAATTAGACTGTATAAATATTTTTTAGTCTCCTTATCTGCAAAACTTGCTTCTACTGTGTTTTTATAAATTATTTTATAGTCTTCTAAATTTAGATTAAATATATCAAATATTAGATTTAGTTCTGAATTTAAACTTATATCTGACACAGTTCTATTATCAGTATTTATGCTTACATTCAAATTATCTTTATAAAAATCGTAAAATGGATGACTTTTATAAGAATCTACTGTCTTAGTTTGTACATTACTGGTTGGACATATTTCCAGTAATACTTTTTTATTTTTAACTAAATCATATGCATATTTTTCTCCATTAATTTTTATACCATGGCCAATTCTATCTGCCTTTAAAATATTTATAGCATCTAATACATTTTTTCCACTTGCAGCTTCTCCTGCATGTACTGTAACTTTATATCCATAATCTCTTGCCAATTTAAAAGCTTCTTCATATTCACTGCAAAATCCGTCCTTCTCTGGACCACATAAATCTACTGCTACAACACCTCTATTTATAAAAGATTTACCTGCTTCAATTACCAACAATGCCTCTTCTGAGGTCATTGTTCTCATACAACCTAATATTAAATTCCCTTTTACATCATAAACACTTTCAGCATCTCTAATTCCTTCAACCACACTTTCAATTATACTTTTAGCACTCAACCCATTTTGAGTATGAAGTAATGGAGCAAATCTAATTTCTATATATTTAATATTTTCTTTACTTACATCCTCCAAAAGTTCAAAAGTAATTCTTTTTAAACTTTCTTTAGATTGCATAACTTTTAGAGGTAAATCAAATTTTTTTAAATATTCATCAAGTGAAGTACAATCATGTGGAACTTTTGATAATTTTTTTATTTCATCAATATTATCTGATGGTAAGTCTATTTTCTCTTTAAGTGCTATATCAAATATAGTTTCTACTCTAACACTTCCATCTAAATGGCAATGTAATTCTATCTTAGGTAAATTTTCAAACATTTTATCCTCCTTTTATACTTATAAATAATATATTCTATTGATAAGTTTTTAAGTCTTATTTCTATTATAACAATATACTAAAATTTTTCATGTTAAAAGCTGTGTATTAGTAAAATATTCTCATTTAATTTATAATTATCTAATTATATCCATTGATTTTTTTTAATATACATTTATTAATATACATTTGATAGTAAAAATTCCATTACATAATAATTTAAATTATATAAAGGCGATTTTAAATTTTTAAATTACAAAGGAGGACTTATTTTGATTACTTTAACTTTTAATACTATACAAACTTTAACCTTATCTATGCTATTCTTTTTAATTGGTAATCTGTTAAAGAATAAGATTAAATTTTTAAATAACTTCTGTATACCTGCACCAGTAATAGGAGGTCTATTATTTTGTTTTTTAAATTTATTTCTTAAATACTTTCATATAGCAGACATCTCTGTAAGTGGAAACTTAATGCCAAATTTCATAACTTTCTTTTTTACAACTATTGGACTTGAAATAAGCATAAACCTTATAAAAAAAGGTGGTAGTGTATTATTTAGATATTGGATTTTATGTGGAATATTAGCATTTTGTCAAAATATCATAGCCATATCAATATCAAAAATTATAAAACTTGAACCACTTTTAGGACTTATGTGCGGTAATGTATCTATGGAAGGTGGTCATGGTTACTCGGCTGCATTTGGGCTTACAATAGAAAGTCTTGGTATAAATGGTGCAGTTGGAGTTGGCTTATCGGCTGCAACAATAGGTCTTATTATAGGCGGGATATTGGGATGCCCTGTTGCTAGATTTCTAATAGAAAAGTATAAATTGCAACCTTCAACAAAAGCAGATTTATCAAGCCTTAAATATAAAAAAGATTCAATGAGAGTAATGAATAAATTTTTTAGAAACAGGAATAAAATAATCCAAAATAACTCGTCCCAAAAGATAACTCCTACTATATTTTTGGAGCAAGTTCTTCTTATATTTATTTGTATAAATACAGGAGAAATTATAAGCAGAATATTTTATATGACATGTAACATTCTTTTACCTTCTGTTGTGACTTGTATGTTTTCAGCAGTTATTTTTAGAAATTTAAATGACAAAATAAATATACTGGAGTTAAATTTTAAACTTATAGAGTTTCTAAAAGAACTTTCATTAGGAATTTTTCTAACATTATCACTTATGAATATAGATTTATTTGAATTATCAACATTATTGCCTCCAATTCTTCTAATAGTAACTTTTCAAGTAATCTTTATAATTTTATTTTCAATCTTTATTTGTTTTAAGATACTTGGAAAAGATTTTGATTCTGCCATCATAATAAGTGGCTTAATTGGACATGGAATAGGTGCTACTCCAAATGCTTTAGCCAATATGAGCTCTTTAACACAAAAATACGGAGATTCTCCAAAAGCGTTTTTGGTTGTTCCCTTAGTAAGTGGTTTTTTACTAGATGCCATTAGTATCCCTTGTATACTATTTTTTATAAACATACTAAGCTAGTATGTTTATTTTTTGTTATATATTGACAATTTAGCTTTTTTATTATATATTATAAGTATAGAATTTGATAATGATTTTCATTAGGAGGTGTTAATAATGACTGTTTACAACTTAAAACTTGGACAAAAGGGAATTATAGATAATATAGCTGGGAATGAAAAACTTATGAAGAGACTTCTTGCTTTAGGATTAATAGATGGCACTGAAGTTGAAGTAAAAAAAATAGCCCCTCTTAATGATCCTATAGTGATTAGATTTAGAGGATTTGATTTAGCTATTAGAAAATCTGATGCAAAAAATATAAATTTAAAAAATAATTAATATAAAATAAAAATAAAAAAAGAGATTTTAAAATCTCTTTTTTTATTTGCATTAAAAACATTTGCATTAAAACCACAAGTAACCTTAAGAGGATAGTCACTAATATTTATATTTGGTATAAAATTTAAAATAGAAATTCATAAATAGTAGTTATAAAGCTATATGTAAATTTACATAAATATAGTATATTTATGCAATTATTACTTAAGAAAATAATCTCTTCTCTGTTTTTATGTAATTATTTGTTGATATTTCAACATTTTAAAATAAAAGCCAAAAACTTATGTCAGTAAAATGTTTTATCCACAATTTTCTTAAAAGTTTCTCACATTTTATCCACAAGAAAAAGATAGCTACTATTAAATACAAAAAAAGACGTTTTCTAGATGGTATTGTATTTTTATCCATTATACAACAATACCTTTACACAGTATTATATCTAGAGGCTGTTTTCCTAAGTGGAAACAGTTTTATTCTTTTTTGCATAGATAAATCGAACTACTGTGAAAGTCGCTCCCAACAGAACGATTGCTGCCAAAGTGGCATACACCCAGTGCAGACCATACAGAAACACATCTGGACGTCCTTGTACATAATTAGTAACTGGATATCCGATTTTTGCACTCATGCGGTTGTATAACATCGAAGTGCTAAGCGTAACGCCTATGGACATCCCCATGTATCTCATAAGACCAGCAAGGCTACCAGCAAGCCCCAACTCACTATTTAAAACACTGCCCATGACCAAAGAATTGTTGGGTGACTGGAAAAGTCCTGCTCCAAGCGCAATTACAAATAGGAAACATACAAGTATGGCGATAGGGGTAAACTTAGTCAAAAAGACAATCAGAAGCATACCTGTGGCATTGAAAAACAGGCCTAACATAGTTGGCAACTCGCATCCAATACGGTCGGACAGGATACCACTAAGTGGACCCACAACTGCGATAACAACAGGAGTTACTGTTAACAGTATCCCCGCGAGCCCTGGACCGAAAGCTCGTACATCCTGCAAATAAAATGGCAGGAGAATGTTGTGGGCACCAATCGCTATAAAAATAGTGAGCATGGTAATCAGATTAATTATGAACATTTTATTACGGAAAATCCTCAAAGGGATAAGAGGATCCTTGGTACAACGCTCCACAATGAAAAATAGAGTAAGCAACAAAACGCCCACCCCCAGCATGAGCATCAGCGACCATGTTACACCGTTTTGCAACAACGTGATAGGAATGAAAATCAACACGATGGACATAGTCATCAGCAGTGCCCCTTTGATGTCCATCCGACCTGAGTACGCCAGCTTTCTGCGTGGCAAGGTCTTTAGCCCAACTATCAGTGAAACAAACCCAATAGGAATGTTGATGATAAAGATAAAAGGCCATGGTAGTATGCTCAGAATCAATCCACCAATCGTTGGTCCAGCCATACTACCCAGCGCCACAAAAGTGGCTACAAATCCCAGCGCCTTGCCACGTTCCTCTGCAGGAAAGGACTCAGTGATAATCCCTTGATTGGTCGCCAACGCAGCCGCACCGCCCAGTCCCTGCAAAGCACGCATCATAATCAAGAATGGCAATGAATGGGTAATACTGCAAAGCAGCGAGCTTATGGTGAACAATAGCACACCAAACTGAAATATAGGGACTTTTCCCATTGTATCACCCAATCGTCCGAAAATCAGAATAGTAGCACAAGTGACAATAAGATAGATGCTGGCCACCCATTCGACACTGCTCATAGTCACATTCATCTGCGACATCATAACTGGTAATGCGATATTGACAATACTTGTATCAAGTGTAGTCATGAAAGTCATGATTACAACGGTGAACAGAATTCCCCATTTGTGATTGGTATGTTGTTTTTCTTCTGACATAGAAATCTCCATTCCGCCACTAACACTTGTGGCACAAAAAATAATAAAAATGGCGTGCGTCTTCCACCATATTATGTAATAGTTTTAAGTGAGAAGTTATACTACAAAACACAGGAAAGTCCAAGCACAAATAAGTGATACTTAAAGTCTGCACACTAAGAATTCCAGATAGGTATGCTAGCTTTATCTAGGCTACTATGAAAATCAATAGTAACTTTTACATCCATACAATTATACTTTATGACTTCATGCTGTTCTATATTATCAGATTGTCCAACCCACTCCTAGATCCTTGATATCTACTTTCCCACTGTATCGATAAGAATGTCGTATTCAATCAGCATACAGTACATATTTTTATGGAAGATATACATTTTTGTTTGGAGTCTCATAAGAGGTTTGGATTTTGATAGCGCAAACACATGATAATTTTTTATGAACTGTAATTTCAGGCGTTCATAGTATATCTGATCGTCTGGAATTATTTTTCAACTTAATTACATAACTTTCATTTCAGATATATCACTCCCTGTATTACACTTAAATTTAATACTACTACTTTAACTCCAAAGACTCAGTACAGGCGGTTGGTTATACATTACCTGATAGGATTTCATTCTACTGTATTGCTATCAGCTTGCCAAAGCTTCATAGAATTACTTTCGCTCATTTTCCATTTCTCACTAATATTTTTATTATATCACAGTTCATTTTAATTTTCTGCATAGCAAATATAAATATATTCACACAATAATCTATCTAAAGAGTGTCGAGTAACACTTTTGATGTTTATTCCAAAAAAATAAGCACCCTTTTTTATAAGGGTACTAGTGTATATTAATAATCTTATTTAATACAATTATAACATGCCTTATGTTTTAGTATGATAATTTTCGTTCTTTTTATTGTTACAGATTATTCTATCGCTTTATGTGTTTTGTTAATATTTGTAATATTTTAGATACTCTTTATACTCGTTATACTTTTATTAGGAAAATTAATCTAATTATAAGTTGATGATTATATCATAAAGGAGGTATCTACTATGAATTTTGGTAATATCTATCTTATACTTATTGGAGTAGGAATTATAATAGTAACTACAATAATATATTTGATTAAACCTAAAACTAGTTTTTACAGTGAAAAATATTTTAATAAACTAGAATCAACATATGGAAATATAGATAGAAAAAGAACGGTTAAGCTAGAAGTACTTTATCCCTATGTAATAGATCTTGAATATATAGCAATAGGTTTATTAATAAGAAGATTAGATATTACAATATTAGCAATAATATTAGTAGTTATTATAACAGTGGTATTATATTATTTAATTAGAAAGAAATATATAACTGTATGAAAACTAATATAGTTAATGATTAAAACAAAAAGAAGGTAACAACTAATTCTAGTTGCTACCTTCTAATCTATCTATTAATAAAATCTAATACCTTATAAATAGTCTCAAACCTATCAGTTCTCTTTATCATAGTATAATTTTCTTTAGTTAAAAAAATAATTTAAGAGATATAGAATATATGATTCAAGACATATAAACGCAAGTTTGCTTTTATTAGGAGACACTAACATTAAAGTTGTTTCAGAAAAATTATGTTATAAATATATACAAATAACTATGAATAGATACTCTCATGTGCTTGAAGAAATGGATAAAAAAGCATCTGATAATTTAAGTAAAATATTATTCAAATAAACAAAACTGACTGTCAACTAATTGTCAGTTAAACTTAAAAAAATAGGTTTTGTCAGTTCAATGTCAGTCAGTTAGTTTATAATAATTTATTTTAAACATCGCTAAAACTACGTGTTTTAACACTTATTTATGTTTGTTTATACATATTTGTTATTCCTTAAGAGTATAAAATACTAATTAATATTTCAACAAGTTGATTTTCTAGATACACTATATAGGTCTATTAAATTTTACTTTTAAATTTTTATCGTCTTGAACAAGACTATAAGTATTGTCCCATTGTTCTTCTTCATTGCTTTTTTCAAAAATATCATATGGTGTTTTTGCATTTTTATTATTAGAATTTTCTTCTTTTCTATCTAATGTACTATTCTTCACTTCAGAAACAGTATTTTGTCCTCCCTCTGACTCTTGTGCTTTCTTTTCTTTTAATTCTTGAATTTTACTTTCGATTTCTTTTATTTCTTTTTTTAAATTTTCTATTTTTGACTTAGCCATTTCATTATCAATACTTTTATCGTTTTTAACTTTCTCCAATTCTTCTTGCAATACTTTTTTTTGCTGTTCTAAACTTTGTATTTCACTTTGGTTATTACCTGAACTGTCTATATTAGACATCCTTGGTGTCTGACCACTTATACTTTCAATTTTCATTTTAGTAACCTCCTATTTCTATATGTTAAATTTTTCATTTATATATACTTTTATTTACATATATAATATTGGTTACAAATTCTATTTTCAAGTTAATTGTTCTGAAATGTCAGTATAGTGTAATGAAATAATTAGTAATATATTTATTTGAAAATAATCTGATGTATTCTCTATACTTATAGCTCCCTGGTATTTCTTAGCAACCTCTCTTATATTTGAAATTCCGATACCTGAACCACTTGTGTAATTATTTGCTGCATTATAACTATTCCTTATTTCTATCATAAAAAATCCACCATCTAGTTTAGTTGATAGCTTTAAATATCTATTTCGTTTATCTACAAATTTACAAGCTTTAATTGCATTGTCAATAGCATTGGCAAATACTATACAGAGGTCAACATCATTTATACTAGTATTACTTGGTATAATTACGTCACAATCCACCTGTATTCCTAATTGTTTTGCTATGCTTAATTTATTGTTGAAAAGGGCATCAATTACAACATTTCCTGTATTACAAGAAAATGATAGGTCACTGGTTATTTTTTCGAGTTTATTTAAGTACTCTTGTGCTTTTAAAATTTCGCCTTTTTTTAGCAATCCATTTACAATAGCTAAATGATTATTAAAATCATGCCTAAAAGACATCGTTTGTGACAATCGAGATTTTGCTTCTTCAATGTAATTTTTTTGAGAATGAATTTGTTGGTTTAAAATAGCCTTATTTTTCTCTTCTTTTAAATATTGCATCAATTTCTTAAACTCAAATAAAGAGAAAAAAACACATATAATTCCAATTGAAGAAAAAAGGAAAGCTTGAATTTCTTTAGTAAGAGATGTATTCATTAATAATTTTACAGTTTGAAGTTTTGTATCGATATTTATCGTTGAACTTGAATAACCAGTATGCTCAAATGATTGCCAAAATAATATTATGAGTAACAATGGCATTATCAAAATTATTGAATATCTATCAAATTTTACAGTTTTAATATTAAATTTTTTAGCACTATACAAATATATAAATCCAACTATTATAATCGTAATAAAAAATGAAATCTCTGTATTTATAACAAATTTATAAATATTTATATCTGTATTATTTATAAATAGTAAGTAATTAAATGGAGCTATAAATCCATATGCTAACTGCTCAATTATATATACTAATAGAGATAATACTATAGATAAAACTGTAGATTTTTTTATTACATACTTTACAAACAAAAAAGTCAGTAGAAAAAATATAAGCTGTGAATAAAATAAATTATATAAATTAAAATATGTATTTATACTAATTGACAAAACTGATACTAACAAGTATAAAATACAGTCCCCAAATTTCGACTTAGTATTTGTAAAACTAATTAGAAAGTAATATTGCAATACTGCCATTAGACTTCTATCTACTGCAAAAACGAACAAAATACTATATTCTAATAATACATTAGAAGAAGATAAATTAGCCATGCTATCTCCTCCTATTTTTCATATTTTCAAGCATAGCTTCAGAAAATTCTTGTTGACGTAACCTAGAAACAGGTATCATATCTCCATTTTCCATAACTACATTACCATTTTCATAGCTATATACAGCTTGTAAATTAATTATATAACTACGATGACATCTAAAAAAATTTATTGGTAAACTTCTTTCTAGACTATCAATAGTTTCATAATAATCAATAATTTCTTTTTTTAAATGGATATAAATCTTTCTTTTTATAACTTCACAATATAAAATATCTGCTATTTTTAACCTCCAATATGAGTGCCCTTTTTGTATTGTTATATAATTTTTTTCATTACTATCCAGCTTTATAATTATTCTATCCATTGTCTTAGATAGTTTTTCATTAGATAATGGTTTGAGCAAATAATTTATAGCATCTACTTCAAAAGCATCATATACAAATTCCTTTAAAACTGTCACAAAAATTATAAAACAATCATTATCATATGACCTTAGTTTTTTAGCTGCTTGCATTCCATTAATACCTTCCATCTGTATATCTAAAAAGATAATATCAAATAATTCATGATTATATAATAGAGTCTCAGCTTTATCAAAAAGCTCTATATTATATAATAAATTATTTCTATTCATATATAGCTCTATATTTTCTTTTAAATCATTTAGCATATATGATTCATCATCACAAATAGCAATTGAAATCAATATGTAACACCTTCTTTCTCATATTATTTTATTATATAAAGTTAACTTCTTTCTTTCAATTAATCTGTTCTAGTATGCTTAATATATGTTCCAAAGTGAATAACTTTACGTTTCATAGTATATCTAATTTAAATTTATGTATCAATACTCTAAATTTAATTTTCCATTCTAGTAAATTTAAAAACACACAAATATATTTAATATTTTTAAATTACTTAATAAAAAAAGATATCATAAAATAATTTTTAAAAACTATTTCATGACATCTATTTTAATTTAAGTGTTGTGCTATATTTTTATTATTCAAATACTGTTTGGTCTTCTACATCTTCTTTTAATGAATTTAAGGCTTTTAAAACTATGTTCTTTCTAATTTTTTTACTTTCTTCTTCTCCTAGCTTTGGATTCCCAAGTGGGTATGGTATACCTACTGCTGGAACAATTCTATTTGCTCCTATTGTAAGTGATATTGGTACTACAGTACAAACATGGACAACTGCTATACCTGCTCTTTCAATCTCTTTTACCATCGTTGCTCCACAACGAGTACAAGTGCCTCATGTAGATGTTAAAATTACAGCCTCTACTTTATCTTCTACCAATTTTTTAGAAAATTCTTCTCCAAATCTCTTAGAATTACCCACACTTGTTCCAGTACCTGTAGTAGTTATAAAGTAATTTGCCAACTCTCCAATCACACCATCTTTTTCAAATTCTCTAACCACATCTAATGGCACAACTAAGTTTGGATTTTCAAGTACATATGCTCTATCATAACCTCCATGTATAGTTGTAAAATCTTTATTTGACATAGAATTCATACCTGTTAAATCATAAATACCATACTTAGTAGCACTTGAAGATTCGATTTTATCTGGATTATCAGTTGGAACTATACCCCCAGAAGTTACTAATGCAAGTTTTATTTTAGATAAGTCTTTGATAGCCTTTACAGGTGTAACTCTATCGAATTCTGGCATTGGATATTCAGTTTCAAATTGTTCTCCATTCATTTTCTTAACCAACATTTCAATTGCTCTTTCAGAACCTCTAAATTCATGGAAGAAATTTTTTCTTATTCCCCTCATTATATATCCTTCTACTTCGGGAGGTCCTACTTCTTCACCCTTAACTAATTTAATCCCTAGTCTTGACATTATTGGAACTACCTTTCTAAGACTAGCTGCTGAATTTCCTGTAGCTATTATGTGTAAATCTAGTTTAAACATATCTACACCTGGATTTTCTTTATACATTCCTGTAACTACAGGAATATTTAATTCTTCTTCAACAGCTTTACAAATAGTTCCACAGGCTACTCCATATCTCCCTGCATTAAATGCTGGCCCTGCAATAAATAAATCAGGTTTTTCTTCTTTTATCATTTTTAAAAGTTCTCTAGTAGCATTTTCAATATTTTCTCCAAAATATGTGTCTCCACAAATTACAGTTGAAACTATCTCTGCTTCATCTTTGAATTGACTTTGAAATGCCATTCCAGGTCCTACTACTCCCTTTCTTTTTTCTGGTGGAATATCTGCTTTTTCTTCTCCTCCTATACCAGCAAAGAAATTATTTATATAGTGAACAACTCTGATTTTACTCATATCTTAATCCTCCAAATCACTTTATAGTTATTACATCAATTAAGTTAATAATGGTATTAACAATAACCTATACTCAAATATTTATTTAATAATATCTTGCTGTCAAATGATTGTAACCATTTGCTATAGTTGATGCTATTATAATCTGCAATTCTGCATCCATACTTCCATCATCATTTAAGCATCCTTTATATCCACCAATCATCATTTCAACATAATCCAAAGTTCCTATAACTTTTTTCATAGCAGGAAAATGGACTACTAAGTTTCCCTGACCACAAGAAACAAGTGCATCTGCCTCTTTAGTAGCATCTGCTATAGATTGACTCTTTCCATCTTTTCCAGGAAACTCATCAGTTATTAAAACTACACTTGCTCCAACTTCACTACATTTTCTACAATTCATCATAAGGTCAGTGTCTGGATTTCCGTATCCTTCTTCTGTTATTAATACTCCATCAACCCCTAAAAATTCTACTAACTTTGCAACCATATCAGAACTTCTTTCTTTGTCAACTAAAAATACATTTTCATTAGTTAAAATTACACCTATAAAATTTAAGTCTTTTCCATGTCTTTTATATAAGTCATGTATAACTGGATTATTTAAATGGTGGAAAGTAGTCACTTTATCACATGGTGCAACACAATTACCAGATATTATGGCTCCATCCATTATTTCAGTTGGATACATAAATGTTGGAACTATTTGTTTAGCATCAACTCCATAATAATAAGTATCATGTAAAAGTCCCTGTGATTGCAACATATGAACATATGCTACTGTTGGTAGGTCTGGATATTCTTTCACTTGTTTTAATAGTGGTTTTGTTTCATATACTATTATTTCATCTGGTTCAATTTCCTTGCCTGCTTCTCCTATATAGGCGCCTATCTTTAACCCAACTATTCTAGCTGCTTCTTCATAATCATGAGTTTCTATTCCCTCTTTTGCTTTTATAACAATACATACATTATTTGTTTTTGAAAAAGGTGTATATTTAGCAGTAGGACCACTCATATCAATTACACCTTCCTGAAACCCGACTATATTTCCACAAGTTATAACACAAGCTCCTGAAAGGATATGAGTTCTTCCACTTCCTACAGTCTTTACTTTGTTAATAATTCCAGGAAATATTTTGCTTTCATCTCCAATTTTAACTCTAGGTTCTATAACATCTTTAACTGGTGCTATTCTTATTGATTCACCAGGTCTTGCAAGTTCAACATTTACACTTACAATTCTTTCATCTTCTAAAGCTATCTGTTCTATTTCTTTACCATTCACGTATAATATGCCATCTTTTACTTCTGTTTTCTCGCCAAATTCAACGTTTTTTATAAATATATTCCCTAGCTCTAACTTCATATGAAAATCCCCCTTAATACATTTAATCGCAATTAAAAATATCTATTATTACGTTTATTTATATACAAAGCATTTTATATGCCAATTATTTAAAATATAGCTTTTTTATGTTAATGCTATAGATATTTTCATTTTTTACTTATATAAACATTGAATTTACCTATAATTATTGTAAGTCTTAAATTTAAAAATTATAATAAAAAAAATAAGTAGAATTTTTCTACTTATCTTTTAATAATTGTGAGAAATTTTTTGCTCAGTATATGAGAAGTTTTTTTCTCACTTAATATTGTACTCTGATATTTTATTAGTTAATTGTCTTCTGCTAATCTCCAATTTTTTTGCTGTATTTGAAATATTATTTCCACATAGAGATAGAACCTTTTCAATATATTCACACTCAAATTCTTTTCTTATTTCTCTTAGAGGTCTAATACTTATTTTATCATCTATGTTTATATTATTTGATATTAAGTTTAAATTATCTTTTGATAACTTACTTCCTTCACTTAAAACTACTAATCTATTGATTATATTTTTTAATTCTCTTATATTACCTGGATAATCATAATTTATTAAAAAATCAACTACTTCTTTATCAATTGAGGATATTTTTTTATCATGTTCAATCTGGTATTTATTTAAGAAAAAGTCTATAAGTGTATTTAAATCTTCTCTTCTATTTCTTAAAGGTGGTATAGTTATTGTTATTGTACTTATTCTATAAAAAAAATCTTCTCTTATATTACCATTTAGTATTTCTATTTTAGGTTCTTTATTCATTGCACAAATTAATCTAAAATCAACTTTAATAGACTTGTTGCTTCCTATTCTCTCTATAGATTTATCTTCAAGTGTCCTTAACAATTTTACTTGTACATTTAGAGGTATATCTCCTATTTCATCTAAAAATAAAGTGCCCTTATTTGAAAGTTCAAATCTGCCTTTTCTATTATCTACTGCTCCAGTAAAAGAACCTTTTTCATGTCCAAATAACTCAGATTCTAATAAGTTTTCAGAAAAAGAACAACAGTTTACAGGTACAAATATTTCATCTCTTCTTGGACTTAGACTATGTATATATCTAGCTAAAACATCTTTTCCTACACCAGATTCTCCAAGAATTAGTATATTTACATCTTTACAAGCAGCCTTTTCTGCGATTTTTATTATATTATTAAAATCCTTATTTTTAGATTCTAAAGTAAAGTCCAAATTATTTTTTTGTGTACAAACTACTTCTTTTTCTATTTTTACTTTCTCAATTTCTTCTAATAAAGTTTCAATAGGATTGCTTTTTATAAAATAAGATAAAGCTCCTCTTTTCATGGCTTCAACTGCATTTTCAATACTTCCATATCCAGTAACTAATATAACTTCTATATTTTTATTAATAGATTTAATTTTATCTAAAAGTTGTACTCCATCCATGTTTTTCATCATAACATCAGACAAAATCAAATCATAATTTTTATTTTTTTTGATAATACTCACAGCTTCTTCTCCACTTAGTGCTATATCTACCACATATCCATTCTTTTGCAAAATTTTTTTCATTATTGTTCCATACTCTAATTCATCATCAACTACTAGTATCTTCATCATATAGTCACCTCTTTATTTAGTGGAATTTTTATATAAAAACAAGTACCAACTCCCAATTGACTTTTGACACTTATATCTCCGTTATTCTTTTTAATCTCATTATATGTAATATACAATCCTAATCCAGTTCCTTCACCAATCGGCTTTGTAGTATAAAAAGGATTAAATATATCCTTTAAAACGTTTTCTTTTATACCATCACCATTGTCTTTAAAATCTATAAATAAACAGCGCTCTTTCACATAGCAATTTATAATAATTTTACCACCTTTATGTACTGCATCTACTGAATTAGATATTAAATTTATAAATACATGTTTTAAAGACTCTCCATTTATGTAACACACTAAATCCTTATTGCAGTTTATATTTATTTCAACATCTTTTAACTGTAAAACTTTATACTGAAGCTTGACTATATTTTCAATAAAATTTCTCATATTTATATTTTCTAAACTATCATCTGATATTCTTGCAAAATTTAATAAGTTCGTTATTATATTACTTGCTCTATCTACATTACTTTCTATTGATTTTACACAATCATTTACCTCTTCTATAGTAACATTATCTTTTAAAAGATAACAATTATTTCTTATTATTCCTAGAGGGTTTCTTATCTCATGTGCTACTCCAGAAGCTAGTTGCCCTATAGATATCATTTTATTATCTCTCAACAACTTTGCTTCTATTATTTTATCATTAGTTATGTCTTTAATTAAAGCTACTATATATTCAACATTATTTTTTTTATATTCTACAGGGAAAGTACTTATTTTCAAAATTTTATTACTCAGTTCTATTTCACTTGTTTCATGTGTATTTTCAGAAAATGTATTCTCAATAATATTTTTTATTATATCAATTAATTCTTCTTTTTTATATTGTGTCTCATTGATAAAATCATAGAATACTTTATTTGATTCAACTATATTGTAATTGTCATCTATAAGCATTATTATGTCTGTGATACTATTAAATGTAGCCTCTAAAGCCTTCTTATTTTCTATTACTTCTTCTGTTTTCCTTTTTATTTCTATTTTTAATAAATATGTATAACTATAAAAAATATAAATAGATATCAAAATTATGCCTATAAAAATATAAATGATTGGTATGACTCCTCTATCATATAATACATCATCAACTTCATTATATATAGAATACCATTTTTTATTTAAATCTTTATATACACCATTTTTCTGAAGTTTAAAAATTCCCTTATTTAAAATACCAACTAATTCTTCATATTGTTTAGGAACAGCGAGAACTGCCTTTTTGGTATAAATAGGAGTATTTAAAATACTATATTTATCTGAAAGTTCATAGTTTATTACATAGTATTGTAGTACTGGTTCATCACCAACAACTACATCTACTTTACCTGACATTAAATAATTGACTCCAGTCTTTATATCTGGAGTCAACACAATATCTATATTATCAACTCTTTGTTTCAAAAAGTTTATAGAATAGTCACCCTCTGGTATTGCTATTGTTTTTCCTTTTAAATCTCTATAACTATTTATATTCTGTGATTTTTTATCTTTCAATATATTTGCGCTTAACGTATAAATTGGGTCAGTAAATACAAACTTATTTGCTCTTTCTTTTGATGGAATTAAGTCAAAAAATCTTATACTATCATCCACTGGATTTACAAAGGATTCTTTCCACCATGTATTTGGTTTAAAATAGAAATCTCTCCCTATTTGGATTGATAGCGAATTAATTAAATCAACAACAATTCCTTTGTATTGACCATCTTCTTGACCTTTATATCTAAGAGGAGGAGAGCTCTGGTCAGAACTATAAACTAAATTTTCATGTTTTTTTAGCCATTGTTTTTCCTCTTCTGTAAATGGAAGTGATTTCTTAACATATTCAAATATATTCAAATTATACTCCATACCTACATACATATTTGCGAGTAAAACTACAACTAAAAATGAATAAATAATCCCTATAATTACTATCTTTTTTTTATTCACCTTAAAACTCCAATCTTTCTTTTTTATATAAATTCAATATTTAATAACAAAATCCTACTTTTTTCATTAAATATTTATATTTATTATAAGATTAATTGTATAGATGTTGAAACTATAGTCATTACTATTCCTATTAGTGCTTCATACGGAATCAATTTAAATCTTTCACCTATATCCATATTTATACTACCTGCACTAGTATGAAATAATGAACCATGTGGTAATTGTTCAAATACACTAGAACCTGCATTAACAATTGATGCCCCTGAAATTGGTGATAA
The DNA here is from genome assembly GCA_020641055.1 of Clostridioides sp. ES-S-0010-02. Taxonomy (NCBI): domain Bacteria; kingdom Bacillati; phylum Bacillota; class Clostridia; order Peptostreptococcales; family Peptostreptococcaceae; genus Clostridioides; species Clostridioides sp. ES-S-0010-02. The sequence goes on from CP067345.1 coordinate 2,487,220, forward strand.
TCCACCACTTACTATAGCATCAGAAAAAGTTGACGATGCTATAGTAGCTCCAGCTGTTGATGATGCTGTTGCCAGTGACATAAGTATACCTGAAATTGGTGCTAATAAAAATTGTGGCATATTTAAATATTGTAGTATACCTATTGTACTCTGTTGTAATTCAGACATTTGTATAATATCTGCAATAGTCCCTGTTCCGAGTAATAATATGCATACACCTTGCATCTTAGATAATCCAAAAGATAAATACTCTCTTGTATTCTTCAAATTTCCTGTAGCTATTAAGGTCGCTACTCCTCCTATAGGAAGTGCAACCATAGGGTCTATTACTATAGGTGATATATTTCCTAAAAACAATAAAAATATAGCTACAATTGGACCACATAATGACTTAAACAAACTTGGTAAGCCCTCTCTTTGCTCCAAGAGTTCATATGATTCTACCTTGTTTCCTTTATTTATTAATAAACTTGCCAAAACAACTGTAATCACAATACCAACAATTGCTGGAATTACGTTTGCTATCATAACACTAGATAGATTTACAGAAAAATTTCCTGCTATCGCAATGGTATTTGGATTTGGTGATATTATATTACCTGCTTTACCTCCACCTAACATAGCTAAAAGTATTGCTAATTTAGAGTAGTTTAATTTTCTTCCTATGTATAAGCCTATTGGTGCTACAGTTATTACAGATACATCCAAATTTACACCTACTCCTGCAAGTACCATTGTTGAAGCAGCTATAGAAAGTAAGGCTCTCTTTTCTCCTAATATCTTTACGATTTGTTCTGATATTTTATCAACTGCTCCTGTTTTTATTAGACTTCCAGCCAATACACCTGATGCTAAAGCTCTAAGAATTGATGGTGAGATATTCATAGCTCCAGTTGCCATAAAATCTACAGTTTCTGTTATACTCGCTCCTCCAATTATTCCCCCAACAAATGCCCCTAACATTAAACTATATACAGCTTGAAATTTCTTTATAATTAAAATAATTGCTACTAATAAGCCAAATATAGCTCCAAAAGTTGTTATTTGCACACTATTCCCTCCTATCTTAAAGTAAGTTAATTCTTTTTTACTTAATTTAATTTTATTTAAATATATTTTAAGTATTCTGTATCCACTTGTCAATTATATTTTAATTTATTCAATTAGATTTAACATTATTTATTCAAAATTATATCTTATATGTTATAATGATTTCATACTATATAATCTTTTTATTTAGGTTATTTTAAAGTAATATTTTTAAAACGAAAAAGAGAGGATATTTATATGAATGATTTAAATTTAGGAGAAAAAATAGCTGAAGTTCGAAAAAAACAAAATCTAAGTATTCGAGATTTAGCAAAACTAGCAGATGTTACACCATCATTATTGAGTCAAATAGAACGAGGTCTTGCTAATCCATCTGTAAACTCATTAAAATCTATAGCCTCTTCTCTAAATGTTCCTCTATTTACATTTTTTGTATCTGAAGTAGATAAAAAAAGTTTAATAGTGAGACGCGATAGTAGAAAGAAAGTTATTTTACCTGGAAGTAATGATGTTGTATATGAAGTTTTAATTCCAGATTCTAGTGGTAACTTAGAATTTGCTATTATGGATTTGGCTCCAAATACATCTTCTTGTGTTGATAGAATTACTCATAATGGAGATGAAATTGCATACATTTTAGAAGGAGAAGTCAAACTATTTATGGATGATGATGAATTTACTCTATTCAAAGGTGATAGTGTTAAGATTCCTCTAGGAACAAAGCACAAATGGCAAAATGATTCTAATAGTGAAAGTAAAGTAGTTTTTGCAGTTATACTATAAAGGGTATACCTTATGAAGAGATATAAATTTATATTTTTTGATGCAGATGATACTTTATTTGATTTTAAAAAGAGTGAATCTTATGCTTTCAAGAAACTTTTATCTAAATTTGGATTGGATTTTAACTTTGAAAAATGTATAAAAATATATAGAAATATAAGTGATAAGCTTTGGCTTGACCTTGAAAAAAACACTATAACTTTAGATGAGCTTAAGCTACTTAGATTTGAACTTTTTGCAAAGGAAATGAAATTAAATGTTGACCCTATAATTCTTAGTAAAATGTACTTAAATCTTTTGTCAGAATGTACTTTTTTAATGCCAGGTACACTTGATGTATTGCCATACCTTAAAAGTAAATATAAAATTATCATAATAACAAACGGAATTTCTAAAGTCCAAAATAATAGGCTTAAAAACTCAGAAATAAAAAAATATATTGATGGAATGATTGTATCAGAAGAAGTAAAAGTATCAAAACCAAATCCAGAAATATTTAAATATGCATTTAAAAAGTTTAAGTGTTATGATAAAACTTCGGCTTTGATGATTGGTGATAGTTTAACTTCAGATATATTAGGAGGAATAAATTCAGGAATAGATACTTGTTGGTTAAACTCCAATAACAGTATAAATTATACTAGTTCTATACCAACTTATGAAATAAACACTCTCATTGAATTAAAAAATTTATTATAATTTATAAGTAGAATCTTATTATTTTGCAATAATTTTTTTAGCTAGCGTATCTTTAAGCTAAAAAAATTATTGCAACTTGCCAATATCAACTTTAATCTTGTAAAAATTTCTAAAAACACTTTCTAATACATTTACTGCATCTTGATTCAGTATTTTCCTTATCACCCATTAATATGAGCATCGCGACACTTTTTATAGGAGCCAATTGATGATAATCATTGATTTTTATTTCCAAATTATTGTATTTATTTTTTATATATTCATAAATGTCTTTTTGATTTTCAACTTTAAAATCTTTATCTCCTGGATATATCTCGTATGATATATTGAGATTACTATAGGTTTCCTTTAAATACATTTTTATTTTTTCATTAATGTAATCTAAACATACTACACCTATTTTGTCTAGTGCTAGACCTGCCATCATATTACAATTTTTCATGTAGTCGTTCATCTTAATATCAATTTTATCTCCTATAGTATATAAAATAGCAAATGCCTTTTTACACTCTTTAGGCATTTTATCAGTATCAATTTCACTTATATAAACTTTAATATTCAATATGCTTTTTATACTTTTTATTTCTTCTTCAACTATTTCATTAATCATTTCTGGAACTTTTCTATTAGAATATCCCAAAAACTTTAGCACTGTATCTTTATTTATATAAATATTTTCTAAATCTATAAATTCTAAATAAGGCATATTTTTACTGTTATTCCAACTCATTCATATCAATCCTATCTAATTCTTTATAACTAATTCTGCCTGCTTTTATGGCTGCTTGTAAATTTTCTACTGGTGTTGTATTTAAACAGTTACAACCAAAATCGCATAGGAAATTATCATACTTTCTCATCTTTTTTAACAACTTTAGTGTTTCCTTTGTGATTTTATCAGGTGTAGAACGTCCAAGAAGTTTTATTGGGTCTAAATTTCCAATTAAAACTATATCTTTTGGAATTCTTGGTGCAATCTCTTCATAGTCTAGAATTTGGTCTAAACTTACTGCATCTATATTGCAACTCAACATATTATCTAACAACTCTCTTGTGTCTCCACATATATGCATACCTTTCCAACAATCAAGTTCATCATATATCTTATTTAAATTTTTTACTATATATTCATCAAATCTAGCTTTGTTTAAAGTTACTGATGTTGGCTCTGCTATTGAAATATATTTTGCACCTGCTTTATTTGCAGCCACAGCATATCGCCTTACTAACTCAGTAGTGAATTCTAATAACTCCTCCACAAATTTTTTATCAGTTATTATACACCTTAAAAGTTGTGTAGCCCCAGCTAATTGACCTGCAAGAGTAAATGGACCTTGTATTGATTCATACAATGGTTTTTTTATGGTTTTTGATATTAGTGACAAGCTTTCTAGATTGAGTGGCATACGTCCACTTGTATAAGGGTCTGGTACATCTAATTTTCTTAACTTTTCACTATCTGTTATTGTATGTGTCAATACACTTGGAAAATCGTAATCTGGTCTTAGTGTCTCTAAGCCCAGAGTCTCACAAAATGTAATTCCATCACAAAATGAATATATAAAATCTGATTCAAAATATTTGTCCATAGTTCTTGCTAATTCCAATTGTAAATCTACACTATCATATACTTCATATGCTTTTTTATTTATTAAAAACAAACCATTTGTACCCATATCAGGCAGGAAAAATCCTCTATCTTCACTATTTATATATTGCAATAAAGTCATATCTGAAAACATTCTAAATTTCTCCTCCTATAAGTTTGTCTATTAATTTAACTGCTTTTGGAGCATTTGGACTATATCCATCTGCACCTATCTCTTCTGCAAAATCCATACTTACAGGACCTCCACCAATTATTACCTTTGGCCTTTTACTTAAATTAAGTCTATTAAGCTTATTTATTACTGATTTCATGTTTTCCATTGTCGTTGTCATCATTGAAGATAAACCTATTATATCTACATTGTTTTTTATAGCTTCTTCTATTATATCTTCGCTTTTTCTATTTACACCTAAATCAATTACTTTATATCCAGTAGCTTCAACCATTACTTTTACAATATTTTTTCCAATCTCGTGGGTGTCACCTTCTACTACAGACATTAAAATTACTCCCTTTGATTTTTTCTTTATCTTTCCAGTGCCCTTTAAGATGCTAATACCTTTGTTTAATGCATCTGTACATACTATCACTTCTGAAAGATAGTATTCTTTATTCTCAAACTTATCTAAAGCACCTATCATACCCTTGTTTAACCCATATTCATATATATCCTCTACATTAATATTTTCCTCTATAGCGTCTTTTACCAACTCTTCTATATTATTTACACCCATATTTAATATACATTCTGCTATTTTTTCAAGTATGTCCATATAATACTCATCCTTTCAAATTCCTTCATAAAAGTACTTTTCCAACACTCATTGAACTAATCTTCCATACCAAATAACTTTATACTCAAGTTACTTGATGTAGGTAATCTCTTCTTTGATTAGCTAATTGAATCAACTTCTTTAAGCCATCTCTAAGAACATTTCTTTTAAATCTTAGGCAAAAAGTATAATAATTATTGGTAGTTTAAATTTGCAGTCCATGGAAAATCTATAGGAAATACTTTTGTAGTAAATTCATATATTTTTTTTAAATGTTTAAATTCATTGTATTGTTCTTCATTTCTTTCGAAAAATAGCTTGTTAAGTTTATCTAAACTTTCTATCATAAGCTCCTCTTCCTTATATTTGATGATATATTTATTTTCAACTTGTTTAAACTCAATATGCTCTAATAGTTCAGAATCTACATATTGATCAAAATAACCTTTTAAATTATCACATAATTTACTGTAATTTATTATTTTAATTGTTCCTTGTTGATAATCTAAAGACTTTAGTTCATTACATCCTAATTGGTCCTTTAGATTTCTTACATGTACCTTATAGTCTAAATACTCTAAACCAAATTTATTCGTAACATATTTTAATATATTTTCAACATTTATATTATTCACTCCTATTTCAACTACTTCTCCTATAATAGAACCTTCTTTTTTTATTGTTCTTATTATTAAATATCCTATTATATTACTATTTTCTTTTATAAATACTTTCTTATAATCAATTGGCCCCCAAGCAATAGTAGCTGCATGTAATAATTTTTTAAATTCATCTCTCGTTCTTATAAATCTAGTACTATTTTGATTATATAATTCAATCATTTTATCTAAATCAGCATCTTTTTCAAAATTAGTTTCATCAAATTCAACTATTTCATATGGTATTTCAATATTTTCTGGCTTTATTGTATATTTATAGAAACTCTTCACTACACTACAGTTTCTTCTACTATATAAACTTCTTGTCCCTGAAATAATTAAAACATCTACACCATCAGAAAACATTTTTTCTTCTGCTTTATCTAGTATTTTAGATGAATATCCCTTCTTCTCATAATCTGGATGTGTGCATACTCCACCTATAGCTGCAACCTTTAGTTTATTTCCTTGAATAGATACATCTTGTACCAAATAGTTTACATCTGAAACTACTTTTTCATTTTCTGATATTATAATCATATTTTCTATGTTATCTTTATTCAATAAAAGGGGAAACTCTTCCACCATAGTTGGCTTATAGTTTCTTGATATTCTAAACACATAGTTTATTAATCCTGTTACTTTATCAAACTCTTCTACTTTTGCACTTCTTGGTTTTATTTCCATCTATATACCTCCTGATGTTATTTAAAATATTTCAATGCTATCATTTTTAGTAAAATATTTATTACCACATTTTTAAATTTATCACTACATTTCTAATTATATCTTTTTTCTTCATGATTTTTAATTGTTTTTCAACAAACTTCTATAAAAAATATATATAATTCCCAGTTATACTTATAAAATGACCATTTATGTATAATATATTGAAATATTTCCTATATGTTTATATGATTAAACTCTATAGGTCAATTGAAACAAACATTTTATTGAGAAGGTTATATTTTTTTATTACCTTCTTTTTTTTATAATAAATTACTATTTGATTAATAGAAAATATTCTAAGTTCCTTTTAAATAATGACTTTATTGTTTAATTGTACTAAAATAGTATATGTAGGTTACAAATAATCTAATAAATACTAAACATTGGAGGTAATAGATATGGCAGATTGTAATTCATGTCCATCAAAGGGAAATTGTAATAGTCAATCAAATTGTTCTATTGAAAATAACCCTAACAATAAATTCGGAAAAATAATTGGTGTTATGAGTGGGAAAGGTGGAGTTGGTAAATCGACTGTAACTGCTTTACTTGCTAATAAACTAAATAAAATGGGATATAAAGTTGGTATATTAGACTCTGATATAACAGGACCAAGTATTCCTAGACTTATGGGTCTAAAAAATGTAAAAGCTTATTCTGATGGTTCTTATATTTATCCTGTAGAAAATTCAAATAACATAAAAGTAATGTCTATAAATCTTATGATAGATGATGAAAATGAACCTGTTGTTTGGAGAGGACCTCTAGTTGGAGGAGTTGTAAAACAATTTTATACTGATGTACTTTGGGAAGAACTAGACTATTTACTTATAGACATGCCCCCAGGCACTGGAGATGTTGCATTAACAGTTATGCAATCTATACCTATAAGTGGAATAGTTATGGTTTCAGTTCCTCAAGATTTGGTATCTATGATTGTATCAAAAGCTGTTAATATGGCTAAAAAAATGAACATAAATGTTCTTGGAGTTATTGAAAATATGAGTTATATTCAATGTCCTGATTGTTCTAAAAAAATCAAACTATTTGATGGTGACTCTACTGAAAAGTTTTTAAATGATTTAGATTTAAAACTTCTAGGTGAACTTCCTATGACTAAAGAAATCATAGATATTACTCATAATGGTGTTACAGACATTAGTAATGATTTAGACTCAATATTAACTGATATTGTTGAAAATATCAAATAGATATAAATTAAAATTTTATAGTTTTACACTCTAATACTAAAAGAGGTGTGTATTTATTTTGTAATATTACAAATAAAATACACACCTCTTTTACATCTATCTATGTTTTAAATACACAAAATATTCTTCTATTATATCTCCATTTTTCACTTTTACTAAGTATTCATTATAGTGAGCATTGTATGGCTGTGTCATTTTACACTCTACTACATTTTCTATATCTTCCAATTCTAAGAGTTCTACATCTTTTAAAAATTTTCTTTCTAAAAGCTCCATTAGTCTTTCCATAACCTATTCCCCCACTTCTCCAACATAATTAAAATAAAGCAAGTAAATTATCTATTTATAAAATTTACTTATTTATATTATATCCCATATCTTACAAATCCTAACAGAATTCATAAATTATTGTGAGAAAATATGTATTAACCTTTTAATAAATCTATCTTATAGTGATATATTAAGTATTCTTTCAATTATGTAAAGCACTCCTCTTAATCCAATAAATGGTGTATATGGATATATATTTACACTTTTTAGGTTTGGATTACTTATCTGTATATCTAACTTTGAATTGTGACTCATATCAATACTAGTACCATCTCCAAATAAAACCAATAACTCATTTTCTTTTAAATATTTATTTCTTTCTAACTCATTATTTCCAATATATACAGATTCGTCATTACAATCTGTATTATGCAATATATTAACTCTATCAACTTCAAGACCTAATTCATTCAATAAATCTTTAAATCCTAAAGCAGTGTCATAATCTCCAAATACAGCACATTTTTTGCTTTCCTTATAAAAATAAAACTTCCTTTTTATATTAAATACTTGTCTTTTTATGTTAGATACTTCAGCTTCATAAGCACTTTTATCCAAATCCCACATAGTTACTTTTTGTATGTCTTTAATAAATTCTTCAGTATTTTTTATTCCATAAGGCTTTTTATACACATAAGGTATATTGTACTTATCCTTCATAAAAGTTGCTGCTTTAATACCTTCTTTCCTAAGTACTATATTTAAACTAGATTTAGATGCATTTTCTATTTCATCTATTGATGTGTATGATGTAAAGGTTACATTTACTTCTTTTTTGAAAAAAGTCTTTATCATCCTTTTAATTTCTTCACAATCTGATAAAAAGTTATATTGGTCTATATTACATCCAATTATATTAAAACTATCAATTTTTTCATTGCTCTCTTTTACTACATCCTTTGCTAATATATAAAGAAAATCTTCAACTCCTTGATTATAATCTTCTCTTAATCCACCTGTTGTAATTGGGATTAACTTACAGTTTACAGAATCACTTATGATATTGCAGATTCCTACTATATCCACACCTATAATAGAAGATACAGATGAAGCCATTACAAATATATATTTTGGGTTAATATTATTATCTATTTCAATTATAGCCTTTTCTAATCTATCATAATTTCCAAACGTAACATCACTTTCACTCATATGAGTTGAATAAATCTTTGCTTTGTCTTCTCCATTTAAACTTCCAATTGCTTCTATCGCATAGTGAGTTGTTCCTGATGGGCCAAATTCTATGACACAGGCTTCACTTATTGATGATACTGTAAATATTATTCCCATTCTATCAGAAGGATTTGGAAAATATTTATATACTTCCATATTAAATCACTTCCTTTCTTGTAACTTTCTCCACATCAAACAATTTAATTAAAGTTTCCATTATGCCTATTGGAAGCTCAAACCCTATTTTTTGTGCATGTTCGTCTAACGTTATTTGCATAAGTCCTTTTTCTTTTAATAACATTGGATTTTCATGGCCTATATAAATATCTGCATTTATAGTATCATACAAACTTCTAAGTGGAGCTATATTCGCAATTCTGCTTATATATGGATTGTGTCCTTTTTTTATTATGTTGTCTTTAAATAAACCATCTTGTTCATATAGTTCACGCACTTGTATAAATTCTGGCACTAACCCTAATTCTGTTAAGAAATCCACTGTTTCAAACGCCATCATTGGTGTATTCCCATAAATTAGCTTTTTACCTTCCATTAGAAGTCTACATTTATTCAATAACAAATTATATTTTTGTCTTTGTTCTAATAATTCATCTTGTACATCTATATCTAAAATGTTACAAAGTTTATTATAGTTTTCCATTATAATTGACTCTTTCATGTTTTTATCAAAATATATGTATTCTATTCCAAATTTATTTTTCATATCTTCAGCTAAATCCAATGCTATCATGTCTGTTACTATATTTAATTTAGCACTAGATGCACTTTTTATATCTCTTATAGTACATTTAGATGGTATTACACAATTTATTTTTACGCCTTCTTTAAAAAGTAACTTTACAAGCTCTGTATCTTCTACATTCTCTTGTCTATGCCCTAAAATATTAACACCTTTTTTATTTGTATGATTCTCCATAACTGATGATAAACTCTTTAAAGCTCTAGTCATTCCAATTATATGAGAATTACAAGTATAATGTTCGGTATTAACTGCTAAAACAGGGATACCTATCAGTTCTTCCAATTCCTCAGATAAAGCATTATAATCCTCACCTATTAACTCTGGTACACATGTAGTTACTATCATTATTGCATCAAACTTTTCAACTTCTGAAATATACTTTACAGCTTCTATTACTTTTTTTTCTGCACCAAAAACTATATCTTTATCTTTTAGAACTACTGAATAAACACTATCTTGACCAGACTGTCTATGATATGCAAAGTTTTTACTATAATAAGTACATTCATTTGTTCCTACTATCACAAGAGCCATGTTTTTTATATATGATGCAGTTAATACAACTCCAAACAATGGACAATGAGTCCCTGGAAACACAGCATATGATAAAGATTTTATATCTTTATCATATGCTATATCTTTTAATCTATTTAATACATTTAAAGTATACATATTTTTTCCTTTCCAATCCTATTACTTATACAACTTTATAAATTTAAAGTTACACTTATATTACTTTTTATATTTTTAAACTGTGGTCATTTCAAATGTTAAAACTTTATATACTACTAGTTCTTCTACATAACATTATTGGATGAATCCTAGGCTTTTTGCTAATTGGGTCTATATCTATATCACATTTTACCTTATAAACATCTTTTATTATTTCTTCACTTATTACGTTATTAGGATGGCCATCCGCTACTATAGCACCATTATTCATAATAATAAGTCTGTCACTGTATTTGCTCGCTTGATTTATATCATGTAGAACCATAATTATAGTCATTCCAAATTTTTTATTTATATCTTTTACAAGTTCCATTAGTTCTAATTGATGAGATATATCTAAATATGTTGTAGGTTCATCTAATAAAAGTATATCTGGCTTTTGACAAAGTGCCATCGCTAACCATACTCTTTGTCTTTCTCCTCCAGATAAATTGCTTACCAATTTATCTTTATATGCTTCAAGACCTGTATTTCTCATTGCCCAATTTACTATCTCTTCATCATTTTTATTTTTACTTTCAAAAAAACCTTTATGTGGTATTCTTCCATAATATATTAAATCTTTTACTTTTATATCCTTTAAGGAGGCATTATGTTGAGCTAATAATGCCACTTTCCTCGAAATTTCTTTATTACTCATGACTTTCATATTTTTCTTACCAATATATATGTCACCCTGTTTAATTTTCAAAATTCTAGATAAGGATTTAAGTAGCGTAGATTTTCCTGAACCATTTGGACCTAATATAGAAACTACTTCTTTTTCCTTAATGCTCACACTCAGATTGTCTATGATAATCTTATCTTCATAACCTATTTTGACATTTTTTACATTGAACATTAATAACCGCCTCTCTTTCTTAATAAATATAAGAAGAATGGACCCCCTATTATAGACATAATAACGCCTACTGGAATCTCTATAGAGCCTCCTATTGTTCTTGCTAATGTATCTGCAATTAATAATACTATACTCCCTAGTACTATACTAAATGGTATCGTATATTTATGGTCACTACCAAGCAACATACGAGTTATATGTGGTACTATAAGACCCACAAAGCTGATGACACCAACTATGGAGGTAGAAACACCTGCTAAAAATATAGCTACTAATGAGATTAGAAACCTACTTTTATTTACATTGAAGCCAAGATTTGTAGCTGCGTCATCTCCTAGTTGCAGTACATTTGTACTTCTGATAAGTAAAATTGCTCCTATCAATCCTATAACAGAATACCATATTAGCATATTTACATCTAACCAAGTCTTTGTGGCTAAACTTCCGTTTAACCACAACATTGCACTTTGAATTCTTTCACTATACATAGTTGATAAATACGATATAACACCACCTAATATAGTGTTTACAGCGACTCCAGCTAGTATAATTCGCTCTGGTCTAAGCCCATTTTTATACGCCATCAAATATACTACTCCACAGGATATGAGTCCTCCTATAAAAGCAACTATTGGTAACATACTTGTATATTGTGGAAATAAAAGCAATATTATAATAGCAGCTACACTTGCTCCTGTAGATATACCTGTTATACCAGGGTCTGCTAATGGATTTTTCATAACAGCTTGTAACAATAATCCTGAAACTGCTAGATTTGCACCAACTAACGCTGCTAAAATATTTCTAGGCAACCTCATTTTATAAACTATTGTAGTAACCATTGTATTATTTTCATTTATCAATGCATCAAATATTTCCCCAATACTTAAATTTACACTCCCTACAGTAGAAAAAACAATTAATAAAATAATTACAGTTATCAACCCTGTAAATATCAATAAGACTTTTTTATTATCCATATTATTCACCTAAAATCTATTTATTTCCATATAAGATATCTCCCAGTTTATTTATTGAATCTTTGACATGTATATTTGCTGATACATTAAATATACTTGAGTCTAAATCTATAACTTTTCCATTTTTCACTGCATTCAATGTAGCCCATGCAGGATTTTTATCAAAAGAATCATCAAATGCTTTTTAGTCTCTTCTATATTCCCATGTGCAAATCTAAGTATGTAATCTGGATTTTCTTTTATAATTTGTTCTAAGCTAAATTGTATATAATCTGAATCCACACTATCTGTTAAGTTATCAGCTATATTTTCAGCACCTACTGTTTTAACCAAATCACCAAGATATGAGCTCTTTGTAGCTAGCATAAAACTATTTCCACCACCAAATAAAATAGCTACTCTTGGTTTTTTATCCTGTTTTTTTGATTTTTCTACGACCAATTCTTCTACTCCTTTTAGCTCTTTTATAAGTTTTTCTGCTTCATCTTGTTTATTTATTTTATTACCTAAATTTTCTATACTTTTAAGAAACTTTGTGTATGTTCCAGTTTCAAAATAGAATGTATCTAGGTTATATTCTTTCATACTCTTCTCAACATTTTCTTTAAACATACTATCAACTATAAATACATCTGGCTCAAGAGATGCTACAATTTCTAAGTCAGGATTCATAGCTTGTCCTACTTCTGGTAGATTTTTATATTTTTCTGGCAATTCAGATTTAGTCGTTGGAATACCTACTAAAGTAGCATCTAATTTATCTAATACTTGTGTTGCTGCTACTGTGGCTGAAACAACTTTTACGTTGTTATTTGACTCCTTATTTGCAGACTCATCATTTGATGGTTTTGAGCATCCTGTTAATATTAATGCACTAAGTAAAAATACTGAACATATCTTTTTAAATTTCATAAAAATTTCCTCCATAATAAACTTTATTTTAAATCTGTATTTTCTATTTTAATCTTATATTTATCTAGTTACTTTTCATAATCTTATTTGCAAGTTCTATATATACTTGTGACATTTCATCATCTTTATCTTCTTCTATAACGGTTCTTCCATTATTCTCAGACTGTTGCATGATTTTATTTCTTGGGATATAGTGAAAAACTTTACTTTTTATTTCATCAGCCAATTTTTCAACTAATTCTATCTCATTCTCAACATTTTTAGCGTTTAATATGAGTCCTTTTAAAGAAGCATATCCTCTATTTTTAAATTGCTCTACAGCTAAAGATATATTACTAGCAGCATACATTGACATCATTTCTCCAGAAGTTACTATATACACTTCATTTGCAAATCCATTTCTTATTGGCATTGAAAATCCTCCACAAACAACGTCTCCAAGTACATCGTAAATTACTACATCTGGATTATATATTTCAAATGCCTTTAATTCTTCTAATTTTTCAAAGGCCGCTATTATGCCTCTTCCAGCGCAACCTACTCCTGGAGTTGGGCCTCCTGCTTCAATACATAATACTCCACCATATCCTTCAAATACTATGTCTTCAAGTTTTAAATCATCTTTCTTCTCTTTCATTACATTGAGAACTGTTGGTATAAATTTTCCTTTCATTAAATTTTTAGTAGAATCTGATTTAGGGTCACATCCTATTTGCATAACCTTATATCCTAAATGAGAAAGTGATGCAGATAAATTGGAAGTTGTTGTTGATTTTCCAATTCCTCCCTTCCCATAAATAGCTATTTTTTTCATTGACTTTTTACCTCTCTTACATCATAATATTATTTAACGAAATTAATTATCATTCGCAATAACTATTTTACGCGATATGTTTTTTAAATTCTTAACTATATTTGTTTTTTTATAAAAATATTTGTATAAATTTAGATGAGGTGATTTTTTGAAATGTTTTAAAGATGATATAGAACTTATCATTAATGATTTTTTTGACTGTTGTAATATCCCAACAAAAGTGATTAATAAGGATTTAAAAGAACTTTGTAGTGTTGGCTACAGTGATAAACTAGAAATATACTTTTCAAGTTTAAACATATTTAATAATATAAAAAGCACAGATTTTATATCTAATAAAAACTTATCCTATATAATGTTAAGTTTTTGCAATGACATACAATTTTTAATTATGCCAATACATAAATTTGATATTTCTAGTGGCTATTTTGTTATAGGGCCTTTTAAATCATGCATTAATAATGATATTGAGTTTTCTGATATACCATTTAAGCCTCTATCATGTGTAGATTATATATCAAATCTTTTATCAGAAATATGTAATGATAAAATGAAACACAAACCAGCTCTTAGTTTTTATGTAAAAAAAACTATCGATTATATTCATAAAAACTACTCAGAGGATATAACAGTAAGTGATATATGTAATGATTTACAACTTAATAAAAGTTATTTTTGCTCCCTATTTAAAAAAGAAAGTGGATATACATTTACTAACTTTCTCAATAAGGTTCGAGTCGAAAAAAGTAAAAAATATTTGCTTCGAGAAGACATGTCTATTTTAGATGTTGCTGTATTTGTTGGGTTCAATAGCCAAAATTATTATAGTATGGTTTTTAAAAAGTTCAACAACCTTACACCAATTGAATATAAAAATATTTATAATTAAAAAATATCATTCTGCAAAGGATGATATTTTTTAATTATAAATATTTTGACGAAAACAGTTAATTCTTTGTTAAGTTGACTTTATCCAAAATATGCTAAATATCACCTTAAGTATTTAAATTACTATATGATATAAGTTTTCTCAAATTAACAACAACTTAAAGATTTAACATTCTCTTAACCTATACTTAACAAAACGTTAATATTTAAATTGACAAAATTTGTTATTCTATATTATGGAAACGATAAATTTTAGTTAATAAAGTTTATAATTCATATAAAAAATTTATTAATTTCTTAAGGGAGGAAATATCGTGAATATAGCAGTTAGTCTTATCGGTGGACTTGGACTTTTTCTTTATGGAATGAGTTTAATGGGAGAAGGTTTACAAAAATCGGCAGGAGACAAATTAAAGAAAATCATCGAACTCTTAACAAGTAATGTTGTTATGGGTGTATTGGTGGGTACAGTTGTTACAGGTATCATACAAAGTTCAAGTGCTACTACTGTAATGGTTGTAGGGTTTGTAAATGCAGGAATAATGAATCTAAGTCAAGCCATTGGTGTAATAATGGGTGCAAATATAGGTACTACTGTTACTGCCCAATTAGTTTCATTTAATCTTGAAGGAATAGCCCCAATTGCATTAGGTATAGGTATAGTATTTTATTTATTTACATCAAATCAAAAAACAAAACACTTAGCTGAAATACTTATTGGTTTTGGTATATTATTTACAGGTATGGAATTTATGAAAGATGCAGTAGCTCCACTTGCTGAGTATAAGGGATTTACTGATACACTCTTATATTTTAGTAAAAATCCTATCCTTGGTATATTAGCAGGATTTGCAATCACTGGTATCATACAAAGTTCAAGTGCTTCTATGGGTATGCTAATAGCTTTAGCTTCTCAAGGAATACTTCCTCTATCAGCTGCTTTACCTATACTTTATGGAGATAATATTGGTACTTGTGTTACTTCACTTTTATCAAGTGTTGGTGCAAATAGAAATGCTAGACGTGCAGCTGTAATGCATTTAAGCTTTAATGTAATTGGTACAATAATATTTATGCTTGTCTTAAATAAACCTATATCAGCAATAGTTACTCATTTTGACCCAACTGACACAGCTAGACAAATAGCAAATGCACATACTTTATTTAATCTTACAAATGTTATAATATTATTGCCATTTTCTAAATACATAGTTAAATTAGCAAATAAACTTATACCTATTAAGGAAACTGAGTCAGAAATTGTAAACAATACTAAGTACTTAGATGAAAGAATGTTTAGTACTCCATCTATAGCACTTGGTAATACTGTACAAGAAGTTGTTAGAATGGGCCATAAAGCTACAAACTCTTTAGAACATTCAATTGTAGGTTTTTTAAATAAAAGTAGTGAGGATATTAAGAAAACTTTTGAGTCTGAAAAAGTTGTTAATAAATTGCAAAAAGATATATTAAATTACTTGTTAAAACTTTCTAAAGAACCACTCAGAGATGATGAACGATTTAGAACAGATTTACTTTTCAATACAGTAAATGATATCGAAAGAGTATCTGACCATGCTGAAAATATAGCTGAGTTGGCTATGACTGTTAAAGAAATGAATGTTAACTTTTCTGATAGTGCAATAAAAGAAATCTATGAAATATACAATAAAACTATGACTAACTTTAAGGATGCTTTAGTAGTTTTAGATGTAAAAGATTTTGAATTAGCAAACAAAGTTTTAGAAGTTGAAAATGAAGTAAATTACTTAGAAAAAACTTTTAGAAATTCTCATATGATTAGATTAAATAATGGTAGTTGTACAATTGATGCTGGTGTACTTTACCTTGACTTACTTACTAACTTAGAAAGAATTTCTGACCATTCAACAAATATAGTAAAACAAGTTTTAAAACTTAAACAGAAAATATAATGACTACAATTTGTATTTAATTTTAATTAACTACTTAATATAATAAAAAGCTATAAATAATAATTCTATTATTTATAGCTTTTTCAATTTAGTTAATATAAATTTAGAATAGGTATTTTTCTTTTTCTCTTATATAATAAACGAGTACCTTAAACATTTGATTTAATTTTAAGCACAGGATTTTTTAATAATTGCTCAAAATCATCTTGTGGCATTGGCTTTGCATAAAAATATCCTTGTGCCAAATAACATCCAATTTTTTTTAGTATTCTCACTTGTTCTATACTTTCTACCCCTTCACATATAACTTTCATATTTAATTCTTTTGCCATATTTACCACTCCACGCACGACAGCTTGTTCACGACTACCATGCATTCCTTTTTGTATAAATGTACGGTCCAACTTAATTATATCAACAGAAAATTGTTGTAATAAGCCAAGAGAGGAATATCCAGAACCAAAATCATCTATAGAAATAGGAAATTCTGATTCTCTTAGTTGATTAAAATGACTCAAAATCTGATTGAGATTTTCAACAAAAATACTTTCTGTGACTTCTATTTCAAGGTATTTGTGAGGTATTTTATAGGAATCCGCTATTTCTATCAATTTTTCTGAGAAGCTTTCATTATTAAAATGAATTCTGGAAAAATTACAGGATACTGGACTAATATTTAATCCCAAATCCATCCATCTCTTTAACATTTTGCAGACTTCTTCATAGATATAAAAGTCAATTTCTACCACAAATCCATTTTTTTCAAAATAAGGAATGAATTTTGCAGGACTTATTATACCTTTATGTGGATAATTCCATCTTACCAATGCTTCACTTCCTACCAATTTATTTGTATTCATATCTACTTTTGGTTGAAAGTATGGAACAAACTCTCCATGTTCTAAGGCTATTTGCATTCTATCTGTTAAGTTTCTTTGATGTAACCCTTCCTCTCTCATAGTCATATCATAAAGTACAACACAACTTTTGTGAGTTATTTCTGTATTTCTTCTTGCATAATTTGCTAGGTCAAGCATGAGAGATATATCATGTTTTTCAACTTCATCTACCATATATACACCAAATACAAGAATAAGTTGGTAAGTTTTTCTCATTTTTTCTACCCAACCATTTAATTGATTATCAATCTTGAAGAGACGTTCTTCTAAGCACTCCCAACTATCGTATTTTAATAACATAACAAATTGGTCTGCAGAAACGCGAGCACAAGATTCTTCAAAAGATACAGAATCTTGTAAAGCTTTAGCTAGTGCACAAAGTATTTCATCTCCTTCTGAAAAACCTAAAGTGTCATTAATCATTCGAAATTGTTTTATATCTAAATAAACAATCACATATGAACCACTTTCTGCACTTCTTAAACTCTTAATAGCTTCTTTACAAAATTTATTTAAATTCCAAATTCCTGTAAGACTATCTCGGTATAACAAACTCTCAATACGTTTATTATTTTTTGACTTTAATAAAAGTAGAAAACTCAAAAGTATAATAATAATAGCTGATACTATAATAACGCCTCCAATAATTGCCATTGGATGCTGGTGGATAATATCTTGCCAAGTTATATCATATTGAATTATCGTATTTTTTAAAATTATTCTGTCCATTTGTTCTGTTGACATATATTGAATACATTTATCTAGTATAGAAAATAACCTCGAATCTGCAGAATCAGAAATACCAATACTTATTTCTTCTGCATAGTTTGTCAAGGTCGAAACAGAAAATTTTTCATAACGAGGATTGGACAATAGATAATCTGCAATATATGTATTTACATAAACAGCATCCACTTTATCCTTTAATACAGCCTCAAAACATTCTTTTGGAGAATTATAATACTCTATAGTTCTATCTAGTTTCCCATCTTCAGTAATATTTTGTCCAATTAAAGAACCATTTACAGCTGCCACTTTTTTAATTTCATTTTCTTTTTCTCCACTAACTAAAACTACTGGAGCACGTAAATAATACTGCGTTGTTCTTATATTGTTTTTTTGGTTGTTAATATAATCGTTTTCCATACCACAAACTATAGATATTCTAGAATCTTTTGATACTTGAAGTGCTTCACTATAACTTTTTGCAGAAACAAATCTAAATTTTAAACCAGTGTTATTTGTAATTTCCTTAAATAAATCAGCAACCACACCAGAAAACTCACCTGTTTTTGAATCACCATATTCTAGTGGTATCTTTGTAGAATCATAAACAGCTGAAATTTCACCAGATTGTTGTATATATTCTTGCTCATCTTTTGTAAATACTGGCTTCTGAGCAGTACTTATAGAAAAATATTTATTATATAATTTTGTTTCATAACTTGAATTCCTAAGTGTCAATGTATTCAAAGCAGAATTCAGTTGAGATAATAAATCCAGTTTTTTATTTGAAACCACAGTATAGAGTGGCTCTGGAGAAAATTGTGCTACACTTTTAAATGTACTAGTCCGACCAAGATGTGTTATAGCAACACCATCAAGATTTCCATTTTTTAAATCTCTTAATAAATCATCTGTTTCTTTATAAGATATAATTTTAACTTCAAAATCATTTGTTTTACAATATTCTTTAAAGTTTTCAGCATCCTTACTATTACTAATAACACCTACTTTCATATCCTGAAATGAATCAAAATCCTCATAATCATAACGAGTATCATCCACTTTTACATTTAAAGTTGTATAGATATTACACATTGGTAGTGTTGGAAAAAGCATTTCTTTTGTACGTTCTTTTGTATAATAGACGCTAGGAAGAACATCTATCTCACCTGATTTTAACATTTCAAGAGCATTTTCCCAACTTTTACAATCTACTATTTCATATTTCCAGTTAGTGTACTTAGTAATTTCTTGTAAGTATTCAAAATTAAATCCTATATACTCTCCATTTTCATTTCGACTCATATAATCGCCATCATCATAATACCCGACTTTAACTGGAACCCTATCTGAAGCAGAGTTAATTTTTATTGGAAAAGAAAGAAAAATCATACAAACAATCAGAATCAATTGATAGGTTTTTAACTTCAAAATTTTGTCCTCCTCCCTCTTAGTAGCTATATTATATCATTTTCAATAGAAAAATAGAATATACTGCCAATTGTTTAACTTTCAAAATACTTCTAAAATATATATTACTAGTGAGAATACAGAAAACTTAACTTATATAAACATACTATTTTTTTATATCTATCACACATAATAAGAATACTTAAAAAGCTATATAAATTTGCAAAATAACAAATTTATATAGCTTTTAACATGGTAAAATAATTCATTTTTTATATAATCTTTTTATAATTACATCAAATTGAAATTCCTATAAATTAATTTTATTGCACAATTGATACTTTAATAATATCCCCATTTTTTCTTTCTAGATGAACCACTTCTCCAGTTAAATCATAGTCAAATGCCTTAACTAGTATTTCAGTAACTTTTTTACCATCAACTACATCATCTTTTCCATTAAATAAATCTAAAGCATTGTTTTCAATCATTCTCTTTGCAAAATTTACAGGTAATTTTATATGTATTTTGTCGCCTGTATGTGATAGAACTCTTATTCTTAAAAACTTTTCTAAATTATTTCTTGGTATTTGTTTTGATGCCATTCTATTAAATCACTCTCCCTTATTTTTTATTTAATAATAAATTTTATTCTTAAAAATATCTTTATATGTATCTATTATAAAAGTAACACCATTATTTTCTGTGTTTAGTTTATACCTAACTCTATCTAATATGCCAGTTTCATGAGTGCATATATTTTTTTTAATAATTGTACATTTTTAGACTTTATTTTATAATTATTCTATATACTTTATACTCTCAATGAAACTTTTTTATCAGAATATTTTATTACATAAAATACTAAAATTAAACTAATCTATTTATCACTAAATAGTATCAGGGGGATATACTTATGATAGAAAAAATTAAAAACATGCTAAAAAATCACAATCATGATATATATATTTCACCACACAAATTATTAAGACCATATATAGCTCACTATACAATAACTTTTCCAGATAAAAATTCTATAGAAAACCTGACATTGATACCTGATGCCAGTGGATGTATCGTATTTGAATTTAGTAAAAAAGGTATAACTAGCAAATTTTGGGGTGCTACAACAAAAACTATTATTGTAAAAAATGATATAGAAAATGTACTATTTAGAGTATTTGTTGAATTTCTTCCATGTGGAGTATACTATTTAACAGGTTTTCCTCAGATAGAATCAGCCGATTTAATAATCCCTGTTAAAGACTTTAACACTCAACTTGATTTCGAAACTAATTCTATCTTTGAAAAGTCCAATACTCTTAAAGAACTCATTGAACAATTCGATAGGTTATTTTTATCGTACTTATTTAAATCTAATATAAAAGATTTAACAATACCAATTCTTATAGATGCTAGGAAACAAAACTCTATTATGTCTGTTAAAAATATTGCTCAAATTAGTTGTTATAGTGAACGCCATTTAAATAGGATTTTTAATAATTCTCTTGGTATGAGTGTTAAGACATACCTTAGATTATTACGTATAAATACAGTACTACAAGAAATACAAAGTAATAATATATCATTTACAACTTTAGCTCAAAATATAGGTTATTATGACCAATCTCACTTTATAAATGATTTTAAATCTATTTGTGGTGTTAATCCAACAACCTATATAAAAAATTTGTCTGATTTTTACAATGAGAAATATAAATTTTAACATATGATTATATTAAAGTTTATATTTGAGGAGGATTTAAAATGATAGAATCAAGATGTGGAATTTTGTGTTGTGAATGTAAGTATAAGGAAGATGTAAATTGCGCTGGATGTACAAATATTGATAAACCTTTTTGGTCTGAAGAATGTCCTGTAAAATCATGTTGTGAGAATAAAAATCTTACACATTGTGGCCTATGTGACACATTTCCATGTGAAATATTAACTCAATTTGCATATGATAAAAAACAAGGTGATGATGGAAAAAGAATTTCTCAATGTGAAAAATGGGCTTCTCTAGCTTTATAATAGTATCATATTTATATATTTTATATTGTATATAAATTAAAATATTAATACCTTAATACATAATTGTATATTCTCTAAGATAGATAGCTATTATTCAATATAAAATAATAGCTATCTATTTTTTTCACAAATAAACATTGATTTTTAAATCTCTTAATTTTATATTTTAATATTTATGTCAATTAAATGTTAGTAAAGTATTTTATCTGCATTTACACCAATATATAGTAACACAAAGCTTTTCAATTTTTTATGGTTAAGCATAAGCAAAAAATGTTAACTAAAAATTACAATTAAGTAGACATTTGTATTAATCTATGATACAATAGTATTTGTGGTAATACACAATTAAATCAAGTATATCTTGATATAGGTTAATAGGAGTATTTTTAATGAATAATGGAATAGTGAAATGGTTTAACAACGAAAAAGGATTTGGTTTTATAACAGTAGAAGGTGGAGATGATGTATTTGCTCATTTCTCAGCTATACAAACTTCAGGATTTAAATCATTAGAAGAAGGTCAAAAAGTAAGCTTTGATATAGTTAAAGGTGCTAGAGGTCAGCAAGCAGAAAACATAACTATATTATAATTATATAGATTTTTCGGAAAAGACTCTTTTAAGAGTCTTTTTTTATTGGTAATATACAATATAATTATTAATTAAGTAAATAATATTATTTGGACAAATAAAAAAATCCCTCTCCTAAATATAAAATACTCTTCATAAATAAGGGTTATTTCAGTAAAGATATATAGTATATTATATATAAAAAATCCAATAGATTAGCTCTATTAGATTTTTATTTCATATATAAATATTTTTCATTAATGTTTTCAAAAGTTTAATAACGTTTTTGAAATTTTATCAAATTTTTCACTAGATATATCAAATTTTTGCTTAAATTTTTCATCGTTCATTCTTTCAACAATTACTTTATCTGGAGATAATTCATAAATAATACTTTTTATCTTATTAATAGATTCCTCATTATCATTATATTCCTTTATAATTGTTACTTCTAAAATAAATTTTCCTTTATACTGTTTATTAAATAAAATCATATTTGAAATATATTCTTCTAGAGTATATCCTATAATTGGTCTCTGAATTTTTTGAAAATCTTTTTCCGATATTGTTTTTATCTCTCCAATGACTTCATCACACATATTGGCTATTTCTATATATTCGTCTTTACCTAATAAATATCCATTAGAAAGTAATCGTACAGGCACTCTTTTGCGCTTTACTAACTCGATTACATCACAAATTTTATCATTCAATAGTGATTCTCCTTTTGAATTAATGAAAACTAGTTCTGCCTTATGCTTTTCTATTATACTTTCTAATTCTCTAAGTGAGTCATCCATCTTGTCAAATGATTGAAGTGTATCCACTTTATTATATGACCTTCCAATAGGACAGAATATACAATCAAAGTTACAATACTTTTCAGGAAGTATATTTACTTCTAATACTCTTTTTCCATCCTCAATATAAATATCTTTATAACTAAAACCACTCATTACTCTATCCTCTCAAAATTAATTTATTGATACTTCTTTATTATTAATATCTAAAATTGAAATTTTACATGTTCCACCTAAATTTTCTTGAACTGTTTTCGCCAAATAATTCAAGGCATTCTCAAATTCTTCAAATCTACTTTCATCTACTAATTCAATACATAAAAATGCATTATTTGTATTTTCAGTAAGCATTGTCCTCACTGCTTCACGCCAATTCCAACATCTACAAATTGCACCTTCATTATCTTTATAGACTATCTCACCTTCATATGGAGATGAGTTTTCTTCTGTTCCTAATGGTATAAATTCTTCATTTCCAACTGCTCTAGTCAACCTAATATCTCCCATAAATTTGTCTATGTCTTCTCCACCACAAGGCAATGCATATTTTAGCGAAATAGAATTGTAAATATCCACTAAGGGGTTAATAGTTGCTATATGATTTCCATTATGAACTCTTTTTAGCAATGCCTCAATAGATGACCTTGCTCCTTTTTTCGTTTTAAATTTTTTGAATGCTTCTCTCCATACTTTAATTACTTGGTTATTGCTAAATTCTAAATCCTTCAAGTGTTTTAATACCTCTTTTTCTCCCTGCAAAATCATTTCCTTGTATTCTTCTTTATCCTTTATAGAGTTGTCTATGTCCTTACAAATAACAACTCCTATCTTTGAACTAGGAAATAGGTTCCAAAACTCATCCTCAACAACAAATTTTTTCATTAGAATACCTCCTCAACTTTAAAATATATAAAAATAAAAAAGCCTACAGAAATATTATTAAATATCTCCCAGGCTTTTATCCTTCCGTGTACACAATAACTGTGCGTTTTCTCTTGGACCTGCCCATTATAAAATGCGGAACCCTAGAAAACTAAACTATATATTTTTGTAATTTATAAAATACAAATAAATTTTAGCATAATATAAGATTTAAAACAATACTATATTGGATTCTTATATTTGTACAAAATAATATTTAAAGGTTATTTAGCTAATCTAATAGAATACTACATTATTGATATAATTTTATTAATAAAATTATAAGTATAAAAATTTCAGAATAAGTCTATTTTAAATGTAAGTTATAAATCCCAATTAAAATAGACTTAAATTTCATTTTATGTTAAAATCTTTACAGTAATAAACAATTTTATTTTAAGGAGATAATTTTATGAATAATTACTTAAAATTTGCTACATATCAGCTCATAGGCTTTACATCTTCTATACCTAAACTTATAAAAATCAAAAAAAATCCAGATAAATTTAGCTTAAAAGAAAAATTTGAATTTATGCAAAAACAAGCTAAAAAATCTTTAGATATAGTAAATATAGACCTTAATATACTTGGCAAAGAAACATTACCAAAAGAACCAATCTTATTTGTTGTAAATCATTCAAGTATGCTTGATAGTTTTATACTAGCAGCAAGTGTAGAAAGACCAATTGGATGTGTAATTGCAGATGAGCCAGTTTGGAGAAATATACCTATATTTAAAGAATGGGCGAAGTTGTTACGATGTGTATATGTAAACAGAAAAAATAATAGAGAAGGGATTAAAAGTATTGCTGAAGCCTCACAAAATATACTTACAGGTCAGAGTATGGCAGTGTTTCCAGAAGGAGATTTAACCTGGATTAAAGAACCAAATTCTCTAGTATCAGATTTTAGAAGTGGAGCCTTAAAAATAGCATATAAAGCAAAGTGTCCTATTGTTCCATTAGTCATAAAAAATTCAAAAGATACTTATGAAGGATATCAACCTATTGGTAAAATTAACTCTGTTCTTGTTGAAGTTGAATTCCTAGAACCAATTTATGACCATATTGAAAATCCTAGACTAAAATCTTCTGTATTAGGAGAAAATATTAAAAAAAATATGATAAACAAAATAGAAAGTTTTAGAAAAACAAATAAAAACTTTTAAAGAATTTTAACATTAAAATTTATTGACTAGAAAAAATTTTAATGTTAAAATTTTTTTAAGAGGTGATTAAGATGGCAAAAAATACAAAACAAACAACAGTTCACATTGATGAAACATTACTTAAAGAAGTTAAAAGAATAGGAATTAATGAAAATAAAAGTATATCTCAAATAATAAATGAATCAATAATAGATTATGTATTAGTTTACAGAGAAAACGAAGACAAAGAAAAAAATGAACACGATAAAAATTTAAATGATACAATAAATGCTTTTAAAAGAGAGGAAGAAAAAAGAGTTGAGGCAAAAAGTGCTGCTAGAGCTATAGCAGAAGCAAAAAAACGAGTTCTCTACTAATAAATATAAAAAATCGGTACAAACTATGCACCGATTTTTTTATATCTAAAACATATTCAAAAAGACTTAAATTTTCTTTAAATTATATCAAATCTCCAACAACTTTCACTTTTATAAGGAGTGCATTACCTGGAAGATATGCAAGTGGAACATCTTCTATATTTAATACTTCTATAGTATCCTTTTTAGCACCTGCTTTTAAAGCTTTGTTTATGGCTTCTTGTTTTGCGTCTTCTATAGCATCTTCTCTAGACATTTTATCTAAGCTGTACACTTTTTCTACATCCCCACTTATTTGCCCTAAAGCTGCACCAATAGCATTTGCTGCAGTATAATGAGGAGGTCTTATAACATCACTTATACCTTTTAGTTTTTCTGGAACAATTATACTTCCTCCACCAGTTAAAACTAATTCAACATCATTTTGGCTAGTCTTCATTTGGTCTACAGCATCTTCTAGTTTTAAAATTACTTTTTTA
Source organism: Clostridioides sp. ES-S-0010-02 (assembly GCA_020641055.1). NCBI lineage: Bacteria > Bacillati > Bacillota > Clostridia > Peptostreptococcales > Peptostreptococcaceae > Clostridioides > Clostridioides sp. ES-S-0010-02. The sequence continues at coordinate 2,513,465 of CP067345.1, forward strand.
TATACCTCATCACAATAATCTTTATCTAAATTTTCAACATTATTTTTTCTATCCTCAAATGCCATGCCTAACTTTGTAACAACATCTGATAAAGTTAAAGTATCACCACCAAATATTATTGCATCTTCAGTTATTCTATACCCTACACTCTCAGGACCTATTTTTATATTGTCTTTTTCGCCTTTTACACAAGTTCCTCCAGCAAGTCCAATAGTTAAAACATCAGGCATTCTAAAGTTCGTATGTACTCCTCCAATTGTAACAGGAATTGAAGATTCTCTAGGAAATCCATTGTATAATACACCTAAATCACTCGTAGTTCCCCCAACATCTAGTACTATTGCATTTTTTACTTTTGATAAGAAAGACGCTCCCCTTATAGAATTTGTTATTCCACATCCAATTGTGAAAATAGGATACTTCATTGTGTACTCCAAATTCATTAATGTTCCATCATTTTGACTAAAATATATTTCTGCATCTATTCCTAAATCTTTCAATGCTTTTTCAAATCCTAAAGAAACAGCCTTACCTACTCTAGACAATGCAGAGTTTAAAATTGCTCCGTTTTCTCTTTCCAGTATACCTATATTACCTATTTCATTTGATAAGGATATTGGAATATCACCAAGAATCTCTCTAACCCATTTTGCAACTTCTTCTTCTTGTTGCTTATTTACAGGAGCAAATACTCCACTTATTGCAACACTTTCTACCTTGCCTTTTATCTTATTGCAAAAATCTACAACTTCATCTTTACAAAGTTCATTTATCTTTCTTCCATCAAACTCATAACCACCAGATATCAATATTGAATCTAATTCTATTTTTTCTCTTAAATCTTCTGGCCAATCTATAAATGGTAAAATAGCAGTGGTTGCTGGTTTTCCAATTCTTATCATTGCTACATTATTAAGTCTTTTTCTTTCTACTATTGCATTTGTACAGTGAGTTGTACCAAGCATAGCATATTTTATTAATGAATGGTCAATTTTACTTTCATCTATAACTTTTTTTAAGGCATTATAAACACCAGTTTCAACATCTTTTGTAGTTGCTACTTTAACTGAATGGATTACTTTTAATTCCTTATCCAGTATACAAGCATCTGTATTTGTTCCTCCAACGTCAATTCCTACACGATACATCAAAATTTCCCCCTAAATTTTTATTTTCCTTGTAATTCTTCTACTGTTTTATACTCTACATCATATCCAAAGTATTCAGGTCCAACTGTCTCAATTCCTTTTTTAGTTCTCCATTTTTCATTACAAGGAAAAGCTACTACCATCACACGAGAACCATATTTTATTCTTTCTGTAGTTATTGGGAATCCAGTTTCTAAATCTAATATTGCTATTAAATCTGGCGTAATACAAAGTGGTGTACTACCTTTTTTTGCAATTAGATTTTCATTTTGAAATAGTACAGAGTATTCTCCATCATATCCATTAATTCCAGCGAAGAATGCATGCCCTCTAGTAAAACCACCTTTTAACTCTCTTTTAATATCAACTACTTTTCCTTCAAATAATTTATACCCTTTTAATTCTTTCAATATATTTTCAATAGCACCTTTTGAGTCTGACTTATTCTCAAGTAAAAATCCTCCTATAGTTTCAGCTATAGTCAAGGTATTTCCTATCGCAGCTTTTTTAACTTGAGCTCCACTTAAATTATAGTCACTAATAGAAGAACTTCCTCCCATTTCTACTGTTAAAGTTCTAGCCAATCTTTCTGACCAAATTCCATCAACAGGATAAAGGATGGCTGAATTACCCTTTTCATCAGCCATTACAGCAGGTGATGCTTCATATCCTTCAAGATAAAAAGTTACCATTTGAGCTTCCGGAAACGCTCTACCCATAGAATCTGCATCCAAAATAGGAAGCCCTTTTTTTGCAGCAACTGCTATTGGCATAAGTGAATTTATTCCTCCTATTTCTATAGGAATTATAACATCAACTTTTCTATTCAATAATTTTTCCATTATCTCTAAAGGAGTAGTTAATTCCACTTCAGAAAGTAATTTTTCTATTGTAATTACAGGGGAACCCATACCAGATACTGGTACTACTAAAGCATCATCCTCTAGCTCATCTAAACTAATCACTTTTACAGGCCCATACTTTTTAATTGCTTGTTTTGCAACTAATTTACCTATGTATGGGTCTCCTCCACCTCCTGTTCCAAGCACTGCTGCGCCAACTGCTATTTTATCCACGCTTTCTTCTGTTAAAAATCTCATGTTACTTTCTCCTCATATTCCAAATTTATTTTATACTTTACAAGCATATTTCATTAAACTGCTTTTTCTGCTTCTTGTTTGTTTTTTGATGAACAAATCACTTTTCCAATAATTGATTGTATTATAAATCCTGCTATAAATCCATCTAAAGGTGCTATAGTAGTAAGAGTTATAAATCCATATGTAGAAAGGTATGTTATTAATATACCAATTATCCAAGATATTATTGAATGTTTAACTATTGGTTTGTATGCTATCCCCTTATCAAATCCTTTAAGTTCTTGTTTTACTATATAATATTCTGCTGTATACACACCACCAACAGGTGCAATAACAATTCCAAGTAAATTTAAAAATCCTATAAATCCTTCATATATTCCAAATACAGCTAATAAAGTTGCTACAACACCAAGAACTATAGTTAATACTTTTTCAGGAGCTTTTTTTAGTACAAGAGCTATACTTAGTGATGCAGAATATACATTGCTTGTATTTGTAGTCCATTGAGCTAATGTAAGTACAATTATACCTGGTATAGCAATTCCTAATGTAATAAAAATTCTCATAATATCTGAAGTACCCATACATTTTACTAATATTATTGATACTACTATCATAAAAGCATTTCCAAATTGTATCCCTAGAAAACTTGAAAGTGCACAATCTCTTCTACTTTTAGCCCAGCGACTTATATCAGGTGATACTATTGCTCCAACTATTATTATACTCATTGATAGAGAAACTCCACCTGCAAATGTCATAGTCGATTTCATATTATCATCAACTGGAATTCCATTTGCTTTAAAAGCTAAGAATATAGTTAACATCATAAGAATTAATAAGAATGGTACTGAATACACACTTAATTTTTCCATTGCTTTATATCCATAAATAGCTGTACTCATCATCAAAAGACCACCTATGAGGCTTAAAATTTGCATGCTCACATCTAGATTAAATATATCTTTTATTATTATTTGAGCATTTTGAGCAAAAAAGCCTACTTGAACTCCAAACCATCCTAATAAAGAAACTCCTATAACTAGAGAAAATATTTTTGCTCCAGCTTCTCCAAACACATATTTTGTTATCATAGATGTAGATAAGCTTGTAGATGAACCAACTAAAGAGCATATAGTATACAAAATAGCAGAAAAAAATGAACCTACAATTACTGATAATATTGCTTGTTTCATTGGCATACTTTGAGCTAACTCAGCTCCTAAAATAACAGATGATAAATCCACACCTATTGCTACTAGCACTGAAAACATAGCTACCCAACCACGTTTTTGATTCTCTGGAACCTGTTCCAGGGCATAATTAATTTTTTCTTCTTCCATTTTCATCCCTCCATTAAAATTGTAAAACCATTTAATTTGTTTGTTTTACAATTTTCTAATTTATAAATTTATTAACAACCATATATTTATAATTTTCATTTAATATATAGTTTTAAATTTTCTGAAATAATTTTATAATAAAAAACGCCTCTTGGAAAAAATCCAAGAGACGAATACCAATCCGTGTTACCACTCTTATTAGTAAAAATTTATTTTACTCACTCATTTTCTTAAGGCGAATTAAACCACTACTACAATAGAACTGTAATAGTATTCTCCAAAGCTCTTTTCACACAAATTTCAATATTAGTTCTCAGCCAAATCTAACTCTCTGTAAAATTCCTTTATGCTACTTTCTTCTTCTGCGAATCTACGTTATTTATTTATGATTTATATCATAATATATATGCAATATTTTGTCAACTTAAAAAGTAAATTACTTGTATTTTTTAGTTTTATATGTAATTTTTTATATTATTACTGTATTTATATTTTGTATTTTTTAAATTTAATAAAAATTTATATTATTTTTATATACAATTGAATATAATTTTACAAATTATTTTCATTTTTTTGTAAAGTTCTACAACCATATTTTACAATCCAGTTAGTATATTCATTTACACTATACCAATCCTTCGCAAGCTTTACAACTAAATCTGGGTGTGTTTTAGAAATGTCATTTAAATTATTAGCAACACTCTTTCGCACATACAGTGATGAGTCGGTTTTTAATTGTTCCAATATAGGTAGAATAGGTGTAGGGTCTTTTTTAAATTTAGTTAGTGCTTAACCCCAAGGCAACTGTGGACGACAACATGAACGTACAGCAAATAATCATATCTCACATTATACAACAGTATGTTATATTGTTAAATCTATCTATTTAAAATACTTCACACTGCACATTCTGAAATATTGTAAAGTATCTACTGACAGTAAAAATGTCCGAACAGCCTATAAAACAAGGCTATACGAACATTTAATAAAATTTTAAAATATAATCAGAAATTTATTTTAAGTTCAATCAAATTTTTATTGAATTATATCTATTGAATCTCCAATACTTATAATTCCTTCCTTTAAAACCTTAACAAAAATTCCTTCACGTGGCATTACACAGTCCCCTGTTAATTTTTTAATTTCACATCCATTATGACACTTTTTACCTATTTGAGTTACTTCAACTTCACATTTGCCTATCTTTAATTTTGTACCAACAGGTAATGAAAACACTTCTATTCCTTCTGTAGTTATATTCTCAGCAAAGTCTCCAAATTTTAATTGGTCAAAACCTCTCATCTTCATTTTATCTATACTTTCTTTTCCAAGTAAACTTATTTGACGATGCCAGTTTCCCGCATGTGCATCTCCAACTATTCCATAATTTATTTTTAGTTCTGCACATTGCACAGGAACCTTAATTACACCCTTTTTGTCACTTATATTTATTGACACTACTTTAGCCATATTTCCTCCAAATTTTCACCCATATGTTCTTAAATTATTCAAACTTAAAATCACCTGATTTTCCACCAGTTTTCTCCACAAGATGTATATTGCTTATAACCATCTTTTTATCAACTGCTTTACACATATCATAAATTGTAAGTGCTGCTAAAGAACAAGCATTTAATGCTTCCATTTCTACACCAGTTTTACCAAGTGATTTACAGGTTGCATATATTCTAATAGCAGATATAGAATCATCTATCTCAAATTCCAAATCACATCCAACCAATTTAATTTGATGGCACATTGGTATATTTGAAGATGTATTTTTAGCTCCCATTATCCCTGCAACTTGAGCTACAGATAATACATCTCCCTTTTTTATTTGTCCATTTTTTACCTTTTCTAAAGCTTCTTTACCAAGAGTAATCGTAGCTGTTGCTATAGCAGTTCTCTTTGTATCATCTTTTTCACTTATATCTACCATTTTAGCATACCCTTTTTCATTTATGTGCGTTAACATTACCTATCCTCCAATTTCATACATACGTCTATTTGTATCACTACATTTATTTTCTATTAAATGATGTTTTTCTGGCTTTTCTTTTATTATATCTTTCATAGTTTCTCTAAATAACAATGGTTTATGTAAAAGTGGTTTTATATCTATTTCCTCTTTTGAATGTAGACACAGTTTTATTGCACCACTAGAGGTAAGTCTAATACGATTACAAGTGTTGCAAAATGAACAACTTAATGGAGTTATAATTCCTATTCTTCCTTTTGCTCCTTTAAACTTATAATATTCTGCTGTACTTTTTTCATCATTTTTAACTTTATATAAACCATATATTTTTTCAACCATTTCTTTTACATTAAAATATCCTTTTTTGTAGACTCTATTAGCTTCACCTAATGGCATAAGTTCAATAAATCTTACATCAATTGGTGATTTAACTGTTAAAAACATAAAGTCTTTAAGCTCATCATCATTAAATCCATTTATGGCAACACAATTTACCTTTACTTTTATACCTAAATTTAAACATGACTCAATCGATTTTAATACTTCTTTTAAATTGCCACCTCTTGTCACAGATTTATATTTATATTCCTTTAAAGAATCTAAGCTTATATTTACTTTATTCAGACCACATTCTTTAAGCTCAAAGATTCTATCAGAAAGTCCAAGAGCATTAGTTGTCATTCCTATATTTTCTATTCCACATTCTTCTCTTGTAAACCTTATAAGTTCATTTAAATTGGGATATAAAAGAGGTTCTCCTCCAGTAAATCTAACCTTTTTTATACCTTGTTCTGACATAGCCTTTATAATGAATTTATAGTCTTCAAAACTTAGATTATCGTTTATATAATTTTTTTCAAATTTAACATCTGGTGGCATACAATAAACACACCTTAAATTACACTTATCTGTAAGTGAAATACGAAGGTAGTCTATTTTTCTTCCATACTTATCAATCATACTCTATCTACCTCTTTGTCTATTTTTTATCTATCTGAATTATATACTATTTTTTGTTATTAGTGGCACATTCTGTGGCTTCTCCTCTTAAAATTTCTATGCCATGGTCTAAGACATCAATAATGAAACTTAGATTTTCAACTGCACCTTTAGGACTTCCAGGTAAATTTATTATTATAGAATTATTCCTTATTCCACTTACACCCCTACTTAGTATAGCTTTTTTAGTAATTTCTGTAGATTTCATTCTCATGTATTCACTGAGACCTGGTATCTCTCTTTCTAAAACATCTTTAGTAGCCTCTGGAGTTATATCTCTCTTTGAAAATCCAGTACCTCCATTAGTAAGAATTAAATCTACTTTATTACTGTTACAAATTTTTATAATATTTTCCTTTAACATTTCCTTATCATCTTTTATCAACACGTATTCAGTAACTTTATAATTCCCTGTATTTTCAACAAATTCAGTTAATTTTTTTCCTGTTATGTCTTCTCTTTTCCCTTCATAGCCCTTATCACTAAGCGTTATAATTGCTACATTAAACATATGGTTTCACCCCTTTATATATTAATTAAACTTTTATAAATAAAAAATCTATTTAATAGAACCTATTCTGGTAATATTCCTTCTGATAATAATGCTTCTAAAACTGCTCCTGCTATACAACGTCCTTTATCTGATATCGTAAATGAATTTTTTACTTCTTCCATTCGAGGGTCTATATCCAATATCTTTAATCCTTTTTCTATTTGTGAACCATTTCTCAATAAGCCTCTCAAAACACCATCTATAGAAGCTTTCACTTCTATTTTATTTCCATTTTTTTCAGTGATATAACATATTATATCTCCTTTTTTAACTACATCCCCTATATTACATACATTTTCTATTATTCCAACGTTCTCAGAATAAAAAACTCGTTCTTTGGTTATACCCAATATAGCACCTGGTATTCCTGTATTTTTTAAAGCATATCCTTTTCTTATCACTTTTCCTAAATTATGTCCTCTCATAGTTTCAATAACTATGTCTACATCTTTACCTGCACAAAATCCTGGACCTAAAGCTATTGTAAGTGCTGCCATCGCTTTATTTGTTCCAATATTTTTTTTTGCAAGTATACAATCTATAACCGCTACAGGACGTATTTCATCTATATATTTACCTTTTGGGTCTATTATTAGTGCCACGTTTCTTTTATTTAAAGCTTTTTTTATTTCTGCTTTATCTTTGCAATACACACAATAAACACCTTCCACAGAAACTTTCTTTTCATAGATAGCCTCACTAAAAGAAACTTTCCTTCTTATTGCAAGAGGAGTCTCAACTTCTAAAGCGATTATTTTAAAACCACAGTTATGTAACTTATGTATAACTGCTGTTGCTAAATCTCCAGCCCCTCTAACTATTATAACATTGTTCATATTTTCTCCTACTAATAAAAATTTTAAAGTCTATACTTTATATTATATAATATAATTTTACTTATTTATATAATATCATCTTATTTTATTATTATAATGGTTAAAAATTACTTTTACCTGATATTTTTCAAACAAAAAGAGACATCCATAAAATTTATAAAAGATGTCTCTTTCTAATTCCTTATATTTTATTTTTCAGATATATCATTGTTATCTTCTAAAATAACTGCTGTTCCATAAGCAAGCATTTCTGCCGCTCCTTGCATAACTGAAGCTGAAGACAATCTAAATGCTATTATTGCATTTGCACCTTTAGATTCTGCATCTTCAACCATTCTACCAATTGCAATTTGTCTTGCTTCTGTAAGCATTTCATTATATCCTGTAAGTTCTCCTCCAACAAGATTCTTAAAGCTTGCTCCTATATCTTTTCCAACATGTTTTGCTCTTATCGTACTTCCTCTAACTAGCCCTAAAACTTCTGCTATTTTTTTTCCTTCTACTTTTTCTGTAGTTACTATTAACATAATATATCAACTCCTTTATATTCCTGTTTAATATATTATATCATGTAAACAGCAATCTTCTTAATAAATCTTGTAATTTAATACTTTATCTAGGAAATCTATACTATAAAATAAGATATTTCGTTAACCAATTATGTTCCTAATCAATTTTCTATATATAAATTTACTTAGTTAACTCATCATATAAACTTAAATTGTATTCTACATTCAATTTTAAATCCTTAATTTTTTTAATAATCATTTCACTAAAGCTTCCTTTTTCAAACCAGATATTTTGTATGTCTAAAAGTTCTATCTCTTCTAAAATGGCCTCCATCTTAGACTGCTTATCTATAATAGCTACAACATCAATATTGTGTGGTACGTCTTTTAGGCACTCATATACATCTATACCTTCAATATTCTTTTTCTCTTCATCTATAGCAACAACTTTGTACATATTCTTTTTAAGTTCATCTAATATTTTATATGCCTTGCTTTCTTCGTCACTATTATTTAATATCACTGCCCAAGAATCACATTTAAGTAAATTCATAAATTCTCCTCCATATAAATCCTACTCTATTTTACAACCGTAGCTAATTAAACTTCAGTCAATTTTTTATACTCATCAATAGTATTTACATTTAAAAATAAATCTTCGTTATCAAAGTATATATAGCTTTTATCTATTTTTTCTATAAGAGTTCTAAGCTTCAAATCATTTTTCCCTATACATAAAGATACTTTATTTATTATACTCTTTTTGTATCCAGAACACAATGGTTGTAACTTTCCATTTGTTACTGAAATTACACTTTTATCATCCATTTCATCAGCTATTTTTTCGACTACTTCATTATTTAGATATGGCATATCACATGCAACTGTAACTATATCATACTTTGCATGTTTAAGAGCAGTATATATTCCTCCTATTGGACCAACATTTTTTATTATATCATTATAAACTTTAATGTTATATTTTGAGTATAATTCTTCATTGTTAGATACTATTATTACTTCATCAAAATTTTTAAATACTTCTATTGCAATTTCAATAAAAGGCTTTTCATGTAATTCTAGAAAAGCTTTATCTTTCCCCATTCTAGAACTTTTCCCTCCTGCTAAAATTACACCTGTTTTTTCTATACAAATCGCCTCCTTTAAAATACTTTTATTTATATTTGAAAAATGGCGCTATTGCGCCATTTCAACATTGATTGACTACTCAAAAATCTGAATAATTTTTTCTTTAAATGCATTCATAAGTTTTTCTTTTTCTTCTAAATATTCACTATAACACTCATATTCTCTACATATACAATTTATAATTTCACTTGATGTAAAATTGATTTTTTCAAGATTATAGTTATATAAAATTTCAACACTATCAACCTCACTTATGCTATTAAAAATACAATCATATATATCTTCAATTATAAAATTACTATCTTCTTCAAATTGACCTAAAAGTTGTTCTCTATTTTCTTCAAGCAATACATTTTCCTTTATAAATTCTACAAAGTTTTCAAAATCTTCAGTGTTATTACATGGTTCTATTTCAAATAGTATCCTAAAAAATAAATTCCATGGAAACTCTGTATTTAGTCTACTTCTAAAATGATTTCCTAAATCATTACAGAACTTATCATCAAATGTAGGTTCTCTTTCAAACTCTATTTGGTCATTAAAATCTATATCTTTATTTACAATTTCATTTAATCTTGCAAACTCATCAAGCATAAAATTGCCTAAAACTTCATCACTTATATCTTGTTTATTAAAAGAATAACTTAATATAGTTTCACATGGCTTTTTAAAATCCACAACAAAACCTATACTTTTATTCATCTTTTCTGAAAAAGCATCATACACTAATTTTGCAAAGAGTTTTTCAATTTCTTTTTTACTTACTTTCATGTTAAAAGACTTTCCTGAATGAAAGTTTTTATAAATACTCAAAAGCTGATTATCTATCATAGTAAGATTATTCTTTATAGAGTCCATCATATCCTTTATAAATTTATCAGCAAGTAAATATGTGTTATTTTTATAAATTATTTTATGTTCAATCTCACTCCAAAACACATTTACAAGAGATTTAATTTGAAGTTCAAATTTTACTTCTCTATCTAAATATGCAAAAACTCCATCTATCTTATATATTTCAAATCCATTTTTTTGCTTATTAGGTTGTCTTTCAGACAATTTTAATTTAATATTTTTATTTTCTTTATTATAATAGTTTATTTTATCATCTGTTTTATTAAAATATCTTCTTAAAAGCCTATATATCTTATTTTCATCCTCAATAAATCTACACTCAATTCTTAGTCCTATTAAATCAGATACATTATGAATAAGATTACTTGCCTCCCCATATTTTTTTAAATATCTATTTCTAATTATCTTTTCCCTCAAACTTGATTCTGATTTTATTCTAGAGGTTACATTTATATACTCTTGATTTTTTTCGTCCAAGATATTTTCAAAGTACTCTTCTATTTCATCTGATATAGTTTCTAAAGTTGGAGACATTACCCTCAACATTTCTATAGACTCTTCAATAAAATCAAATTCTTTTAATCCCATAAATTTTTACACTCCTATGTTTAATAACTGTTAGCTATTTCAGTTCTTTATATTTAACTACATTCTTATTTTAACATTTTTTCCTATTATAAGTAAGTATTCTCCAAAAACCTTCATATATATTTCAAATTAGAATTAAAATATCAGATAAAATTAAAAGATTTTGTGATAATAAAGTTATAAAAATAGTGGATTTTTTTTCCTAATACGAGTATACTATAGATATAAATATTTAACTAATTAGTTAAATATTTATATCTATAGTAGGGAGGATATTATGGTAAAAGTATTTAAAGCATTAAGTGATGAAACTAGAAGAGAAATTTTAAAATTGCTTAATGAAAGAGATATGAATGCAGGAGAAATAGCAGGTCATTTTAATATGTCTAAACCAGCAATATCTAAACATTTAGATATTTTAAAAGATGCAGAACTTATTAGTTCAGAAAAAATGGGGCAATTTTTGATTTATTCTATTAATTTATCGGTCCTTCAAGAAGTACTTGGAAACTTCTTGGATATTTTTAAAAAGATATAGGAGGCTATTATGGAAAATATAGGTTTAATATTACTTATAGCATTATTAATTATAAACTATGTAAATGCACCAGAAATTTTAGGTTTTTCAAAAGATAACCCTAAAGTTAAAACTGCAAGAAGGTTACAAATGTTATTTTTAATAGTCGCAGTTGGAAGGTTTATCATTCCTTTACTAGGTATAGATGAGATATTTTCTTATGAAATTAACGACAAAGTATCAGTTATAATAAATGCCATTATAATTATGTATTTTGGTAATTTATTACCTAAGCTACAAATTTATAAGAACATAGATACTAAATGTGCTTGGGCCATTGGAGATGAAAAAATATGGAAAAAGGCAAGTAAGATTTTTGCGTATTTATCATTTGTTATATCTATTGGAATGATTATATTGAGTTTTTATTTTGATTCAGATACAGTCACAACAGCATGCCAGTTCATATGGTTTGCAATACCATTATTATATTTATTACTTCATTATAGAAACAAATTTAGAGCTCCTAGTCCTAAATAAATAGTTGTAAATAAAATAAAGCCACCTCTTCTTAAAAAAAGCTATACTTTATTTTAATATTGAAATGAAGTGTTTATAAAATAAATTGCCACCAAGGCATTTATGGTGGCAATTTATTAATAATCATATTTTTAGTATTTTATATAATTTCTAAATATATTAAATTAAATTTTCTTCAATTAAAAACCTATATATATACCTATTGTTAAAAAAACTAAAGATACAGCTGTTAAAATCAGTAATATAGGCATTATAAATTTTACCCATTTTGAAAAAGGAATATGAGCTACTGCAAGTGCTCCCATTAGTACTCCAGATGTTGGAGTTATAAAGTTTGTAAGACCTACCCCAAATTGATAAGCAGTTACTATAACTTGAGCTGATATATTAACTAAATCACCAAGAGGAGCAAGGACAGGCACTGTAAGTGAAGCAAGTCCTGAAGATGATGGAATCAAAAATGCCAACGCAGCTTCCAAGAAAAATGATAGATATACAAATATAACCTTTGGAAGTCCACCTAAAAAGCTTGCTGCAGAATTTAATATAGTATCTATTATAAATCCATTTTGAGCAATTATTACAATTCCACGAGCTAAAGCTATTGCAAGGGCAGCTGATGCTAAATCTTTTGCTCCATCTATGAAACTATCGGAAATTTCACTTTGTGACAATCTACCAACTAATCCAGAAAGTACACCTATCGCAGCAAAACACATTGATATCTCTGGAATATACCATCCTTGACTTAAAACACCCCAAATCATTATTGCCATTCCTATTCCAAATATAGCAAGAACAGATACTTCTTTAAAAGTAAACTCTTTTATTTCAGTTGAAGTATGATTAAGTATTGATTTATTATTTTTATCTATCTCATACACTATTGAGCTTTCAGGGTTTTCTTTAACTTTTTTAGCATAATACATAACAAATGCTATACTGATTAATATATATGCTATAAAAATCACTACTCTATATGCTACTCCTGAACCAGGAGCAAGTTGAGCTAGTGCTTGTGCAATACCAACTGAGAATGGATTTATTGTCGATGCAGCCGCTCCTGCCGCTGCTCCTATAAATACAATCGCAATGGCGGTTAGAGAATCATATCCTAAGGATGTCATAAGTGGAACAAATATCATATAAAATGGTAATGTTTCTTCTGCCATCCCAAATGTAGTACCTCCAAGACCAAATAAAATCATTGATATTGGAATTATAAGTAGTTCTTTTCCTTTAAACTTCGATATAACTGATGCTATTCCTGCTTCTATAGCTCCAGTTCTATTTACAATACCAAAAGCACCTCCAACTATTAAAACAAATCCTACAACTTCTGCTGAATCAATAAAACCTTCTATGGGTGCTTTAAAAACATCCGTAAATCCTTGAGGATTACTTTCTACACTTTGATAAGTCCCTGGTACAACAACCATCCTACCTTCTACATCTTCTCTACTAAATTCACCACTTGGTACTATCCAAGTTAATATTGCCATTAATACTATTAGCAAGAATATAATTGTAAAAGTGTGTGGTATAATAAATCGTTTCTTCTTACTGTCAATCATTATAATGTCCTCCATACTTTACTAAATTTTGAATCTATATAGGATACTTTTTAATCTCTCTGACTAAAGTTTTCCCTTTTTACAATTTTTTATTAGCAAAGATACAAAATAAAAAAGCTCTCTTTTAGATTTTAAAAGATAGCTTTTTTTATTTTTATTCAATTTAAATACTTTACTTTCTATTTTACTAATTGAATTTTTTCATTATAATTTGATATTGTTTCTTCAATATTTTTAGATTTCATTATAGTTGACATTACAGCAAAATCATCACAGTATTTTAATGTTTCTTTGACATTAGATGGTAGGATTCCTCCAAGTGCAACGGTCTTAATATCAGTAATTTTCTTAGCTTCCTTCAAAAGTTCAATTCCTTTTGGCAATAAATTTTCTTTACACTTAGTTTCATATATATGTGATAATGTTATGTAATCTATTTTTATATTTAGTTTTCTTATTATTTCTTCTAGACACTTTACTTCTTCTACTTTATGTAATGACAATCCCAGTATCTTATTTTTATTGAAATTATATCTATTTCCCAGTAAATTCAAAAACAATTTAAATGGAAGATGAATACCTTGACAATCTGTCTTTTCAAAAAATTCTATATTGCTATTTATTATAAAGTTTACTTTAAATCCATCATTATTCTCTTTCTTTTTTATACTATTCTTCAAGCTTTCATCCAATATTTTTTCCTGAAAATTAATATACTTAATTTTATTTTTTATCTTTATATATAAATCTTTTAATGCTTCATATTCTAAATCTTTTTCTCTTATTATAATATTTTCTACACCACTCAATATAGATTCTTTAATAACCTCTAAGTATCGTTCCTCGCTACATAAATTTCTATTTGTTATCAAATACATCTAAAATCTTTCCCAATCTTTAAATACATGTTGATAACCAATTGAATTTAGCATTTTCTCTATATCTTCAACAGTACTTTCATCATTTATTTTGAATTGAGCAGTATCATGTTCATCTTGAGAATGCCCTCCTACATCTGTAGATACACCTGCACTTAATTTAGTTACTCCTAAAGGTACTATATGACTTCTCATTTCCAAATTTTCTCTAGTAGATATATTTAAAGCTGCATGAGGGTCAAACAGCCTCATACAAACCATCGCTTGAACTAAATCAGTGTCGCTTATATCTACTAATTCTTCAAAACAACCTTTGAATGGTCTCATTCTTGGTGTTGAATATGAAAGCTCAATATGAGGATATTTTGTTTTTAGATATTTCCCATGCAATATTGTAAAGAAGGTCTCTTTTCTAAAATCATTTAATCCTAAAAGTGCTCCTATTGATAGAGTTCTCATACCTGCCTTTGCTCCTCTTTCAGGAGCATCTAATCTAAATTTATAATTTGATTTTGGCCCTTTTAAATGAACTCTTTTATATATTTTCTCATCATAAGTTTCTTGGTATACAGTTAGACCTTCAACTCCTTTGTCTACAATATACTTATATTTATCTATTTCCATTGGATATACTTCAATTCCTATAGATGGAAATTTATCTCTTAATATTTCTATAGCCTCACCTATATATTCTACACTTGAATGAAAACTACTTTCACCAGTTAAAACAAGTAGATGTTTGAAACCTTCTTTTGAAATTTCATTTCCTTCCTCTCTGATTTCATCCATAGTTAGTTTTTTTCTTTTTATTCCACTTTTTATATTGTAACTACAATAAACACATTGATTTACACAATAATTTGCTATGTACATTGGTGTATATAGGCAAACTGTCTTTCCAAAATATTGAACACTTAATTTATGTGCTTTTTGTGCCATAGCTTCTAAATGTTTTACAGCAGTTTTAGAAAGTAAATTTAATATATCAAAATCCTCAAGTTTGTCTTTTGATAAACTTCTTAAAACATCATTGTCTGTAACATTATTTAAATATCCATCAAAATCAAAATCCCTATATTTTTCTATTACCTCATAAAAACTCATCATCAATCACCACTTTCTATAAATTGCCTAAAAAACCTGTTAAAGGAGAAGATGCATTTGCAAATTCTGATACACTTCCTGCTTTTGCTATATAAGCTTCTCGTCCACCTTCTACAGCTAACTTAAATGCTCTAGCCATTTGCACAGGGTCACCTGCTGAAGCTATAGCAGTATTAACAAGCACTGCATCAGCTCCCATTTCCATAGCTTCCATAGCTTGAGATGGTTTACCAATACCTGCATCAACTATTATTGGTATATCTAATTCATCTATCATTATTTTTATCATTTCTTTCATTTGAAGACCTCTATTTGAACCAATTGGAGCACCAAGAGGCATAACTGCTGCTGCTTTAGCTTCTATAAGTCTTCTTCCAGCATAAAGGTCTGGTGTCATATATGGAAGTACTATAAATCCTTCATCAGCAAGTATTTTTGTAGCTTTTATAGTTTCTTCATTATCAGGAAGTAAGTATCTAGTATCTGATATTACTTCTATTTTTATAAAGTCTCCACAACCCATTTTTCTAGATATTCTAGCTATTCTTACAGCTTCTTCTGCATTAGTAGCTCCTGACGTGTTTGGAAGTATAGTCATTTCTTTTGGAATATATGTTAAGATATTTTCTTGTTTATTATCTAAATCTACTCTTCTAAGTGCCATTGTTATTATTTCGCTTCCACTTTCTTTGATTACTTTAGGCAATATATCATTTGAGCCATATTTACCTGTTCCAACCAATAATCTGCTATTGAATTCATGTCCTCCAAGTACTAATTTATCCATTTTCTTTCCTCCTCATCTTATTTTTTTCAATTTTCAATCTTTTTATTTTCTGATTCACGTATTTATATATCTATAAGTATTTTTGTTGCCAAATTTGCCATATGATTTGCACAAATAGCAACTCTTGGAGCCATAAGTCCCTCTCCAATTTTAGCTTCATTTACAAAATCTCCACATATATAAAATCTATCTCTTATTTTCTTAGTAGTTATTATATTTGAATCATAATAACCTGCCATACCTGATGATGCTATCAAATATTTATCTTTCAAATTTATTAAGATATAATTACAAACTTGTGCTTTACATGAAGCATCATCAAAAGCTTCAATTATCAAATCTGCCTCTTTAAGTATATCCATATTATATTTATTTAAAAAAATATTTTGCTTTTTTAATTTTATAAATGGATTAATTTTTGTTATATTTTCAACCATAGCATCTGTTTTTAGTTTTCCTATATCATCTATAAAGTATTGCTGTCTATTTAAGTTAGATGGCTCCACAACATCATAATCTATAAGTAGAAGTTCTCCAACTCCAATTCGAGCTAAAGAGATAGCTATATTGGACCCAAGTCCACCTAGTCCCAATATAGCAACTCTTCCTTTTTTTAATTTATTATGCACATTTGGAGTATGTCTAGCTATCAACAAGCTTTCTAACTCATCAAAAGAAGGTTTAACCCCTTTTTGTATAAGTGTTAATTTATCATTTTCAGAAAGTGGAATGTCAGCTTTAATTGGATATCCATTCAACACCAATACATCACATTTATGATTATATTTATCTCTAACTTTATAGGCAGTTGTATTTTTTTCAACATCTGTTAATACTTCATTTACAAATATTTTTATTTTAACCACCTCCAATAAAGCTAATAAGTTCTACAACATCTTCATCCTTTAATATATATGTATTGTAATTGGATTCTTCAATTATTTCTAGATTTATCTCAACTACAACTCTATCGCTCTTCAAATTATATTTATTCAACAAATCTATAACAGTTAAGTTTTCTTTGAATTCAACATTCTTTCCATTAACCTTCACTAAATCACCTCCTCATTTTGACTTTATTCAACTAATGCTCTGCACAAATTATATTAAATTAAGTTCCTCATTGTTTAATATTTTTTTAACTGTTCTCATTGAACACATTTTTCCACACATAGTACAACTATCTTCATGAGTCGGAGTTGACTCATCTCTATATCTTTTAGCTTTTTCAGGGTCTATTGCAAGTCTAAACATTTCACACCAATCTAAATCTGCTCTAGCTTTACTCATTTTGTTATCCCATTCACGAGCTCCTTTAACATTCTTAGCTATATCTCCTGCATGAGCAGCTATTTTAGCAGCTATTATCCCTTCTTTCATATCATCTAAATTAGGTAATCTTAAATGTTCTGCTGGAGTTACATAGCATAAGAAGTCTACTCCTTTAGCACATGCTAATGCTCCTCCTATTGCACTAGTTATATGGTCATAACCTGGGGCTATATCTGTAACCAATGGACCAAGAACATAAAAAGGTGCTCCATGACATAGTCTTTTTTCTAACACTACATTTGCTTCTATTTCATCAATAGCCATATGACCAGGTCCTTCTATCATGACTTGTACATTTCTTTCCCATGCTCTTTTAGTAAGTTCTCCTAATACTACAAGTTCTTGAATCTGAACTCCATCTGTAGAATCTTTTATACAACCAGGTCTACATGCATCCCCCAAACTTAATGTAACATCATACTCTTCACATATATCTAAAATCTTATCAAAATTAGTATAAATAGGATTTTCTTTATTATTTAACTCCATCCAAGCAAATAATAGTGAACCTCCACGAGATACTATATGAGTTAATCTTTCATGATTTTTTATCTTTTGACAAACACTTCTAGTAAGACCAGCATGTATAGTAATAAAATCAACTCCGTCAATAGCATGTTGTCTTATTACATTTAAAAATTCTTCTTCTGTTATATCCTTTAGTTCTTTTTCTAAATACCCTACTGCATCATACATAGGAACCGAACCTATCATTGCAGGTGACATTTCAACAACTTTTTCTCTAAATTCTCTAGTTTTTCCATAGTTACTCAAATCCATTATTGCTTCAGCTTTCATGTCTATTGCCACTTTAACTTTTTCAAGTTCATTTTCTATATTCTTACAATCTCTTGAAATTCCTAAGTTTACATTTATCTTTGTTTTTAAATTTTTACCTACACCTTCTGCACTTAAGGATTTATGATTTTTGTTAGCAGGTATAACAACTTGTCCCTTTGCTATTAATTCTCTTAATTCATTTACATCTACTTGTTCCTTTTGAGAAACGATTTCCATTTCTTTAGTTATTATGCCTTTTCTAGCAGCATCCATTTGCGTTGTATAATTCATATTACATTCCTCCAAGATTAAAGTTATAGTTTTTAACAATAAAAAAAGTGCTTTTCCTTGTTTTGGAAAGCACTCTTATAATCATATATACACTTAGACAAATTTCTCACTATGCAGAATAATTTATCTATTTATATAACAAAATTATATTACAAAGCTTCCCTTCGCAAGCATTATCTTGATCAGGTTATTAGGGTTTGTAAGTTACGGCTTTATCTCTCAGCTAGCCAATTCTAGCGCCCCTAGCTCTAAATTTTTATCATTTTTACAAATTCAGTATAACACAGCAAAAATATTAGTTCAACATAATAATACAAATTTTATATTTTAATCCAGCTAACTTTACTCCAATGATGCACCTTTTTTCGAATTTTCAAGATAAGATTTAAGTATAACAGCCCTTATATTTTCATACTTTATTGAATCTGGAAGTTTTCTTTTTATGTTATTTAAATTTTCATAACCTACTTCTTCACATACTTCTAAAATCATCTTCCTTTCATCTTCACTATAAAAATTTTCTAAATCTAATGTAAATGATATACTTTGCCCATCTTTTAAATAATCATATACATATCCAATAACTGTAGATAGGGAGACTTCTATTTCTTGACTTACACTTTGTATATCCTTACCTTGATTTAACAAATCTAGTGCTATTTCATTGTTTTTTCTGCTTTCTCCATCTAGTATCAATTTTCTTTTTTTCTTTTTCTCCCAAGTAACATCAATACTATTTTCTTTTACATAATGTTTAACTTCATCTAAAATACTAGCCCCATACTTTTCAATTTTTACTTCACCTATACCCGAAATATCCTTTAATTGTTCTTTATCAATAGGATATCTTCCACTTATTTCTTTCAAAGCCTTATTAGTTAAAATCATGTATGGAAGTAATTTTTCTTTTTTAGCATATTCTTCTCTAATATTTATTAGCCTTTCATATAAAGCTTTATCTGTATTAACTTCAAGAAATTCACTATTGACATTCATTAAATCGACATTTTTTTCTTTGTCTTTTTTATCTATATTGTTTTTTTCGACATATTCTTTGATTAGTGTTTCAAAATCTTCACCATATTTTTGATATTTAATTTCTCCTACTCCAGATATATTTAGCATTTCTTCTTTATTGACTGGATAACTACTAGACATAGCTCTAAGTGTTCCATCTCCAAAAACCATATATGGAGCTATTCTTTCTTCACTTGCAATTAAGTGTCTTAATTCTCTTAAAGCACTATATAATTCATCTTCTATTTCTAGAGATTTTGTCATTACAATTTCCTTAAATTCTACCTTTACCTCGCCCTTCAAAACTTTCATAGACATATCATTTAATCTTATAGTTGGGTAACTTCCTCTGTTTCCGCTACCTAAAGTTTCGACTAAATCTAAAAAACCATGAGAAACTAATGTATTTATAAAATTCTTCAAGTCTTCACTTGAATAATCTCTCATAATATTATATGTAGACAAAGTATCTAAACCAAGTTGTAAAATTTTTTTGTTTTTAGACCCTCTAAGTACATCTACAATAGTAGTAACACCATAACTTCTTTTCATTCTAGCTACACATGAAATAACTTTTTGAGCATCTATAGTTTTATCCACTATTTCTCCTTCAACTAAACAATTACTACAGTTATTACAGTTTTCTATATAATTTTCTCCAAAGTAATTTAATATTGTCCTCCTATAGCATGAATTACTATAAACTAAATCAATCATATGCTGAAGTTTTTTATGTTGAAATAATTTTCTTTCAGGATTTTCAACACCAATATCTATTAAATATTTTTGTATATGTACATCTCCTGGAGAAAATAAAAGTATACATTCACTTTTTTCTCCATCCCTACCAGCTCTCCCTATTTCTTGGTAGTAATTTTCTACACTTTGAGGCATATTGTAGTGTATAACCCATCTTATATTGGGCTTATCAATACCCATCCCAAATGCATTTGTTGCTATCATTATATCTATATTATCATTTATAAAATCTTCTTGATTCTTATTTCTTTCATTTTTAGATAAACCTGCATGGTATTTTGATACAGATATATTTCTCTTTGCCAAGCCATTATAAATATTTTCAACTTCTTTTCTAGTAGCTGTATATATAATTCCAGACTCATTTTTATGATTTTGAATATAGTCCAAAATATATTTATTTTTACTAGATGATTTCACTATATTTATTGCTAGATTTTCTCTATCAAACCCTGTTATGTAACAATCTGGACTCTCTAAACACAATAAATTTATTATATCAGCTCTTACCTCTTCTGATGCAGTAGCTGTAAAGGCTGTGACTATAGGTCTTTTAGACAAACTATTGATAAACGTAGAAATCCTTCTATAACTCAGTCTAAAATCATGTCCCCATTGAGATACACAATGTGCTTCATCTATTGCAATTTGACTTATGTCATTATTATTTATTAGTTCAAGAAATTCTTGGGTATCTAATCTTTCTGGAGCAATATAAAGTATTTTATAAGTATTTTTTCTAATATTACTTAATATTTCATTAAATTCTTTGTTTCCCAATGAACTATTTATAAAAGCAGCATTGATTCCCATGGCTTTTAAAGCATCTACTTGGTCTTTCATAAGAGATATAAGTGGTGAAATCACTACTGTCATCCCATCTAATATCAATGCTGGAAGTTGATAACATATAGATTTTCCTCCTCCAGTTGGCATTATAGCTAATACATCTTTTTTATTCAAAATAGAATTTATTATGGACTCTTGGCCTTTTCTAAAACTTGTATATCCATAGTATTTTGATAATATTTCTAAAGGTTTTTTATTCATATATTTCTCTCCCAATTCAAATTAATTAAACTTCTTTTCTGATTATGTTCAAATTTTTATTTTTATATTCACAATCGCATTATTCCAAAGTTTCTAGCTGTTATATATTATATATTAACATATATTTTTAAAAAAATAGTTTGCAAAGTAAAATAATTTATGATACATTCTAAATATAAATTTAATACTTAATCTTCGGGGTAGGGTGAAATTCCCAATCGGCGGTATAGCCCGCGAGCTGAGTTAAAACTTGGTTGATTTGGTTAAATTCCAAAGCCGACAGTAAAGTCTGGATGGAAGAAGATATATGCTAAATAAGTGTTTTTGTAGAGCCGTTTTGCTATACATTTATACAATATTTATTGTAGATTATTCTAAACCCCGAGTTAATTCTCGGGGTTTTTTGTTTGAAAATTATCTAAGTTTAAATAGGGGGTGTAAATATTGTGAAATTTATAAGTCAAAAAGAGAAAGATATTTATTATATGAAAAAAGCTATTGAATTAGCCAAAAATGGAGAAGGTTTTGTAAATCCAAATCCATTAGTGGGATGTGTAATCGTTAAAGATGATGACATAATAGGTAAAGGATATCATGAGAGATTTGGCTCTAATCACGCTGAAATAAATGCTATAAATAGTGCTAATCAAAGTTTAAAAGACACTACCCTTTATGTGAATTTAGAACCCTGTTCTCATTATGGCAAAACACCTCCTTGTGTAGATAAAATTATTCAAAATAAGATTAAGAGAGTCGTAATATCTACATTAGACCCAAATCCAATCGTTTGTGGTAATGGAGTAAAAAAACTAAGAGACAATAACATTGATGTTACTGTAGGTATATTAGAAAAAGAAGCAAAACAATTAAATGAAATATTTTTTTACTATATAAAAACAAAAAAACCTCTTTGTATTGTAAAATCAGCAGTAAGTTTAGATGGCAAGATTGCCACAAAATCGCTAGAATCAAAATGGATATCTAATGAATCATCAAGATATCTAACTCATAAGTATAGAAATAAATATCAAGGTATAATGGTTGGGATAAACACAGTTTTAAATGATAATCCATTGCTAACTTGCAGACTTAACCAAGAAAATGTATCTCACCCTGTAAGAATAATAATAGACACAAACTTAAAATTGCCAGTTGATAGCAAATTAGTTAAAGATAAAAACAATAAAACTATAGTTTTTACGTGTTGTGAAGATAGTGAAAAATCATTAGTTCTAAGAAAAAATAATATTGAAGTAGTACTTTCTCCTAAAAAAAATAATATGGTAGATTTAGAATTTGTAATGTATAAATTAGGAGAATTAAAAATTGATTCTGTTTTAGTTGAAGGTGGTGCTACACTTAATGACAGTCTATTTAGAAACAATTTAGTTGATAAAGTCAAATTGTTTTTATCACCTAAAATTATAGGTGGAAAAGATGCTCCTACTTTCGTTTCTGGAGATGGAATAGATTACTTATCAGATGCTATACAATTAGAAATTAAGAATGTAACTTTAATAGATGGCGATATTTTGGTAGAGTCTGATGTTTTAAATTAAATTTATAAATATACACGTCTAGGAGGTTAAAATGTTTACTGGCATAGTAGAAGAAGTTGGAATACTTAGAAAAATTACTGCTAATGGCAAAAGTGGAAAAGTCACCATACAATCAAATAAAATACTAGATGGTACAAATCTTGGAGATAGTATTGCTGTAAATGGAGTTTGCTTAACTGTTTCAAGTTTAGGTAAAAATGAATTTACTGCTGATGTCATGATGGAAACAGTCCGTTCCACAAATTTAAGTTCATTAAATCCAAGTGATGAAGTAAATCTTGAAAGAGCTATGAGTCTTTCTTCTAGATTTGGTGGACACCTAGTAACAGGTCATGTTGATAGTAAAGGTACTATTTGTAAATTTGAAAAAGATGAAAATGCAGTTTTAATAAGCATACAACCGTCCAAAGAACTTTTATCAACAATGATACACAAAGGTTCTGTTGCTATTGATGGTGTAAGTCTAACTATAGCTTATTTAGATAATGAGATATTTAAGGTTTCGGTTATACCTCATACTAAATTTAACACTACTCTCTTGACAAAGAATATTGGAGACTTTGTCAATTTAGAAAGTGATGTAATTGGAAAGTATGTTAATAATTTTCTTGTAAAAAACTACAAGGAATTAAATTCTAATAGTAGTAACTATAAATCAAATATAGATAAAGAATTTTTATTTAAAAATGGTTTTTAAAAATAATAAAAGGAGTGAATTACATGTTTAACACTATTAAAGAAGCTATTAATGATATCAAAAATGGAAAAATGGTAATCGTAGTTGATGATGAAAGCAGAGAAAATGAAGGAGATTTATTGATGGCAGCTGAAATGGCTACACCTGAGACAATAAACTTTATGGCTACATATGGTAGGGGCCTTATTTGTCTTCCTGCTACTGAAGAAAAATTTAAAAGTCTAAATATACCTCTTATGGTTAAAGAAAATACAGACACATTTCAAACTGCATTTACTGTCACTATAGATGGAATAGATACTTTAACAGGTATATCTGCATATGAGAGAGCTGAAACTGTCAAACTATTCTGTAATGAAAGTTCCACAAGTAAAGATTTTAAAACACCTGGACATGTATTTCCATTAATAGCAAAAACTGGAGGTGTCCTAGTTAGAGATGGTCACACAGAAGCTTCTGTAGACCTTGCTAGACTTGCAGGATTTAAAGAAATTGGTCTTATCTGCGAAATAATGAAAGATGATGGTACAATGGCAAGAGTTGATGATTTAATGATATTTAAAGAAAAACATAATTTAAAAATAATTACTATAAAAGACTTGATAGAATATCGAAAAAGAAATGAAACCACTATAGAAAAAATTTCTAGTGCTTTTCTTCCAACAAAATATGGAAATTTTGAAATAATAGGATATAAAGATATTTACTCAAATGAAGAACACATTGCCCTTACTTATGGAAATGTAAATGAAGAAAATACACTAGTCAGACTTCATTCTGAATGTTTAACAGGTGATGTATTTCATTCTTTAAAATGTGATTGTGGGCTACAGTTAGAAACTTCTATGAAAAAAATTGTAGAAAATGGAAGTGGTGTTTTAATTTATATGAAACAGGAAGGCAGAGGTATTGGGCTTTTAAATAAAATTAAAGCTTATAAACTTCAAGAAGAAGGTTATGATACTGTTGAAGCGAATTTAATGCTTGGATTTGAAGAAGATATGAGAGATTTTTATATCGCTGCTCAGATATTAAAAAATTTACATATAAAAAGTATAAACCTTTTAAGTAATAATCCTGACAAAATAAATCAATTAGAAAAATATGGAATAAAAATTGAACATAGAGTTCCTATTAATGAAGAAATTAATGATTTTAATAAATTATATCTGAAAACTAAGAAGGATAAAATGGGACATCTATTAGATATTATATAGCTAATGGTATTTAATTTTTATTCTACTAAGTAATTTTTATTACAATAATATGCATATATACTAAAAATATAGATTTATAACCTAAATAAAATTGGAGGAAATAAAAATGATATATGAAGGAAAACTTATTGGAAAAGATTTAAAAATAGGTATAATAAACTCTCGTTTTAATGAATTTATAACATCAAAACTTTTATCTGGTGCTCAAGATTGCCTTTTAAGACACGATGTTACTCAGGAAAATATAGAAGTGGTTTGGGTACCTGGAGCTTTTGAGATTCCTCTCGTTGCTCAAAAAATGTCTAAGAGTGGTAAGTATGATGCTATAATATGCTTAGGATGTGTTATAAGAGGTGCTACTTCTCATTATGATTATGTATGTAGCGAAGTATCTAAAGGCATTGCAAAAGTATCTTTGGATAATGAATTACCTGTTATATTTGGAATAGTAACAACAGAAAATATTGAACAAGCTATTGAAAGAGCTGGAACAAAAGCTGGAAATAAAGGATATGATTGTGCTATGAATGCACTAGAAATGGCAAACCTATTTAAGGTTCTAGATTAAATACCTTTATTGATTAAATAGTGGAAATTAAAATAGAGGCTATAAAATACTATTAAGTACCAATATGGCAAAGCATACTTGTCTTTTGGTACTTAATAATTTTAAAGATAATTATCTATTTGAACAACCTTACCCATATCTTCATATTCATTAGAAATGCCAACTCTATTCACGTATATTTTGAAATTAGAATATATACAATCATTATGTAAATTTTTAAGGACACAAGATAGATTTTTAGTGTTAAATTCCCTGTAATCTAGGAAATATAAGTTAATAATAAAAAATACTTTTAAAAGCTTAAAATAACTACAAATATAAATCTAAATATAAAATACCATAAATTTGTACATATTACTATCAAAGCTATCGTTTTTATTTATAGCATATATTAATGTTATATTAATTATCTATTTTATTATTTTCTCGATTAATTATACAATATAATTAAGTAAGCAATAATAAACTATAAATGAACACCATAATTTAATGGTTGTTTATTGAATATTTATGGGGGACTGAATTATGAAAACAAGTTCAATACAAGATTTAACACTAGAAAAACGTAACCTTATAAAAAAATATTCTCTTACTTTGAATGAAGATTTAATTTGGGAATTTAAACACGATAAATACCACACTGTAAAATACTTCACACACAAGTTTGCAGTTAAAGAATCTATATTTGCTCTTTTATTCAATATACACAGATTATGTTATGCTAAAATAAAATACTTTGAATCAAATTTTTCAAAATATGAACCTTATAAATACAACTATCAAGAAGGATTTGTTAAATGTGAAATATATGATATGAGTTTTATGTTGCATAAATATAGCAACATGATGATAGACTTAAGAAATTTACAAGAAATCAAAAATATAGAAGAGTTTAGATTATTTTGTGATTACTTAGAAAGCTTTGAAGATAACTTACAAGATTTAATTGTGTAGTATTTAAAAAGAGAGGTTTTAATATATTATTTATGATAACTAAATTATATTAAAATACTAAAAACTCTTAATAAAATATAATATACTTGATATAAAAAAATATTACTGGAATTAAAAATTCCAGTAATATAAGTTAACTAAAATACTATATTCACATAAATTAAATACATTCTAATCTATCAAAATTACTCTATAATTTTTATACTACTTTTTATCCTAAACGTTCATCAGATAATTCAGTGTGCCACTCTGATACATTTTCTAGTCCTTCTATTTCATCTGCAATAAATACAGGGTCTTTTATTCCAGATTTTTTTTGGCTTGTATAGTCTTTTAAAGCAATAAATGCGTACTTACCTAAAAGAGTTATTGCTATTAAGTTTATTATAGCCATCAGTGCCATAAATAAATCTGCTAAATTCCAGACTACTTCTACTTGAGTAAGAGAACCAAATAAAACCATACCTACAACGAAAACTCTAAATACATTAAGTTTAATTTTACTTCCACTCATAAACTCCATATTTGATTCTCCATAGTAATAATTTCCTACTATAGAACTAAATGCAAATAAGAATATACAAACTGCTATAAAAATATTTCCTATTGGACCTATATGGTGAGTTAAAGCTTCTTGAGCTAATTCAATTCCTGTTGCTCCACTACTAGCATAATCTGAATATAATAATACCATGAATGCTGTACAACTACATATAATTATAGTATCTGTAAAAACACCTAGAGATTGGATTAAACCTTGTTTTACAGGGTGAGTTACATGTGCTGTTGCAGCAGCATTAGGTGCACTACCCATTCCTGCTTCATTAGAAAATAAACCTCTTTTTACTCCAGTCATTACAACTCCCATAAATGTACCAATTGCCATTCCTCTAAAATCAAATGCGCTTTCTACTATTAATGATATAACTCCTGGTATTTCTGTTATATTCATTACAACTATAGCTAAAGCAACTAATATGTATAATCCTGCAAATACAGGAACTATTATTTCTGAAACTTTTGCTATTCTATGAACACCACCAAAAATAACTATTGCTGTTAAAATTCCAAGACCTATTCCCATAGCCATTTTACTTATACCAAATGCATTATTAAAAGCCAATGAAACAGTATTTGCTTGAACTGCATTGAATACAAATCCATAACAGATAGTTATAAGTATTGAAAATAAAACACCCATCCATCTTTTATTTAAACCTTGTTCCATATAATAAGCTGGTCCACCTCTAAAAGCTGGTCCATTCTTAACTTTATAAATTTGAGCCAATGTACTCTCCACAAAACTTGAAGCAGAACCAATTAAAGCTATAAGCCACATCCAAAATACAGCACCAGGACCTCCTGCTACTACTGCAATTGCTATCCCTGCTATATTTCCAGTACCAACTCTTGAAGATGTACTTATACAAAAGGCTTGAAATGAAGATATTTTTCCTTCTTTTTTTGCATTTTTATTTGCTGCACCATCACCTAAAAGCCTAAACATTTCTATAAAATATCTGAATTGTACAAAATTTGTTTTAATAGTAAAGTAAATACCAATTACAACTAACATTATAATTAGAATATAAGACCATAAGTAATTATTTACAAATACTACTGCATTGTTAATGCCTGTTAAAATACCATTTAAAAAATCCATTTTATTAATTACCCCCTGTTAATATTGTTTTCTCAATAAATCTTAAAATCAAAAAAATGCATAATTCCTTGTGAAAAATTCATTAATTTAATTATAATATTTATAAAATTAAATTACAAGGTTTAAAATGAATAATTTCTTTAATAAATTGCAGTTTTATCTTTGAATTCAACTTTATTTTATTAATTTTATAACTTAGATGTAATTAATACTTTATATTGCTTATCAAATACAATAAATTATACTTTTGAAGTATATTTTTTCGTTTGTCGTTTAATATTATAAGTAATGATATGATTTTAAAATTTATTTAAATAACAAAAATTTTCTCTAAATTCTGTTAATTTTTTAAAAACTTTGTTAAATAATATACTTTTATACATCCATTGAAAAAACTAGAAAAAAGTAATACTATATATAGTACTAGCATTAGACACAAAAGAATACAAATGGAGGTACTTATATTATGGAATTTCAACAAATAATAGCTATATGTATATTTTTAATAGTTATGGCAGCTATTATTACAGAAAAGGTAAACAGATCTGTAGCAGCGGTTGGTGGTGCACTATTAATGATAATATTCAATATACTTACACTTGATGAAGGATTAAGCCATATAGACTTCAATACTATTGGAGTATTGGTTGGTATGATGCTATTTGTTGCTGTTGTTAAAAACTCAGGACTATTTGAATATATAGCTATTTGGACTGCAAAAAAAGCTAAAGGTGATCCATGGAGAATAATGATTTGTTTTGCTATTATAACAGCTATTTTATCTGCTGTATTAGATAATGTTACTACTGTTTTACTTATAGGTCCAATGACTATAGTTATTACACAAATTCTAGGACTTAATCCAGTTCCATTTTTAATAACACAAATTTTAGCTTCAAATATCGGAGGTACATCTACTCTTATAGGTGACCCTCCAAATATTATGATTGGTAGTGCTGCCAATCTTAGTTTCATGGATTTTGTAATAAATTTAGGACCTGCTGTTATAGTAATACTTATTATAACAATAATATGTTTTAAATTTATTTATGGAAAAGAACTTGTTGTAGATGATAAAGCCAAAGAAGTAATATTAAAGCTTGATGAAAAAAAATCTATTAAAGATAAACCCTTACTTATAAAAAGTCTTCTTTTAATAGCATTTATACTCTTTGGTTTTATGTTTCATAGCACAATCCATATAGATTCTTCTGTTGTAGCATTAACTGGTGCATCTATAATGCTTCTTATAGGAAAACAAGATGTAGATGAAATTATGGCAGGTATTGAATGGTCTACAATCTTATTCTTTATGGGATTATTTGTAGTAGTTGGTGGATTAGTAGAAGTGGGTATAATAAATAAATTAGCTCAAGCATTGATTGGACTTACAGAGGGCCATATTGTATTTACAATGTTATTAATATTATGGTTATCAGCAATAGTTTCTTCATTCTTAGATAATATTCCGTTTGTTGCAACATTAATTCCACTTATTTTGACTATGCAAGCTGAAGGAATTGATGTAATGCCACTATGGTGGGCAACATCCCTTGGAGCTTGTCTTGGAGGTAATGGGACACTTATTGGAGCCTCTGCCAATGTTGTACTAGCAGGTATAGGCAATAAGCATGGTCATCCTATATCTTTTAAAGAGTATTTTAAGATAGGTTTTCCACTTATGATTATATCTATTATTATATCTACTGTTTATTTAATTATAAAATTTTAGAAAATATAGTATAATAGTATTAAAGGGGATGTGTATATATGAATATTAATACTGTTCAAGGAGATTCAATTGAAGTTCTTTTAAGACAACTTGGAGCTACAAAAATATCAAAAGTAAGTAGTACATTATATTTTATTAAGTTTGATTTAGGAGACAACTGGGAAATATCTTATACTTATAATATTAATGCTAAAGATCAATATTTTTTACAAAGAATTGAACCATATCCTATTGGTAGAGGTCTATTTAATGATGAATATGAAATAATATCATTTATATCAAAGGATTTAAACAAATTTCTAAATGCTAAAAATAGTAGTAACTTTAAAACTTTTGTTGAAGTTACTAGAAAAGTCAATTCTATTATTGATAATGTAGAAGAGTTATTTTTAAACTATAATGTAGATGGAGATGATTTAAAAACACTCAATAAAGAACTTAACGATATATTAAATGATATTAACTATATAGAAAAGCATACAAAGAAAATCTAAAGTAAGATACTTATAAATTTAAGGTTATATATAAAAACTTTGTACAACCTCAAAATTTAATACTAAATATAAAGAATCTTATTTGTTAAAATGATAAAATAGCTGATGAAGCATATGCTTCATCAGCTATCTTGTTTTTAATGATGCCCACATCCATCGTGTGAACAAGTATGATTTGATGGAAATTCTACTAATTTTCCATCTTTAAGTAAGTCCAAATTACCACTGATAGTATCAGCTTCAGCTCTATAAACTTTTATTCCCATACTATTTAATTTAACTATGGCACCTTGCCCTATTCCTCCAACTACTACTGCATCTACAACTGTACCTGATAATGCTTTTATTGGTTGGCATTTCCCATGTTCATGACCTAAATCTCCATTGTCTAAAGATTTAACTTCTCCACTTTCTAAGTCACACACAACAAAGATTGGTGCAGAACCAAAATGACCATATGGTTTACTATCTAATCCTTTATTTTCTTCTACTGGTATACATACTTTCATTATTATTTCTCCCTTCTCTTGCAACATTTTTTCATAGATTTACATTCTTTACTGCATCCTAGATGTATTGTATTTATATCAAATACATCTATAAAGCTTTCACTAGAATTACTTAACATAGAATTTATAAAATCCATACATATGTTAAACACTTCTTTGTTAATATGATATAAAACATAGTATCCTTCTTTATATCCTGTTATTATGCCAATTTCTTTTAATATTTTTATATGTTGTGAAACAGCAGAATCTGAAATTCCTAAATATTTAGAAATTCCTTTTTGGCAGATATTTCTTTTAGATACTAATATAAGTATGTTAAGTCTAGTTTCATCACTCAATGCTTTAAATATTTTAACCAAATTTTCCATAAAGACCTCTTTTTGATTAAGTAATTACTTAATTAAATTATAGTACTCTTAATTAGATTTTTCAACTATTATTTTGAAATTTTGGAACTTATTATAAATAATTCTAATTATTTCTATATATATTTCAATTGCCAATTTAAATCTATCAAAATAAACATACCTATAGATACATCTCTAATGTATCTTGAAGTAAAATAATAATATACAAATAAAAAACTGTCTAAAATAATTATATTATTTTAAGACAGTTTTTTATTTGTATATTTAAAAATTTACTTACTAATTATACTAAGCTCTTTTTAATTTATCTAGATAATAAACAGCATTTAATGCTGCTATTTGACCTTGCCCAGCTGCTTTGATATAAGAATAGGGTTTACCTACACAGTCTCCTGCGGCAAAACATCCTTCTATATTAGTTTTCATATTATTGTCAACCTTAATATGGATACCATCAATTTCTATTCCAGGAATCAATGTACTTGGAGCTGTGCTATCTTTTATAACGAATACTCCATCAACTTCAATATGATTTTCTTTAAAAGATATCTTATTTACAAGTTTATCTCCATCTATTTGCACTGGTCTATCATGTATAATCTCAATAGAATCATCTAAATTATCTGAACTTCTCATAAGGTTTTCTTTTTTATACATAGGTATAAAATAAGTTTTTGAAGTAAGTTCACTTAAGAAATTTGCCTCTTCTTTAGATTCTTCATTATATCCTATAACTGCTACTTTTTTATTTCTATAAAGTGGTGCATCGCATGTAGCACAATATCCTACTCCTCTTCCTAGAAATTCTTCTTCACCTTTTATTGGTCTAGTATATTCTACACCAGTTGCAAGGATTACAGTAGTAGCTTCATACATATCATTTCCAGACATTATTGCAAAGTATTCTCCCATAGCATAAATATTATTTATTCTTTTATTTTCAATTGAAATATCCATGTTATCTATATGGGATTTAAATTTGTCTTTTAATTCATCTCCACTTATATCATAAAAACCTAAATAATTATCTATTGAAGGAGCTTTAACAAGCTTATTGCTTAAATTATCATTGCCAAACATAATCATTGTTTTATTTCTTATTTTTGCATTTATAGCAGCAGATAATCCTGCTGGACCACTACCTATTATAGCTATGTCATATCTCATAATATTCACCCATTTTTATAAATATGATTTTACTTTCATCTCAATTTTGTTCTTAGGCATAAATCCAATTAGAGTTTCAACTGGCTCTCCATCTTTAAATATAATCATAGTTGGTACTGTAGATACACTAAATTGTTGAGCTATTTCTAAGCTTTCATCTATATCAACTTTTACAAATCTAGCTTCGTCTTTCATCTCTTCGCCTAATTCTGCAAATACAGGTCCTAACATATTACAAGGTCCACACCAAGTTGCAAAGAAATCTACTACAACTACTCCTTTACTACCTTCAACACTACTTCTAAATTCAGATGTATTTATAATTTTTGCCATTTTTTTAATCCTCCTAAAAATTTATTATCCTTATAATTATACTATGAAATTTATAAATATAATTTTACTTTTATAAATTCTTTTATATTTTATTTTATACTATTAGTATACCCATTCTTTATTTGTAAAAACAGATTTTTATATTTTTATTATTTTAATTTTTTTGGTATTGATATTTCAAATGTAGTTCCAATACCTATATCAGAAGTTACATCTATTTCGATAGATAAATTCAAGCTAATCATATGTGCTATTGAAAGACCTATTCCAGAACCTTCTAAATCTTTATTTCTCACATTTTCACTTCTAAAAAATCTGTCAAATATAAAAGGCATTTCTTCTTTTTTTATACCTATACCAGTATCTCTTATAAGTAATGTTACTTCATCTTCCACATCTTCTTTTAATTCTAATACTATCTCATCACCTAGTTTAGTATATTTAAAAGCATTATCAATAAAAATTAATATAAGTTGTCTCAATTTATTTTTATCTGTTATTATAACTTTATTCTTTAATTCAGAGTTAAATGTAAATTTTTTTTCTTGAAACTCAGCAATATCCACATAATCTTCTGATATTTCTTCTAGTAATTTTTCTAAATCAATTTCCTCCAAGTTAACTTTAACAATAGAATCTTCCTTAGTAAGAGATAGTAAATCCGTTATCATCTTTTTAAGTCTTCTAGTTTCTTTCATTGCAGTAGCTATTGTTTCAACTTCATCATTTACTGTATTTTCTGGAGATTTTAACATACTTTCTAATTTTGATGAAACTATTGTTATTGGAGTCCTTAACTCATGTGAAGCATCTTGTATAAATTTAGCTTGGTTCCTCCAAGCAGTCTCTATTGGAATTAATGCTTTTCGAGTAAGATATACAGCTACAAAGTATGTTATTATAACAGAAATTAGTATTCCAATTATAAGTACAGATGTCAACTGTTTTAAAGAATTCATCTCTGAGTCAATGTTTCTGATTATTTGTATCTGATATCTGCCCACATCCACATTTAATTCTCTAAATGTATAACCATTTTCTGTATATTTAAAAAATGTATTTTTCTTATCTAGTCTTCTGTCTGGAAGTAATTCATCAAAATATTCATTTTGAGTATAGTAACTTATTCTGTCATTCTCATAAACATATACCATATCTTTAGGGTCTTTAAGTCTTATTGGGTTTAAAAATGAGGTTCTCTTAAATTGAGAAACTATATACTCCAGTTCATCATTGATTTCACTATCAATTCCACTATATGTAAGACCTCTAAAATATGAATATATAAATATAGAAAATATTATTAAAAAACTACCCACTACAACAATGTACATTTTTATCAAATGGTTTTTAGTGCTGGTAAATACATTCTTATTTATCATCGAATATGTATCCTACCTTACGCTTAGTTTTAATATATTTATCATATCCATATTTACTTAGTTTTTTTCTCAGATTACTTACATATACCTCTACTATTTCAATAGTTGCATCTGAATCAATTCCCCATATTCTATCATAAATCTGTTCTTTTAATAAAATTGAACCTTTATTTAAAACAAAATATTCCAATAAGTTAAACTGTTTATTTTGAAGTTTTATTTCTTCTTCTTCAATATACACTCTTTTTTCTAATGTATCTAGATATAAAGATTTAAATTCTAATCCATTTCTTTCTTTTATTTTTCCATTAGTCCTCAATATGGCATATACTCTTGCTACTAGTTCCTCCATATAAAAAGGTTTTGTTAAATAATCATTAGCTCCTATAGTAAATGCTTCTACTTTATCATCTAATGCTTCTTTAGCAGTCAATATAAGTACAGGTGTATCTATATTATTGATTCTCATTTTCTTCAAAATATCAATTCCATTTATATTAGGAAGCATTAAATCTAAAATAACTAAATCATATATATTTTGATTTATTAAATATAATGCTTCTTCTCCATCTTCACACTTTTCAGTTTCAAAATGATTACTAAGTTCTTCTACTACACTTTCTAAAAGCACCCTATTATCTTCAACTATCAAAACCTTCATAAATATCCCCTACCTTTACTTGTCTATCTTGACTTTATGAGATTTCAAATCAATATCTACATTTGCTTTTTCTTTTATATCATCATAAGTATATCCTACTATTTCAACATTCTTTGCTTTTGTTGAACATGTTATATCTATATCTGTTTCTTCTGAAGCCTTCAAAACTTTGTATGATGGTACACGACTTACTGTCAAGTATTCCCCATTATCATTAACTTCTGCCGTCTTAAGGATAATATTTCCTAAGTCTTTTGATGATGAATTCTTTACTTTTATTTGATATGTAATTCCCTCTTTTGACTCATTTACTTTTTTAAGTTCTGAAGTAGATAATACTTCATACTGACTACTATTTTCTAGCTTAATTTTATTGTTTCTTATATCAATAGTATTTTCTTTTAAATTAACATATACAATTTTACCCTCTGCTTCATATTCATATGCATAGACTTCTACACTTTTGGCAAAAGTTTTATGTCCACATTCTACATAAGCAACTTTCCCAGGCATTAAAGTCATATCTAACAGAGATTTACTATCAGATGAAGTAATTTTTTTATTATCATCGTATTCATTATATATTAGTTCAACATTCGATATATTAAATGTTGAATTATTTTCTATCTTTGTGGATGTATCTATTTTTCCACCTTCATCTACAGTTATAATCTCTGTTGCTCCTATATTCAATACTTTTGCATTGTCCTTATCTATTGTTACTTCATTATTGTCTTCTGCTTGAATCTCAACTGAATCAGATTGTTCTTCTTCCCTTTTACATGCAGTCAGTGTAAAAATAAATATTGTTAATATAATCATTAAAAAAATTAATTTTTTTACTATTTTATTCATATTAAGCACCTCATATAGTAGTATTTTATAGTAGATTTTTATACTTTTTCATAAATTCCTTCAATGCTTGTGTAAGTATTTGGTGTTTTTCAAAATTTGAGTTGCTACATAATCTTTCAAAGTCACTCCAAGTTTCTTTATCTATACGTACTCTTGTTGTTTTTAATTCACTTAAAGATTCATTATCTATATGTACATCTTTTTTATTAGATATTTTTTTAGGTTTTATATTATAATCCTTCACTTCTAAATACCAATCATACACTTCACAAAGCTTATCTAAATCTTCTTGAGTTATATTTATTTTTCTGTCTTTTTTAGGTTTAATATTTTTTCTTGATTTTATATTTTTTAAATCTGTGTCGTTAAACTCAATTTGTTCAATACTCTTATTTAAAACCTTTTCATTAGATTTCTTCTTTTTGGTGCTTACCTTTTTTACATTATTAGTGTTATCTTCCTTAGTTTTTTCTTTATCCAAATCTTCTTTATTCTTTAATTCGTCTTTTAATATGTATTTACCTTTTTCTGACTTATATCCTTTTTTATTTAAAAAAGTTCTTAAAGTACTTTGACTAATTTTTAGATTTTGAGCTATCTCTGTAAATTTGATTCCTTTACTTTGAAATTCTAAAAATTTATCAATTCTTTCCTCATTATTCATTAATACTCCTCCGTCAATATCTTCTTGTCTTTCTTTTCATACTTCTTATTATATTCTTCTTTTCTAAATCTACTCTGTTTGATTCAACTATTTTTTGTAACATTTTATTATAAGTAAAATCATCTAAATTATTATTTTTTATATAAAGAAGTGTTTCTTCTTCATACTTAACAAAACAAATTGACAATAGCCATGCCATACCCATTTTAACATAATATTCTTCACTTTGTATATTGTTACAGTATTCAAAAATATCTTTAATATGTTCATCATCAACATAATATATTAAAAACATAACTAATGCAAATCTAATCTCCCACGGATTTTCTGAACAAACATATTTTTTTAATATATCATACATGTATTCTTTATAATTATTTGTACATTTTAGTCCAGAACAAAATCCATCACAAATTGCCCAATTACTAATTTTAGGTACAAATTTTTTTATGTAATATAAAATCTCTTCAAAATTACTATTTATATTGCCAATCACCATACCCTGTAACATAACTTCTTCATAATAAGTATCTTCTGCTACTTCTAAAAATTCTTTCCAGTTGCCTTTACTTATTTCTTTTGACAACTTTCTTAAATTAGGAATTCTAATACCTATTATATTTTCTGTTCCTGGTATAAGTTTCTTATTAAAATCTCTATACTTAACATCTTGCATAGATTTCATATACTCTAAAAATTCGATATATTCCAATTTATCCCATTTTTCCCTACTAAGCATCATTTATTTACTCCTTAGTTCCTTTTTTCTTATTGTAACATAAAATTATATAAAAAAAAGCTTCTACATATCAGAAGCTTTTTCAAAAATGTACTAAATTTTTCAATTTAAAATTTAAATTAAATTAATCTTTACTACAGCATAATATCTCTTTAGAAAATCTTACTAATCTCCCACACCGAAGTCTGTATTATTGTATAAAACTTCTATATTTGGATTTTCATTTAAAAATTCATACTTATTAATAAACCATTTAACCAACTCTTCATCTCTTTTTATTTTAGAAGAATTGTTTATAAAAACATTCACAGTTGCTTTTTCAAAAGTATTTAGAATAATATCCATGTCATTATCTATCATTTCTTTAGTCTGTCCTTTTATTCCAACCATAATACAAGGCGAATCAAAATATTCTTTTACATCTTCTGGAGTTTTAAATCTTGCATTCTTATTTAAAAAATTATTTCTAAAATCATAATCAAATGTTTCAACCCCAATTTTAAATATTATAGGAATTTCAAAATAATCTCTCATTTCCTTTAGTCTATTTTTGTAGGACCAATGACTTTCTAAGAATAGTTTTTTTATATTTTTTTCTTTTATAATCTTCTTTATTCTCTCTAAAGTATCTTTAGGTATTTCAAAACAGCTACCAGAATTTATGACTTCAAGAACTCCATATTTTCCAGTTATATTTTTTAAAACTTCAAAGTTTACTTTGTTCATTTCTTCTTCCAAATTAGAATTATCATCTATATAATCACAAAAAGAACATCTTCCCCATATACATGGAAAGCTTTTAAGTAAAACTATTTCTCTTTGATTTTTATTTATTATCTCACTAT
The DNA here is from genome assembly GCA_020641055.1 of Clostridioides sp. ES-S-0010-02. Taxonomy (NCBI): domain Bacteria; kingdom Bacillati; phylum Bacillota; class Clostridia; order Peptostreptococcales; family Peptostreptococcaceae; genus Clostridioides; species Clostridioides sp. ES-S-0010-02. The sequence goes on from CP067345.1 coordinate 2,551,562, forward strand.
ATCTATCCATATTCTCTCCTATCTTTCTCCAGTTAATGATACTTTTAAAGTCTTTGGAACTGCATTTAATCCCAAATTTACCAAAACAACAGCAATTAATTTATCTGTATAATCTGTGAACACTTGAGTTATAAACACACTAAATACATCTCCAAGCCCTAGTACTTTTAAAATTTGAACTATATAAGAAGAACCCGATGATGTCACCCCGCCAAACAAAAAAGCTGAAATTACTGAGCTTACTATAGATGTTGGTATGGCAAACAACAATACTCCTAATGGAGTTTTTAAACCAGTTAAGAATTTCTTTTTAAAAGCAATACCAGCAAGTAATCCTGTTGATATCTGAACTGGTGCAAAATAAAGAGAATATACATCAAATGTAACTCCACTTATTAAACTTCCAAACACACCTGTAATAACAGCATATTTAGGCCCCAAAAGTGAAGCTATCATTATAGTTCCTATTGAATCTAAATATATAGGTAGCCTCAGCCCCATAGCTATAAACGCACCTACTATATTTATAGAAATCCCAAAGGCTATAAGTGTAATAGTTTTGACACATATTTTTCTTTTCACACTATATCACTCCTTCCACAGAGTCTATAATGTTTTCATATCCTTTAAAAAGTCTTTTTAAAAACATATACATAAATTTCTTTTCATCAACCTCATTTAAAATAATCGCATTAGCATGTTTTTTGTAGAAATTAAATGAGTCTACTATGGATTGACCCATAGCTATTCCATCTTCCACAATTTCTACATATGATTCAAATCCTTTACATATACTTCTGTCTATAAAATATGCCACTGCTAGAGGGTCATTTATTACACAACCTATTATTCCTTCTTGCTCCCAATGAAAATCAATATAAAATCTAGTGATTTCAGTTATATATTTTGCCATTTTTTCATCAAGTCTATTTATAAACTCAATAATATTAGGAGTAAGTACAATTTTTCTAGTTACATCTAAACCTACCATGTGAATTTTTTTAGATAAATTCTTGTAAACATAATCTGCTCCATGTGGGTCTACCCAATAGTTAAATTCTGCTACTGGAGAACAATTTCCATGAATTTTAAAAGCTCCTCCCATAGATACAAATTCATCAAGATTTTCAAAGGCTTTTTTATCTTTCATAAGTGCTTTAGCTATGTTTGTAAGTGGTGCAAGTGCTATTATAGATACTTTTTCACAATTATGTAAAGTATTTATTATAAAATCTACTGCTCCATTTTTTGCTTTAACTTCTGTCACTTTTTGATAAAAATTTTCTCCTATACCATCTTCTCCATGTGTATCTTGAGCTGTTACAAGTGTTCTTTTTAGTGGTGCTTCTTCTCCTATATATACTGGAATATTTAGTGAAGAACACATTTGAAGTGTTTTTAGTGCATTTTCTGCACCTACATTTGCTGGTACGTTACCACAACATGTGGTAATTCCAATTACTTCTAGCTCTGGTGAGTTTAAAGCCAAAAGGATTGCCAAAGAATCATCAATTCCTGGGTCACAATCAATTATTACTTTTCTTTTTTCCATATTACTATCCTCCTTGATTTGTGGTCGAGGAGAACTACACATCTTTTTTCCACTTTCAAAAAGGTGTGTCTAAGGGTATTAATTATATACTGCCACTATATAATTCCTTAGTTTTTTATACTTGGAGTTCTCGAACAAGTACAGATGTTAAGTTTAGTTATGATTTTAAGTCATTTATTATAACCTGTCAATCAACTAAAACCTTTCAAACACCTGATTTACTAACTACAAAAACACTGTTTGTAGTTTAAAAGAATTTATTATATTTTTATGTGTCTCATTAAAGCATGCTTAAATAATAAACAAACTTTAATAAAATGTGGCACGTTTAAACCGATTATTATTATACAACAATATTATAAATATTACAATTAATACCTTTAATTAAATTTACATATAAAATTTATACTAAATTTAATTTTTATGTTGCAAATAAGCATCAAATGTTATATATTTTTAACAAGAAGTTAAAAATATATAACATTTACTAAAGGAGTTGTTAATAATGAAAAGTTTTAGGGAATTAAATAAACTAGGATTTTTAGGTTTCTTAGGTTTTTTAGGACTAGCTGGAATATATGCTGGTGAAATACGAACTATTAGTTTTTGTGCATTCTTTGTTTTTTTTAGATACTTTAATATTATGCCAGATGAATTATTTAGAGAAAACCTGAGAAAAGCAGCTGTGCCAGCATTTTTCTTTACACTTTCATCGCTATCAGTAGCTATGGTTTTATCCATCATCTCAGATAATATTTCTACTATTGAAAATGGTCTAGGAATAAGTTTTTCTATATCAATGATTAGCTTTGTTGCAGTTTTTGCATACTTACAGTATAAAGAAGGAAAAGGACTAGAGTAATGATGATTCGTTCAAGAACTAAAGAATATAGAGCAAAATATAATATGAAACAAGATGAACTGGCATCATTAGTAGGAGTAAGAAGAGAAACTATAGGAAATCTTGAAAATGGAAAATATAACCCTTCATTAAAATTAGCATTTGACATTGCTAACGTATTCAATGTAAGTATAGAAGAAGTTTTTGAATATATAAAGGATTAGTAACTATTCTCTTCTTAAAATTTTTGCTATACTTTTCTTAAATAGATTAAAACTAATACAATTTGGTGATTATATGAAAAGAAAACTTTCAACACGCTTTTTTGGATATATTTGGTTTGTTCATATTCTTTTTAGTGGCTTTTATATTAAAAAAATTAGTACTAGATACTATGATAGGAATAATAATTCAACCAGTTTTACAGTTGTAATATCCAGTTTTGCATATACACTTGTAAAATATATTAAAGCGAAGTATTATACATATATATTTTCAAATAAAATAATTTATTTTATTTACTGAATATTTTTATTTTTTAGGGGGATGTATTGTGTTTAAAGACAAAATTGATGAATGTGTTCATATAATGACTGCATACATTGTTAGTTTAAAAGAATACTATTCATTTATAGAAACTCAGATTGATGATTTTATTAAAAGATATGGAGAAGATATTGTAGAGTCTTGTCTTCATAGAATTATGATTTTATTATGTGAATGTGGTTTGGCATAAAATTTAATTCATCAAAAAGAATAAGAAGAATTTTATATAAATTCTTCTTATCTAAATATTTAATTTAATAAAGATTTTAAATTACGCTTTTTCTTTTATAAATGCTCTTACTTTATCCATTGTTGACCACACATCACTATCATATATTTGTGTAAATTTTTCTCCTGTGCTCTTACTCATTTCTTCCATCTTGCTACAAGCACCTCCGCCAATAACATACAAATTTTCTGTTTTATATGGCTTATAATCTTTTATATCTGTTACTAAACAGCTTTCATCTTTTCTTTTATAATATAACCCTATTATTTCTGCTGAAACTCTATCATCTCCACTATAAACTATTGTATGTTTAATCTGCTTGATATCTCCACCATTTATATTATTATTTAATACGCCTTCTACGATTAACTTAGCCACACCCTCATATCCAAGTTTTTCTGCTTTCTCATAATCCTCTTTATTGTCACAAAAAAAACTTTCTATTAATATAGCAGTAGGTTTTGAACTATTTAGAATATACAATCCTTTATCTAATTTGGCTCCTCTATTTTTAAATACCATACCTAATTTATTACATATTCTAGTTGCATATTCTAAACCTTTATTACTATAATATAACACTTCTGAGCCTTTTCCTTGACCATCACTTGCATTTAAATGTAACTCTATAAGTAAATCATATTCTCCATTATTAACTTTAGGTATTTTATAAGACTTTTCCTCATTTTTAGAACTAAACTGTTTTTCAGGGCATATTATTACGCTTACTGTATGCCCTTTTTTCCTAAATATATCTGCTAATATTGGTGCCAATAATTTGTTATACTGATATTCATTAACTAATCCATCAGCAGAAGTACATGCACCATTTTTTAGAATACTGTGTCCTACTGTAATACATATTTTCATAACATTTTACTCCTTTAATTAAATTTTATCCATGTATATGTCCCATAATAATGAAAATCTAAATTTATATAAATCATTCATCTTCATAAAAAAAATAATTATCATTTTATTTTTTATAAAAATATCACAAATATTCTTAATATTCAATATATAATACATAAGTGGTAATCTAAAACGCATAACTAGACAAAAACATTTTTATTTTCATTTATTTTCATCTGATTTGATAAACTTTTATGTGATTCTACTATATAATCTCTATTGTCTATTTTTATTTAAAAATTCGTAAAATTATTAATTGATAATACTTTTTTTAACTATAACACTTTTTTATCATTTATATATTTTATAAATACTCTGTTTTAATTTTTTTATGTTAATATCTAATGATTACATTTTTTAGTATAACTTTAGTTATATCAAAAATATTTTAAAAATCTTAAATATATTCACACATTCTCATAAATTATGTTATAATGAGAATATTGCGATGACAGTTTTAGATTTTTGACAACTGGAGTGTAAAATCACTCCCTTTTCTTTTTACTAATTATGATAAATATTTAGTTAATACTAATATGCTATTATATAAAGTAAATATAAAAAATAAACTTTGTTATATGTACATTTTGCATTAATGCAAAAATGAATTTCATATATATTTCTCACAATAGGAGTGCTATGGCACTCTTTTTTGTTTTTTATAATTATGTGAAATATTCAGATACCATGTAATAAACCTTCATTTTTCAATTTTATATAAGAATCAATCATTAGATAAATACTATCTTTTTTATCTTAATATTATCCAAATCAGCACATAATAAATCCAATGTATCTTCTTAATATCACATAAGAAGATTCTAATCAATTTTAGTATCCTAAATTATTTTGCAAAACCAAATTAATTTGATTTAATAGTAATTCAATTAAAATGTGTAAGTACTGTACCAATATAGAAAGTATAGAAATCTAGATTGTTGACAAACTTAAAAATAAAACATACAATAACATTGTAAATTAAATTAACACTGTTAAGTTAAAGAGGTGATTATATGAGTGTCAAAGAAAGACGTAAAAAGGAAAAAATAGAAATGAAGAAAAAAATTATGGATGCTGCCATTGAAATTATCAATCAAGAAGGATATGAAAATTTATCAATTAGAAAAATTGCTACAAAAATAGAATATTCTCCAACTACTATTTATCTTTACTACAAAGATAAGGCACAGATTATTAATGATATGGCTAATGAACTTTATAATAAAATAGAAAATGATTCTATTACTGTTATGGATAAGTACTCCTCATTTTCAGTAGATAAACAAATCAGAGAAATTATGCTTACTTTTATCAAAATTCTTTCTAGCAATCCAGAAATGACAAAAGCCATAATGTATAGTGGAATAAATATTATATTTGCATCTCAAAATACTGCTAGTACTCCTGCTAATAATGGTATAGAGATGTTTGATAAACTTCTTGCTATTGGAATTAAGCAAAAAATATTTAAACCAAACATAGATAATGCTTCTTGGATGCTTATAAGTGCATTATTAGGTTTTGTTTTATGTGCTGTTGAAAATCACTTGTATTCTTTACATAACTTCCCACAATTTATAGACAATTTCGTGGATATTTTACTTGGAGGAATTTACAATGAGCATTCACATCAAAAATCTTAATAAGAAAAATAAATTTTTAAGAATTCTAAAAGTATTAATAGTTTTATTTTTTATATTTATATGTATTATTATTGTAGCTGTAGTTAATTTGAAACCAGAAAAATTAGTAGTACAAAATATAAATCCTACTAAAATAAAAAATGGTACTTATCTTGGAAATGCTGATAATGGTCTAGTAAAAGCTACTGTATCTGTCAAAGTTAACAATGGAGTAATAAAAGATATTCATATATTGAAACATGACACTCTTTTAGGTAAACCAGCTGAAAAGATTGTAAATAATATTATTAAGCAACAATCTTTAGAAGTGGATGCTATAACTTCTGCAACTTACAGCAGTGATACTATACGAAAAGCTATAGAAAATGCTTTACAAAAAGGAGAGTAAAATATGGATACTATTATTGTATATTCAAGTAAATATGGTTGTACAACAGACTGTGAAAATATATTAAAAAGTAAACTATCAAATAATGTTACTATTGTTGATATTAAGGATAAAAACAGTAAAATTGAATTATCAAAATTTGATACAGTTATTATTGGAAGTTCAATATATGTGGGTTCAGTTTCAAAAGAAATTCGTACATTCTGTAATGATAATATAGAGTCATTAAACCAAAAGAAAGTTGGAATTTTTCTTTGTTGCGCATTCTCTGAACAGACGGATAAATATCTATCAAGTAATTTCCCATCATCATTATTAAAGAGTGCAAAATCAATAAGTGTATTTGGTGGTGAAGCTAGATTAGAGAAAATGAAATTTTTTGATAAATTGATTATGAAGTCAGTTACAAAAAATGATTACAATGGTTTGAAAATATCACAGGATAATATAGATAATTTTTTAAGAAATTTTAATGACTAAAATAAGCTATACTCTTCGTTAACAATCCCATCTACCCCTACTTTATGGCAAAGAGCTCAAAAGTCATGGAATGTTTTACCATATATTTTTATATCAAAAGTTACATAACTTTCCCTTATATAACTTTTGATATAAAATATAATAAAGTATACAATATGTTTTCACATTTAAACTTGAACATTATAAAACAAAAACTATTATATTTACTACATTGGAGATGATACTTATGGGAAAAGTTAAAATCAGACTAGCAAAGGAAACAGATGCTGAAGAAATATTAGAAATATATACACCATATATCACTAATACAGCAATTACTTTTGAATATGATATACCAAATATTAGTGATTTTAAAAATAGAATAAAAACAATTTGTTCAAAATATCCATATCTAGTATGTTTAATTGATGAAAAAATTGTTGGATATACTTATGCTCATGAACATAATGAAAGAACTGCTTATCAATGGAATGCTGGATTATCAATTTATATTGATGAAAGGTTTGTAAGTTGTAAAATAGGCATAGCTCTTTATAATTCAATAATAGATATATTAAAATTACAAAATATTCAAAACTTATATGTTAGCATTGCATCGCCTAATATTAAAAGCGAAAGACTTCACCAACACTTTGGTTTCAAACCATGTGGAATTTATCATAATACAGGATATAAGTTTGGTAGTTGGCATGATGTTATGTTATTTGAAAAATACATAGGTACTCATCCTATAAAACCAGACTACATAAAAACAATCAAACAAATTGATACGAAAGAAATCGACACTATTTTAAAAAAAAGCAGTCTTCTTGTCAAATTACTTTAAAATAAAAACTTTAAATAAACCAAAATAAAAATAAGAAAGTAACTTTAAAATAAGTATTTTAAAGTTACTTTCTTATTTTTTATTAAATTTTATAATAATAGTCATATTAACGTAAATACTATAAAAAGAGTTTAAATTTATTTATTTAGTAAAATTAAATCAAAATAGAAAAAATGGAAGGAGAATAATTGATGATAAAACTGATTGGTATATTAATAGTTGTGATTGGATTTATACTTAAAATTGATACATTATTTACTGTATTATTAGCAGGAATAGCAACAGGACTTGTAGCAGGATTAGATTTTAACCAAATCTTTACAACTCTAGGAGATTCTTTTGTCTCAAATAGAGGTGTGTCATTGTTTATACTAACATTACCTGTAATTGGTGTTTTAGAAAGATATGGATTAAAACAAAGAGCAGTTTCTCTAATAGAAAAATTACAAAGACTCACAACAGGAAAAGTACTGAGTATATATATGTTTGCTAGACAAATAGCTGGAGCCTTATCAATAAGAATGAGTGGACATCCTCAATTTGTAAGACCACTTGTTAACCCCATGGCACAAGCTGCTGGATTAAGCAATAGTGATGAATTAAAAGAATCAGACGAAGAAGCTATAAAAGCATTATCTGCTGCATCAGAAAACTATGGTAACTTCTATGGTCAAAACTTATTTGCAGGTAGCAGTGGAGTTTTACTTATAGCATCTACTCTTACTCAATTTGGATATAATGTAACTGGAATTGAGATTGTAAAAGCTAATATCATTATGGCCGTAATAGCATTTATAGCTGCCACAATCCAATTTACTCTATATGATAAAAAATTAAATAAAAGTCATAAGAGATAGATTTATTTAGGAGGTATAAAAGTGCAAAATTTTATAAACATATCATTAGAAATTTTTTATGCATTAATGGGGCTTTTAATGATTGTCATAGCATACAGGTCTTTTACTACAATAGACAATAATAAAAAATACGGTACATCATTATTTTGGATACTAATATCACTACCATTTATATTTGGAAGATTAATTCCAGCTAATATAATAGGAATCATACTAATATTATCTAGTTTATTAACACTTACTAAACAAGTCATATTTGCAAAATACGAAGAGCCAAATGAAAATTTTGGGAAAGAACAGGCAGACAAACTTAAAAATAAAATATTCATACCATCATTAATATTAGCTTTTGCAGCAGTAATTGTAGCTATGAGTCTTTCTAATTTCGATAATTCTTCACAGTTTGCAATAGGTGTAGGTTCAATAATTGCACTAATATCTGCTCTTATAATAACCAAATCAAAATCATCTACCTCAGTTCATGATGGTTCAAGATTATTGCAACAAATGGGACCAGCTAGCATGCTACCACAACTTTTGGTTGCATTAGGTGCTTTGTTTACTCAAGCTGGAGTTGGCGAAGTTATCTCAGGTATGATATCAGGAGTAGTTCCTACTGACAATAGATTATTTGGCGTTATAGCTTATGTATTGGGTATGGTTATATTTACTATGATAATGGGAAATGCATTTGCTGCATTTTCAGTCATAACGGCAGGAATTGGAATTCCTTTTGTATTGTCTCAAGGTGGAAATCCTGCTATAATTGGAGCATTAGCATTAACAGCAGGATATTGTGGAACTCTACTTACTCCAATGGCAGCTAATTTTAATATAGTTCCAGCCGCTTTACTTGAATGTAAAAATGATTATGTTGTTATAAAGTATCAAGCACCAGTTGCTTTAATATTAATTGTAGCACACATATTAGTAATGTATTTTTTAGGATTTTGATATAAATAGGAGGTAAAATAATGAAAGTTTTATTAACAGGGTTTGACCCATTTGGTGGAGAACCAATTAATCCCGCTCAAGAAGCTGTCGAAAGGGTCAAAGATAATATAAATGGCTCAGAAATTATAAAAATAACTATACCAACAGTTATGACAAAATCTGTTGAAGCAATAGATAAAGCTATTCAAAAACACAGCCCTGATATAGTAATATCAGTCGGACAAGCAGGAGGTAGATTTGATATTACACCTGAGAGAGTTGCTATAAATGTAGATGATTTTAGAATAAAAGATAATGAAGGAAATCAGGTTATAGACACGGTTATAAAAGAAGATGGTCAACCTGCATATTTTTCAAAATTACCTGTAAAAGCTATGGTAAAACATATGAATGAAAATAAAATTCCAGCTAGTGTTTCAAATACTGCAGGTACATTTGTTTGCAATCATGTAATGTATGGAATTCTTTACATGATAGATAAAAAATATCCTAATATAAAAGGAGGCTTCATACACATACCATACATGACTTCTCAAATAATAGATAAAAAGAATACACCATTTATGTCTTTAGAAGAAATAGTTAAAGGTTTGGAATTAGCCATAGAAGCTTGTGTAATCTACAAAGATGATATAAAAGAAATTGGTGGTGAAATTTCATAAAAAATATCTAAAATAAATTTTTTAAATTATAAATGAAAATAGACATTTTTTTAAATATAGACTGTAAGTATATTTGTTTAAATTCAAATTTACCTACAGTCTTTTACAATATGTACAATCTTCAAATGTAAAATTAAATTCTATTCTGTTCTCCCCACTCACACATTGCATCTAAAATCTTAATCAAAGACTTCCCTCTCTTTGATAAACTGTATTCTACTTTAGGTGGTATTTGAGGATATTCAGTACGAATAATCAAATCATCTGCTTCTAATTCCTTTAAAGATAAACTCAGAGTCTTATAAGAAATAGTCTTTATATAACGTTTTAGTTCATTATATCTAACAACTTTAAATTCAGCAAGGCAATAGAGAATTACCATCTTGTATTTTCCATTAATCAGTGAAAGTGTATAACTAAACCCTGTTTCACTTAAATCTGCTTGTGAGATACAATCCATATCCATGTGCTACACTCTCCTTTAGGTTAGTATTGAACAAAAATGTGCGTACTTGTCTTTTAGCTAATTTATAATAAAATTATAGTGTAAGAACAATTAAAAGTCAATTTGCTATAATACATATAAATTCTACTTAATACTAGTACTTTAGCATATTGTCAAATTTTAATTTATTTACTCTTTAATTCAAGTTATAAAAAACTTCTAACAAATGTAGTTTCATATCACTGATAAATTTAGTAATAGGAGGTGTTTTAAATGTAAATCTAAGAACAAATGGAATATACCTGTACTTATAGATTCATAGAAAACCTATTTTAGAAAAAGCAAAGACCCTTGAATATCTATTAAATAAATTTTACTGGAGGAATTTCTAATGAAAGTTTTATTAATAAATGGTAGCCCAAACCAATACGGGTGTACTTATACAGCATTAAATGAAGTTGCTAAAACATTAAATAAGCACGACATTGAAACCGAAATATTATATTTAGGTAAAAAACCAATACCAGGTTGTATTGCTTGCTCATCATGCTTTCAAACCGGCAAATGTACTTGGAATGATAAGGTCAATGAGTTAGCGAAAGAACTAGATAATATTGATGGTATTATTGTTGGTTCACCTGTATATTATTCTGGTGCAAGTGGACAACTAACTTCATTTCTTGACCGCTTATTTTTTTCAGCTGGAAGTAAAATGGCAAAGAAACTTGGTGCATCAGTTGTATCATGTCGACGTGGTGGAGCAACTGCAACATTTGACCAACTAAATAAATATTTCTCAATCAGTAATATGCCTATTGTATCATCACAGTACTGGAATCAGGTTCATGGTTTTACACCAGAGGATGTTATGAAAGATAAAGAGGGATTACAAACTATGAGAACTTTAGGTGAAAACATGGCATGGCTTCTTAAGTGTATTTCAGCTGGGCAAAAAACAGGAGTCAAAGACCCTCAATATGAAGAAAAAATTATGACTAATTTTATACAATAAATAATTTGGTTTTATTAATTGTTAATTTAAAATTAAAGTGATACTTAATAAATGGAATAGCGCATAGAAAGCAGTATAATACCTAAATAGTGGTTTTGATTCTATTTATATCAAAACCACTATTTTATTATTTAATCTGTTTAAAACGATTAATTTCTGACATGCTCAGTTATACCCTTCCATTTTCTTTTATAAAAATAGATTAACCCAATAATAGCTGGGAGTATTGGTGATAAAGATTGAGCAAAATAAACGCCTATAAATCCATATTCTAAAATAGTTCCTAGTGTATAACTAAGGGATAGTCTAATAACTACAGAATCTAATAATGCATTAAACATAGCTAGACTAGTAAAACCTATACCAGTTACAAATGAATCATAAATATGCATTACTGCATAAATCAAACTGTTAATTAAACAATAAATTCTAAGATACACAATTCCCTCTCTAATAACTGCTTGATTTTTAGACCCCCAAAATACAACTATTGATTCTGCAAATATTTGTACAAAAACAATGGAAATAAATGTTACAACCAAGCTTAATAATGACAGCTTGACCAACTGCCCAACATAGCATCCCTGCAAAAGTATTTATCTTCAATCCAATTCCAGATACTGCTGAGACAGCAACTCCATAATTATTTAACATGCCAGTCATTAATAAGTAGAATATATTGACCATAGACATTTGTATGAAATATAGAAAGTTATTAATAACCATACTTATCAATGTCTTCTATATTCTTAGATTTTTATCAAATACACTCCTAAAATATACAATATATATATATGTATTGGATAGTATAAATAAAACAAATATTTCATACTCTTACCTTTTTCTCCATTATAAAGCAACATAAAAGGAAGTGACGCAATCATCATCCATTGGTAATTTTCTAGAAGAGATTTTTTCAAGCTATAATCTCCTCCTGCTATGGCTACAAATATAAATATACACATCAAAAAATAACAAATACTTAAACTAAACTTCTTTCCTCTACATAAATAAAAAATAATCCCCAGTGCAATCAAAATTGGTCCACCTTCTACCAAAAATGGTACTGGTACAAAAATCATAATAAACATAAGTACTTTATCCGCTGAGCTAAAAAGTAAAGTTAATATAACGATTCCTAAAATTATAGGAACACTTATCATCAAAAGCCCTCTCACAAGATACTTTTTTTCTTTTTCTGTTCTAAATTTCTTTATAAATTCTATAGCCTGTAAATAAATTACTACCAAAAATAATGTTGCAAAAATATTATTCATAATAATTGAACCTTCTGGATTTTGGAAAGCAGTATTAATTATTTGATTCCCTATTGCCATAATGATAGCCCCTACATATAATCTAGCAATATACTTTTTTTTGTTGCTTGTATGACAAAACCCTTCTACTACCATAAACGTAAACAATGGTGCTGATATTCTACCTAACCAATGAAACCAAACTGGTATATGCATTGTTTGTGGCATAAAAGCTGCTATATGGTCAAATGTCATAAATACCAGTGCTAATATTTTAATAGTAAATCCATTGAAACCTTTTTTAAGAAAATCCATATCATATCTCCTACTTCTGATTTATTTTTATGACGACTTCTGTTCCTATTCCTATTTCACTATTCACATAAATACTACCTTTATGAATCTCTATTATCTCTTTAGAAATAGCCATTCCAAGACCAGAGCCTTTATGTAATTCACCTGTATTAGTACCTCTATAATATTTTTCAAAAATATGCTTTAAATCATTTTTACTTATTCCTACTCCACTATCTTTTATTATAATTTCTATAGTATCTTTTTTTACTATTTCTATTTTTATCAGAGTTTCTTCTTTATTATGCACTATTGAATTAAATATAAGATTTGTTATAGCTCTTCTAAATAAAATTGAATCTACATATACTTCAATTAAATCTTCATAACTTACAAACTCAATATTTCTATTTTTATATCTATTGTCATTTAGAATATCTATTATTATATTTCTAACCAAACTAACTAAATTTATTTTCTTCTTGTTCAAAACTAAGCTATTATTTTTTAATCGAGTTGATAAATTTAAATCATCAACCAAATTTTTTATATACTTGGACTTATTGTATATAATCTCTGTATATTCTCGTAATTCCTCTTCCACAAATTCATAATCTTTATCATTGATTATCTCTGCATATCCTTGTATAGAAGCCAGTGGTGTATTTATATCATGTGTTATATTAGCTAACCATTCCTCTCGCATCTCTTCATTTTCTTTTCTCTCTGCTTCGTTTACCCTCAATGTATCAGCCAACATATTGATATTTTCAAAAACTTCTTCATATATTCCCCTGTTTTTAAGATATAAACTATAATTTCCGTTAGCCATAGTTTCAATACTCCATATTACATTGGATATTGGCTTTGTAAGTTTTCTACTAAATAAGTATCCTATGCTTAAAGCTACCATCCCATCAATTACCAATGTCAAAGTGATAATTTTATTTAAAATTGCTTTAGCATTATCTTGAGAATAAGTTAAAATTATTCTCGATACATCTCTACTAGGCATACCTATTATTATATTTAGATGTTTGTTGCCTAAATATTTTTCTAAAACAAAATTAGTATACTCTGTTTCTATATATTTGTAGTTATTAACCATTTGAAAAGGAGTATATTTTTTTGGAGTATTCGTTGGCACATTTACTCCATACAATTCTTCTCCTGAGTCATTTAAAACTTGTACCCAAGAATGTGATTTTTTTAATTTGTCAATGCCAGCTTTTGATAACTTGAACTCTCCATTTTTTTCATATAGATCTTTTTCAAAAGAACGAGCAAACTCTTCAGGACTGTTTTTAGAACCTACAACATTAAAAAAATTATTAGTCGAAATCACATATAAAATAGACGCAATATTTATAATAACCACTGATATAACTACAAATACGATTGTAAACATAAAGTTTCTAGTAATCTTCCACTTCATATTCTAATCTTCCTTTACTGCTAATTTATATCCAAGTCCTTTTATCGTAAGGATATATTCTGGCTTTGAAGGATTATCTTCTAATTTTTCTCTAATCTTTCTAATATGAACCATTATAGTATTATCAAATCCAATATAATCTTCACCCCATACTTTATCCCATAACTTTTCTTTACTTATAATTTGATTTTGATTGTGTGCAAATAAAGACAATATTTTTAATTCTTTTGCAGATAATGCAATAGACTTACCATCTTTTATGAGTTCTGCTCTACTTTCATTTAATTTATATGGACCAAATGATATAATCTTTTCTTTATTATCTGAGTTTATGCTTTCATTTTGTTCTTCATTAAAATAATTTAGTCTTCTTAGATGAGCTTTTGCCCTAAAAGCGACTTCTTTAGGACTAAAAGGCTTTGTAACATAATCATCGCCTCCAATTGCTAGTCCAAGTAATTTATCTAACTCTTCCGTCTTAGCTGATAAAAATATGATTGGTACATTAGAGTTTTTTCTTATTTCTTTACAAATATCGTACCCTTCACCATCTGGCAACATAATGTCCAGAATGATTAAGTTGGGATTATATTTTTAAATACTTCCAATCCTTCCTTTCTTGTTTTTGCAGTATACACATTGTTAAGACCTTCTTTCTTAAATACAGTTTCTAAGAGTTTTAAAATTTCTACCTCATCATCTATTACTAAAATGCTATTTTCCATAAATAACCTCCTATGATAATTTATCTATATATTAACATATATCTTCTCTAAGCTTCATTTATATTATTTTAAATCAAGTCAATATATAAACAAAATCATTGTTCTTTTTTATTCTTAATTAAAACCTTTTACTTGATGTAAAATTTTTATATGTTATTTTAGTTAATATTATTATCAATATGATTGAGATTAATATAGATAAACCTATTAAAGTATTTGGTACATTATACTTAACAATTTGTTGACTCATCATAATCCAGTTTGGAGTAATAGAAACAAATTTTATAGCATTATCTGGTATAAAGCCTGTAATAAAGTATGGAACAGCCATAATTAAGCCTCCTAATATGAAAGGCATTACAGCTGATTTAAATATTGAAGAAAGTGCTAGTCCTATTTGTGCAAATATGAAAGAACCAAAAATGACTGATACTATAACAATCAAGTACATTTGTATTACGGTAAGATTTAAATTACTATTACTAAAATACCATAAGTTCTTAATTGGTTCATTCAAATTTTTAAATTCAAAAAAACTAAATCCTCTAATCCCAACCAATAATACAAAAGAAATGTTAATCATGGACAAAGTCAATCCATTAGCTATTATTTTTGATACTACTACTGACTTTTTCCCATTTTTAGTTGTATTTATTAGACTTGTCATATTAGAATCATATTCTTTTGTATAGTTTCCAGAAGTTATTATAAACATTATCAACCCTATTAAAGGTATAGAACCCTCTATCTTATAAAATATATCTGAATATGTGTCAAAAACATTAAATTTTCTAATCAATACAAACCCAAATAATAGTAAAAATATCCAAAGCATCCAAACACTTTTTAATTTTAAGGCTTTTATTATTTCTGCTTTAACTAAATTTATCATATCTGTTATATCTCCTTTGCATCTTCTAAATCAAAGTAAAGCATATATACATCCTCAAATTTTGCTTGAACTAGTTGTGCATTAGCTTCAGTTGGAGTATTTTCTGACACAACTCTAATTACTATTGAATTAACATCACTTTGAATACTTATAACTTTATATTTAGATTGAATCTCATCAATATCACACTCATCTTCAACTTGAATATTATAAACTTTATCTTGCATATGATTTAATATTTCTTTATGTGTTCCTTTCATAAGAAGTTTACCATTTTTAATCATTATTGTTTCTTTTGCAACTGATTCTATATCTGAAATTATATGAGTAGAAAGAATTATTATCTTATCCCTTGATATTTTTGCTATTAGATTTCTAAACCTCGCTCTTTCTTGTGGGTCAAGGCCTGCTGTTGGTTCATCAAGTACTATTATTTTAGGATTGTTTAATAAAACTTGTGCTATGCCAACTCTTCTTTTCATACCTCCAGAGAATTTTCCTATAGCCTTATTTCTGACATCATAAAGACCTACTAGCTCTAACAATTCATCTATCCTACAATTTAAATTTCTACCTTTTAGACCTTTCAACGCTCCTATATATTGTAAAAATTGTCTAGCTGTAAAGTTTTTATATACTCCAAATTCTTGTGGTAAATATCCTAAAATATTTCTATAATCATCATCCATATTAAATATATCCTTACCATTGTAAAGTATTTGCCCACTCTCAGGTTTTATTAGTGTGGTTATTTGTTTCATTAGAGTGGATTTTCCTGCTCCATTTGGTCCTAAAAGACCATAAACTCCATTTTCTAATGTAACTGTAATTTTATCATTTACTACTTTTTTTCCATATATCTTTGAAATATTTTTAACTTCTAATTTATTCATTTTAATTCCCCTTTTATCTATTTATATACTTTGACTTTATTACTGAGAAACACAAAGTCATTATACCTAAAAATATTACTACTAAAAGTCCTATTGATAGATTGACAATATCTATATTCATTTTAAATATTCTAATATCACCTAAATAATTTCCTATTATTTTATTAAATCCAAATATTAAATCATAGTAATTTACCGTTGAAATAATCGAAAGCAATCCTTTAGGTAATATGTGAACTACTGACATCACTTTAGCTACAGCTATACTTAAAATAAGAAAACCTACTGATGATATTGAAGATTTGCTAATAAAAGAACCTAACATAGCTATCATTGCCCATCCTTCAAACATTAAAATATCTATAGCTATATTTGATATTACATAATTGGTTATATTTGAATTTGCTTTTAATGTAGCTATATTGTCTACTATCCTAAACGATTCTAAGTCACCATTAATTGGTAATCCTTGTTGTATGCAGGTCATAATAAATATCCAGATTAAATAAACAAAATAAATTACTAATGGTATAAATATAGCAATAACTATTTTAGATTTTAATGCCTTTTCCTTCTCTTTTGATGATAGTATAATATCTTTTACTGAAGAAGTTACTTCATCTGTATAAAGATTTGATACAGTTATGATTATGACAATCAACATCCCTATATTTATAAGTGAATTTGTGGCTCTATAATTAAATACCTTCCAAAAGTCAACATTTTTATATTCATCAACATTTAGATTATCAAGTTTTTCTTTTGACATGGATTTAATCTTTTTAGAAAATTTATCACTATATGTTTGATTTGAAAGTTGTTTTAAAATATCAAGTTTTTTTTGAAATTTATCATTAGCTATATCTGTTCTATTACTTGTATATTCTATATGACCTTTTTTCTCATCAATATAATAATCTTCTGTTTCTAAAACAGGTTTAACAAATATACTGATTAATAATATGAATATTAATATCCCTAAAGATATCAACATGCTCTTAGATTTAATCAATTTCTTTATTTCCCAACTTATCAATATACATTTCCTCCTAAGTCTTTTTAATTGCTTTTTATTTATATACATAATAAAACTTAAATCTTATATCAATATAATTCTAACCTTAAATAAAACTTAAATTATGTGTTTAGTTTTATTCGCTACTTATTTTTATTGTAATTTTTTAGTTTACATTTTTTATAATAAACTTGCTATACTTTTATTAATAGGATTAAATCTAAGATAAGTTGGTGATTGTATGAAAAGTATAGATATTTATACAAAATTAAAAATAATCTTCTTAACATCTATGGCTATGTTTATTATTGGAGCAGCATTTATCTTTTTTATAGAAAATTATATAGTATCAATTATTTTTGTACTTGTTGGTATTTTTATTGATTGGAAATTTTATCGTTGCCCAAATTGTAATCATTATTTAGATTCAAGAATGGAACTTGTAAAGAATAGTACTTATTGCCCATATTGCGGAAAAATTATCAAATAGTGACTTAAAATGCATTTTATATTTAAAAGGAATTTTTTAATATAAAAACTTTATTATTAATAATCAAGATATTACATATAAATAATATAGTTTAACCAAATTTAATTGCATTGTTTTATTTATTTTTATAAAAGAACATATATATGTGTTATAGATATGCTCTTATCTTTTTTGTTGTCTCTTAAAATTTTTTATCATAACAAAAAAGATATAAAGAGTTATCTACAAGCTCTTTATATCTTTTAAATATCTATAAGTAAATCAATTAGTTTTTATATCTGTTTTAAAATATCTATCTTAAAGTTCTTACTAACAATAAATTTTATTTTTTATATTATTGTTAATTTTAATATTCTAGCATTTCACTTTATTTATTCTTACATTCATTTTAATAATATATCCTGAATACTTTTTTAGTTTATCCTCTACTTTGAATCTAATTAATTCAAATATATAAACCTTTAATTCAATCTATTCATGTAAACCTTATCAGTTTATTGTCAGAGTTTATTCTTCAAAAAATAAATATAATTTTATAATATTTTTTAATCTAAAACAAGCATGTTGAATAATAAATCATATTCTAGTATTATTAACTTGTAGAATAAAAGCTAAATTGGTAAAACTAGAAAAATTTAGTAATAAAGTTATAGTGATAAGTACTAAAAAATTCTTTGTAAGTTATGTTAACAAATTAGCACATATATAATTTTTTTATTTTTACTAAAGTTTTTAGGGGGATGGATAATATGTTTATTGGAGAAATAGACAGATGTACACATATATTGACTGCTTATATAAGTAGTTCATATGATTATTGTAATTTTATAGATACACAATTAGATGATTTTATATCAGAATATGGAGAAACTGTAGTTGAATCTTGTTTATATCAAGTTTTATTGTTAGTAAGTAGATATAATTAAAATTAAGTTTCATTTTCTAGAAAAACCTTTTTAGATTTTCTACCTTAAATAACTATATAATTTTTTATACTTTTCAAGTAACTATAACTTATTTTAAAGTAAAGATGTATTGGGAGTACATCTTTACTTTTTCACTATATAATTTAAAAGTATATACTATAAAATAAAACAACTATACAAATTACATCCTTTATATTCTCTTGAAACACAAGAATCATTCTATACACATATTCTACAATTTCATCAAATATGAATCTAAGTTTTTACTACTCCAAATTTTATCTATCTATAACGCAAATCATATTTATAAAATATCCCCCTATTATACTTAAATCATATATAAAGTAACATCAATATTTAGAATATTCAATATCAATTGCGTAACTGGTCAATAAAAATGTATAACTAGACAAATTTCCATATTTATATAAAAAATTCAAGAAAAATAATCATTTTATTTAGATATATTTTTTATTTTTTTATTTAATTTATATTAAAAAATATCACTAATAAAGATTTTAATTAGTGATTTTCAAAGTATTAATCACAGAAAATTATATACCTGTAAATTAACTTTAGCATTTCTAATTTATAAAATAAAAGCCCAGCAAAATCTTTACTGGGCTTTTATTTTATAAATTGAGTTTATTATTTTCACCCCATTTACACATTTCTTCTAAAATAGGCATTAATGACAATCCCCTTTTGGAAAGTGAATATTCAACTTTAGGAGGAATTTGAGGATATTCTTTGCGTATGATAATACCATCTCGTTCCAATTCTTTTAACTGATTATTGAGAATCTTATCAGTTATTGAACCAATACATCTTTTAAGTTCTCCATAACGTAATACATCATACTCGACTAACCAAAACATTATAATCATCTTCCATTTTCCTCCAATAATTGAAAGAGTATATCCAAATGGTGTAGAAGTTATATTAGTTAAATCAGATGTATTATAGTTTTTCATACTCATTTAATCACCATCCTATAATAAAGATACTATCCTAAATGTTAGTACCTTACTTAAAAGTAAATACTTGTTTAAATATAAGATAGCACATATACTTATATAAATAAAAGTTACAAATTATGAGGAGATGACTTTCATGAAAAAATGTAAAATAGAAGTAATAAAAACAACATTCCATAAAGATTTAGCAGATGAGTATGGATGTAAAGGTATTGGAAAATGCCCTATGCATAAAGTAGGAGAAGTATTTTTTGGAGATTTTGCTAAACCTGAAAAATTATGTGACGAAGCATGGAAAGCAATGTATCAATATGTATTTGCTTTGTCTCATGGTAGTGAAAAATTTTACTATGGAGATTGGATAGATAAAGAAGGAGTGGCTATATGCTCCTGTAATGATGGAATTCGTCCTGTCATTTTTAAAATTGAGAGAACTGATGAAGAATCTAAAATGGAATATAAACCCATAAGATAGATAATAGTCTTAAACTAATTTTACTAATCATATTTTAAATGCATTATTCCAATTTATTCCTTAAAATTTAATGCTTATAGTGAAATATAGTACTAAAATTAAATTAATGAAATACAATAAAAGGAAATTGTATATTGTACAATTTATGTCATAAAAAAGATTCATTTAAATCGATTTTAAAAACTGTTAAGTAATGTACCTAATATTTTTTTAATCCAGTTATAAAGAGAATACTCCTACCAATAGATGTCTCTAACATGATTATAATATATGATAAATCTTGTTCATTTTGTCATATATTATAATCTTATTAATTCCTAATATATTTTTTGTAATACAAAATTCCCTAATGTAAGAATCCTTTGAAATTTCACTTTTATATAATTTTATTATTTTATTCTCTCCATAATCATAAATTTTAGATGTATTTCCTTTACCAATACATTCGTATTGTTTCATTATTTTCATCCTCTCAAATTCAATAATATTTATTATTATTTAATAGTATTTATAACTCAGATTTGATATAATACATAGGGTAAAATTTTAATTAATAAACCCTATATATTTACTTATATATTAAAGCTAACAAATTTAAAACTAAGGAGAGCTATATGTTAAAAGCAATAAAAGGAAATATAATTTTTACAAAGACTTCAGATACTTTCACAGTATTTGAAAATAGCTACATTATACTAAACAAAGGCAAAGTAAAAGGTGTCTTTAAAGATATACCTAAAGAATATAAAAACTCAGAAATCATAGACTATACTGATAAACTTATAATACCTGGTATGAACGACCTTCATTGCCATGCACCTCAGTTTAGAAATTTAGGCATGGCTATGGACAAGGAACTTATACCATGGCTTGAAACTTATACATTCCCAGAAGAATCAAAGTATATAGATATAGAATATGCTACAAAGATGTATAAAAAATTTGTAAAAGAAGTATGGAAATCAGGTACTACTAGAATAGCTGTATTTGCAACAATACATAAAGAAGCATCTATGAAACTTATGGATATTTTTAAAGAAGCTGGTCTTGGAGCATATGTTGGTAAAGTAAATATGAACATGAATTGTCCTGACACTCTACTAGAAAATACTGAGGATTCTATCAACGATACAGAAGAAATAATAAACAAATACAGTGACATAAATTCTATTGTAAAACCAATTATAACTCCTAGATTTATACCTAGTTGTACAAGTAATCTCTTAAGGGAATTAGGAGATTTATGTTTAAAGTATAATGTTCCTATACAATCACATTTATCTGAAAACCATGATGAAATTGAATGGGTTAAAAGTTTAGAACCTGAATCTAAATTTTACGGAGATGCCTACAATAGATACAATTTATTTGGTCAAACAGCTACATTAATGGCTCATTGTATTCACTGCTCTCAAGAAGAAATAGATTTAATGAAAGAAAATGAGGTTATGGCTGTTCATTGTCCTGCTTCTAATTTTAATGTTGGTAGTGGAGCCATGCCTATTAGAAAATTACTTGATAATAATATTAAACTAGCTCTTGGTTCAGATATAAGTGGTGGTCATACATTGTCAATATTTAAAGCAATAGTATCTGCAATCCAGCTATCTAAATTATACTGGGTAAATTCTAATAAGAAATGTAATTTCCTATCGTTATCTGAGGCTTTTTATATTGCAACTAAAAGTGGAGGAAGTTTTTTTGGAAAAGTTGGTAGCTTTGAAGAAAATTATGATTTTGATGCATTAATTATTGATGATTCAGATTTAAATCATGACAGCTACTCTATACTTGAAAGACTTGAAAGATTTATCTATGTTGGTGATGACAGAAATATTATTCATAGATATGTATGTGGAAAATTAATTGAGGAACCTTCTGTAGAATTATAATAAAAATTTTTATTGTACATAACTTACTTAATTCATATACTCAATAAAAAGAGTATGTACTAAAATCCATGAAATCATAGATTAAAACATACTCTTTTAGATTATCTTTGATTTATTTCTAGTTGTATTTAATTTTAATAATTATATTGTGTTTTTCATAGTCAGTTTTATTTCTAAACTTTAATTTATACACATTACTCTTAATCCTTAAATAAGAATGCTACAATTTTTATGAAGTTTAACTAAATTACTCTTTGTAATACCCTTCTAAGCTTTAATTTTAGTTTTATTGTATGCTTTGCATACAATAACTATTAAGCCTATACCTATAATCACCAAAGCTATTCTACTTATTACAAATCTCTGTGGAATATCAAATGCAAGATTCCCCATCGTGTCTGCAACTTTACTCTCTAATATAGAGTTCACTAAATTTTTACCAGATATAATAGATAGTGTACCAGAATTTGTTATAAGAAATATTATTGGAATAAAAATATATAGAAAGTTTCCATTTATATTACCAATAAACATGCCCATACCTGATATAAATAACACAGATGGTATTAAAATTAGAATTATAGGTTTTATAAATTGACTAAAATCATTAAATTGAAATAATCTATTGTAAAAAATAAAACTTATTGCAATTACAACTGCAACTGTTAGAAGATACGCAACTGCTATTGTAAAACTTTTTAAGCAAAAATATGTTGTAGGTTTTATCTTAGTGCTCATAGTAATTGTCCTTACAGCTTCTTCTCTCTTTGAAAAGATGTACGTGCAAAACACAAGAACTATAACTAGTAAAAATGGATTTACATCAAGTAAAAAACCAGAATAACTCCACTCTGAAAATGGTGCTGTGTCGTTTAAACCATAGATTGTCTTTGTCTTAAGGACATGGTAGGAGAACCATCCTGTTATTAATATTAAAACCAAATATACCTTAGAGAATAACAATCTCTTCATTTCATATTTTATTATTTTTAAATTATTCAAAATTCAATTCCTCCCCTGTAAGATTACAAGTCTTTAAGAAATCATCATATTTTAATATATTGTACTTATATTTGTTATATAAGTCTTTAAGAATAGCTTCAAACTTATCTTGTCCTAAAATCTCTTCTGCCTTCAAAATTTGTAATGGCATTTTGTTATATAGAAGTCTCATAGAATTAGGTGATAAAATATTGAATACATAATTTTCAGGCAATTTTTCCAAATACTGCGGATTATTCATATAGAAATTTCTCTTAAGCTTATCATTTTCTTCTTTCCAATTATCTATAGTTTTTTTACTATACTCTTTTCCATACTCGTATTCCATGAACTTATTAGTTGCATAATTTGTTATTCCTTCTGGTGACCAAGGAGGTGTCATTTGGTCAACTTGTACTATAATCCCCCACCACTGGTGGCATATTTCATGAGCCAAAACTTCAGATCCATTTTCTCCCTCTCCTATGTGAGTATCAAATACATCTGGGTTGAAAATACTTTCATCCATATAACTTATATTCTCATGTGCTTTTCCTCCAGTTACCTGTCCTGATGAGGCTCCTCCTTCTACTAGCTTAAGCGGAATAACTTTATAACGTTCTAGTTCTCCATATTGTTTTGTATAGAAATTGATAGAATCTTTTATAATTTTCTCTGCATTCATTTTATTTATTTTATCTCCATGCTTTCTATTATAGTAAAATTGCACATCAATCCCACCTGCTTTTATATCTTTTTTTACATAGTCTGCAGCTATTATAGTCAACATTATTCCTCTTGTGCTAAATTTCCATGTACATTCATTATCCTTTTTATCACCTTTTACCTTTTCTGTACTGATTCCACTTACTACAGGTGTTATTCCAGTAGGTAGAGTTATATTACCATGAATCATCGATTCCATTGTATTCATAGCATCAACTTTAGGTTTTGGAAATATTGAACCTTTACTACGTAACTCAACCTTATCTTTACTTATTGTATCTCCTGCAAGAATAGTTTCAAATAGTTGATTGTTTATTAATTTCCCTCCATACTCAATTTCAATTTTAAGATTTTTTTCTTTAGGTATATTCAAACTAAGTCTTCCTTCTGCTTGTTTCTTCTTAGAAATATCATATTTAGCTTTCTTACCATTTATCTTAATATCTTTAATATCGTATCCAGGATTTAAATCAAATTCCAAGTTTTGATTTTCTCCACTAGTATTTTCCATAGTGTATTGTATTTTGCCATCTAATCTTGCCTTTTTAGGATTTATTTTTATATCAAGATCTGAATCAAGTAATTTTATATTCTTATTTAGCTTTTCATCAGCACCAGTAGACATAACAGCACCTGAGCCAGACTTCTTATCTGATACCTTTTCCATTTTAGGTGGAGGAGTATCATCATAATATGGTTCAAATGCATATACACTATAAGAACCTGCAATTAATACTATAGTTAAAATTGATAGTGATACCTTTTTCATATTAATTAGTATAGATGAAAAAACATTTTTTTCATATTTTCTTGTGCATATCACACCTAATAAATACGTTGATATTGATATAAAACTCCAAAGTAGTCTATTCCAACATAAAGCTTTTAATTGCAAAGTATTCCCAAAGCTATCAGAATAAATAGTAACTTTTGTCTGTACCCAATCAATAAGATAACTATCTTTTATATTTATAGATAAAAATACTAGAACAAGGAGTATAATCATACTTAAATCAATACGTCTTGTTATAGAATAAAATCCTGCTGAAAGTAAAATACCAAATAATAAGGCTGGTAACATTAAAACTAAATAGTTTATAAGATAAGTACTTAAACTAAAATTATCACCCATCTTAATGATAGAATATGGAAAACATATAATCATCGAAATTATTACAGATACTATAGTTGATACAAGAATAGAAATCACTCTAGCTAAATTTAAACTTTTAGCATCCATAATAGTTTCTATGATACCATTGGTTTTGTTTCTATAAATACTATCCATCTCATATATTGTAAACATTGAGAATAAAACTGTACATATTAAAGCCCCTAACTTTGCTGGATTAAGTAAAACAGGTATACTCAAACTAAGTGATTGTCCTGAACTACCTTGGGGCAATAATCCAGGATTTTCATACATTATTATTGATAGACCTGGTATCAGTGCTATTACTACTATGAAAGTCCATGTAATCTTTGAGCTAAAAAGCCTCTTTATCTCATCTTTGATAAATTTAATTGATTGCATTACTTTATCTCCTCCTCAGATATTAAAAGCATATACGCATCCTCTAATGATGGCTCTACAGGTATCGCAAATTCTGGAAGATTATGACTTACAATACGATATGAAGTCCCTGTTGTAGTAAGAATACTTGATGTAACTTTAAATTTGCTTGTTTTATTGCTATGTATTTTTCCATTTTTATCTTCATAAACTCCAACATGTCTCTCCGCTTTTTTAATTAACTCTTCAGAACTTCCATCAAATAGCACATTTCCTTTATTTATTACTATCAATCTATTACATACAGACTGAACATCTTCTATAATATGTGTGGACAATATTACAATCTTATCTCTTGAGTTTTTTGAAAATAAATTACGGAAGTTTATTCTCTCCTCAGGGTCTAGTCCGACTGTAGGTTCATCTAGTATTAATAACTCTGGATTTCCCATTATTGCTTGAGCTATTCCAACTCTCTGTTTTTGACCACCTGATAGGGTCTTAATCTTTGAATTTCTCTTTTCTAATAAATTAGTTTGACTAATAACTTCTTCTATTATCTTTTTTGTGTTCTTATTAATACCTTTTAAAACTGACATGTACTCAAGAAATTGATACACTGTCAACTCATCATACAAACCAAATTCTTGTGGTAAATATCCTAATTTACTTTTTAAATCTGTTTCATTCTGTTTAAGGGGTTTACCATTTACTAAAATCTGACCTGAAGTTTGAAGTATTCTTGAAGTCAAAAGTTTCATTAAAGTACTCTTACCTGCTCCATTAGGATATTATAATTTAGTCCGAATAATTAAAACATCTATAACAATTGAAATAAGTGGTATCCAATCAAATGGACACCACTTATTTTATTCATCAATATCATCTTCTTTTAAATTTTTAAAATACTCTTCTAACTTATCTAAGCTTTTACTATCTAAAACTTCATCATCATGCAGGGCTGAAATTAAACTCTTAAATGAATTGTTGTGCATAAAACTAAAGAAACTTTTTGTCTCAACCTTTAAATAATCTGTTTCCTTTATAGCTATAGTATAATATGTACATCTAACTACCTTATCAGTAGTTAAAAATCCTTTGTCTACTAAATTTTTTAGGAATGTTAGTGTTGTACTCTTTTTCCAATCATACTTTAACTTCATAGCTTCTATGACATCCCTTGAGGCTAAGATATCATCCACTCCCCAAATATATTTCATCAGTTTTAGTTCTGCATGTGGTAATTTATTAATCTTCATTAGTTTACACCTCTTACCAATTTATGTATAATTAAATTTTATACCAATAAGAGTGTGTAATCAATTGAATTAGAATATATATTTATTCCAATTTATTCCATATAAAAAATAAGCACTCCTATAAAAAGAGTGCTTTGGTGTATGTTAATGTATATATCTAATACAATTATAACATGTCTTATGTTCTAGTATGATAATTTTTGTTCGTTTTATTGTTACAACTTCTACTATAGTTTTATGTATTTCTTTTTAAATAATAAAAAACTACTTATTTTATTAATAATATAGATAAGTAATATTTATAAAATATTTTTTTATTTTAAATTTATTTTTTATATTGCATGACAACCATAAAATGTTATATATTCTTAACAAGAAGTTAAAAATACATCACATTGCATAGTATGGGAGGAATTATTAATGAAAAATTTTAAAGAACTAAATAAGCTTGGATTTTTAGGTTTCTTAGGTTTTCTAGGGCTAATTGGTATATTATATACTGGTGAAATACATACAATTAGCTTCTGTGCGTTTTTTGTTTTCTTTAGATACTTTAATATAATGCCAGATGAATTATTTAAAGAAAATTTAAGAAAAGCAGCAACACCAGCATTTTTCTTAACACTTACATCATTATCAGCATCTATGGTTATATCTATTATTTCAGATAAAACTTCTAATATAGAAAATGGACTAGGAATTAGCTTTTCTATAGCAATGATTAGTTTTATAGGAATTTTCGCATATCTACAACATAAAGAAGGAAAAGGATTAGAATAATGATAATTCGTTCAAAAACTAAAGAATATAGAGCAAGGTACAATATGAATCAAGAAGAACTTGCATCATTGGTAGGTGTAAGAAGAGAAACTATTGGCAACCTAGAAAACGGAAAATATAATCCTTCATTGAAACTAGCATTTGATATTGCTAATGTATTTAATGTAAGCATAGAAGAAATTTTTGAATATATAAAGGATTAACAACTTAAAGCAAGAGAATTGTAATAATAAAAATATAGTTCTCTTGTTTTTATGTTATAAAAAATGATATTTCTAGTTTTATGTATCATGTTAATATTTGTAATATTTTAGATACTCTTTGTACTTATGTTACTGATATACTTTGATTAAGAAAATTAAATCTATTTTGCTAAATTATGAAGGAGGTATCCTACTATGAATTTTGGGAATATCAATCTTATACTTATTGGAGTGGGAATTATAGTATTAACTACAATAATATCTTTAATTAAACCTAAAACTAGTTTTTGCAGTGAAAAATATTTTAATAAATTAGAATCAATGTATGGAAATATAGATAGGAAAAGAACTGTTAAACTGGAATTGCTTTATCGCTATGTAATAGGCTTTGAATATATAGCTATAAGTTTATTAGATATTACAATAATAGCAATTATATTAATAGTTATTATAACAGCAATCTTATATTATTTAATTAGGAAAAGGTATATTGTTATATAAACTTTAAATTTATTAAAAAAGAAGGTAACAACTAACTCTAGTTGCTACCTTTCAATCTATTTAACTAAGTTTTCTACTTCACTAAATGCTTTCTCATTTCCATTTCCACCAATTTGAGTTATATTTTTAAACTTTTTATTCTTGATTAACTCTTTTTGGCTATTATCTAATCCATTTCCAACTAATACTACTGGAGATTCCGTTTTACCTGCGAGTACTCCTACGGATAAAGCATCTACTAAATCATCTTGTTTATTCATTCCATTCTTAGCTATATATAAGTCATTAAGTGTATCTTTACTATAGAAATGATTTATTACTTTTGAGTTAGTTTCTGTTCTATCAGAACCTGCTATTTTAGTTACAGATGGTAATGTATTACTCACTTCTTTACTATTAAATAAAGATTCTCCACCTATTACATATGATTTTGATATGTTTTTATTAGCTATTAAGTCTTTTATATCTTTCATATCATCATTTTGATTAGTAAGAAGAATTGGCATTTCCTCTTTTGCTGATATAGCTCCCATACTTACTGCATCAGCTAATCCCTTTTCTCCATTTACTACTACTACTTTTGATAGATTAGAATTTTTATCTAATTCTTTTGCAAGTTTTATTGATGTTTCATATCTATCATTTCCAGATATTCTAATTACATTTAATCCCTTTTCCTTTAAATCAGATACTACTTTTTCATCAACAGACTTTAATCCACCTACTATGTACACATTTTTTGCTTCTAACCTATTTATTTCTTTTTCTGTTAATTTATTTAAGTTATTATTTTTAGTAAGTAATATTGGTGCATCTTTAGACTTAGCAAATGGTGTTGCTGATAAGGCATCAGATATACTAGAATCATTTATTAACACTATATTATCAGCTTTATTCCATCCTTTTTGACTTATTTTTACTGATGTTTCATTTCTATCTGAACCAACTATTTTTTTATTTGAGGTTGTTATTTTAGGTTTAGAAGACTCTTCATTTGTGGATGATGAACCTCCTCCACCTCCTGATAATACTGATTTTTTTTGATTTGACCAATCTAACTCTTCTAATTTTGTATTTTTGCTTACATCTAAACTAGCTAACCTATTTTCCCTACAATATAGCATCTCAAGTTCTGTGTTTTTTGTTACATCCAAGCTAGTTAATTCATTTTGTGAACAATTTAAACTCCTCATAAGAACATTATTACTTACATCCAAACTTGTTAATTTATTCTCTGAACAATTTAAACTCCTCATAAGAACATTATTACTTACATCCAAACTTGTTAATTTATTTTCTGAACAAGCTAAATTTCTTATCTTACTACTTTTATTTATATCTAAATTTGTTAATTTATTTTTTTGACAGTATAGGTTTAGAAGCTCTATGTTATCAGAAAAATTCAAATTCATTAATTCATTTTGTGAACAATCTAAGTATTTAAGATTGTTATTTTTACTTGTATTTAAACTATCTAATTTATTTTTATAACAAGTTAAATTTTCCAAGTCAATATTTTTACTTATATCCAAATCATTTATCTCATTGCCATAACAATATAATTCTACAAGTTCTATATTATTCTCTGTATTCAAATTTGTTAATTTGTTTACTGCACAATCTAGATATTTTAAATTCTTATTGCTGATTATATCCAAATCCTGTAGATTACTTTCACCACAAGTTAAATCTTCTAAATTAATACAATTTTCGATATTTAGATTACTTAATTGCTCTTGATTACAATATAGCTTTACAAGTTTTTCATGGTTTTTCAAATTTAAACTCTGCAATTTATTATTTTGACAACTTAATTTAATAAGTTCTTTATTATTATCTAAATTTATATTTGTTAATTGATTAAAGGAAAAGTTTAAATCTTGTAATTCTAAATTTGTAGATACATCTAAAGTATTTAAATTATTATACTCACACTTTAAAATTTTTAATTTCTGATTCTTAGATAAATTCAAACTACTTAATTCATTTTCAAAGCATAAAAGAGTTGTCAAATTAGTTGCTTTAGTTATATCTAAGTTTTTCAAATTATTTTTTCTACAGTTCAATTCTTCTAATTTAGAATTTTCTACAACTAAGTTTATTAGATTATTTTCCCCACAATGTACTGTTATCAACTCTTTATTATTACTTAAATCTAGACTTGTTAATTGATTTTCATTACAATATAATTCTTTTAAATTTATGTTGTTACTTAAATCTAGACTTGTTAACTGATTTCCTCTACAACTGAAATTTTCTAGCCCAATAAAATAATTAATTCCAGATAAATTTTCTATTGCTTTACTTCCTAATATTAAATCTTTTGTAGATTCTATAATCGTTTTTTGTGAAGTTCCAATTGGATTCCCATCATCTAAAATGCCTAGTTCATCACAAATTACTTTTCTAAAATTCTCATCTGGAAAAGCTTCTTTCATTGTCATATTTTCTAAGTTATTAATTTTCCTTGCTTCATATCTAACTTCCGTATTCTTCTCAATATCTTGTGCACTTATCTTATGTACTAAAGGTGATACAACTACCAATGAAAGTGATAAAATAACTGCTTTTTTACTTAAAGTTTTCATCCCCACACCTCAATTAAAGTAATATTTATTTAATTGAATTGTAGCACATATTATACAATTTCGAAATAAACTTTGAAATTAATATTCTAATCTTCAAATAATTTTTATTTTTTATAAAAAAATAAGGTAACAACTAATTTTAGCTGCTACCTTCTAATCATCAATGCTTAAATTTTGATACTCTAAAATTTTTAATTTGAGACTTGAATAACTGCTCAATCTCACCGACTATACTCTGTATCTTACTTTCATATCTTGAATCATAATATATATTTATCTCACCTATGCTATTTATGCTTATAGAATAATCTTTTCTTTCTATTATACATATGCTTCCACAATCTGATAAATCATTCTTGTATATTGATTTTAATTGTCTTTTTATCTTAAGAAAGTCTATTGCTGGATAAATATTATTTGGATAAAAACTTTTATCATTTATTAACATCTTATCCACCCCTTATCGTTTTATTTATAAAACTTTATACCTTATTAAAATTATATTAAACATATTTTTCCATATATTCATAATTATTTCATATAAAACATTTACTCTATCTATTAATAAAATCCAATGCTTTATAAAGTGTATCAAATCTATCATTACCTTTTATCATAGTGTATCTCTCTTTAGTTATAGAAACTATTTTATTACATGCTCCTCCACCTACAACATATAAATTCTCCGTTTGACCTGGTACATAATCTTTTATATCACATACTCTACATTCATTTTCTTTATAACTCCAACTGACTATTTGTGCTAATACCTTGTCAACTTCTCCCTCGTAAACCACTGTATGTTTATACATTTGTTTCACCTCAATATTATCTATTTTCTTATTTAATATACCCTCAGCTATTAGCTTTGCAACTGTATTTTTATTTTTAATATAGTAATCTGTATCTGCTTTACTGTCTACAAAACATACTTCGATTAGAATTGCTGGTGCTTTTGTATGACCAAGCCAGTAAAGACCCCTTACATCCGATTTAGCACCTCTATTTTTAAATACCATTGATAGTTTATCATTGACTCTATTTGCATACATTTTGCCATTATTAGTTTTATATATAGTTTCTGTACCCATAGGATTTAGGGTTGTATTATTTGCATTAAAATGAATTTGTACTGCCAAATCTACATCTTGTCTGTTGGCTATTTGACATTGTTCAGATAGATAATTATTCGATTTATCTATCTTGCCAGTATATACAGTTGCTCCACCTTGTTTTAACCATTTAGCAATTAAATCAGTTAGTATTCTGTTTTCTTTTCCTTCATCTATATATCCAACTGCTCCTGTTCCTTTACCTGTTAGCGTATGCCCTGGTATTATTGCTATTTTCATTGTTTATTTTCCTCCTTTAACTGTTTGTAAGTTTGATTTATACCTATTGATATACCCCAACAAATCACTCCTTGTAATACTGAGGTTGGATTTAATCCTAACATCCATACTGAGAAACCTATCCCAAGTGCTAATAACACTACTGGAATATACTTGTTATCTAACTGTTTATACTTCTTACAACCTGCTCCTACAACATAAAGAGCAGCAACTAAAATTAGCAACTGCTCAGGTATGAAACTTATTAAATTATCCATTTATTTTCCTCCTAATTAAAATATTCCTCTCTGAATTGCAAATATAAAGAATCCTATAAGTGTTGTAATCATTGTCCCAATCAACCACTTTAGCATACTAGTAAGTGAGTTCAAGTTCTCACACAATGCTTTTAACTCTGCTTTAGACTCTATATTTGCTACTTTTAACTCATCTATTTCATCATTATGTTTATTTATTGTTACCTCATGTCGTTTCAAATTGTCTTTGAAAAGTTCTTCATTCATGAAAACCTCCTAATTAATTGAAATAAAAAAAGAACCTACTTTGTTGGTTCTGTTCCTTCTACTACCCCACTATGCTCTATAATATAATCTTCTACTGCTTTTCTATACTCTGTATTAGTTACATCATCCAGTTCAAAAACTCGATTTTTCAAGGGGTTCAATCCCTTATTTAAAATCCTCTCTGCTAATATTCTTACTACAACATTATTTATATTCATTATAATAATCCTCCCACTTTTTCATTTTCTGCAATCAATATTTGATTTTCTAACTCTTGTATTCTCTTTTCTTCTTCTGTAATAAATACTGGTATTTCCTCTAAAATAGGTTCTTTTGTCTCTACATTTATACCAATGATTCTATATTTAGAATAATCTATAGAATTGTATTTTACCTCTAACCAATCAACTTTCATATCTTTATCATATGGAATTAAATCTCCTTTTCCCTCTCCTCCTTGAAATAAGATTTTTCCTTTGTTATCATAAATTATTAATTTTCCTACTTCCATATTTAAACCTCCTGCCCTATTGCTAACCATTGTACTTCATAAGTGTCTCCTGAAGCCCCATAAAGATGTATTACTGTTTCTATAGAAGTTCCATTGTTTAGCTCTGGTAAAAAAAAATCCTTCAACTCTGTTCTTACATTATCTTTTTTCCCATAAAAAATAAATTTAGAAAAAGGACTATTTATCCAAATAGAAAGCCGTCTATAGTCAGCATAAACAAAAACAACAAGTGGCACAAAATTTAGTTGTGGTAAATTTACACTCCATAAGTAATAATAATCATCATAAAATCTACCTTTAAATGCACTAGCTGTACCACTTGCTTGTCTTAAATCTTTTATACTGCTAACTTTACTTATCATATCTTGCAAACTTTCTGTACTGTTTGTTACAATACCTTTATTAGTTATGTTACTCGCAAGTGTATTTTTTAATGTTTGTGTTTTTGTTTTAGTTGTATTTAATTTATCTGTTCCTAAAAATGGACTTCCCAATGTACTTGCTATATTATTTTTACCTATCTGCAAGTCATTTTTTGTACTTTCAAATGCTATCATAAGTTCTCTTAAACTAGCATTATCAGTCAATTTTTCTGTCATATTCTCACCTCTCTTATATCATGTCTATCAGGCTATTTGCTATTGAAATTCCTTTTATTCTCTGTCCATTCACTTCTGTTTCTAAATTATTCTGTTTTTCCGATAATGTATTATAATTTCTTGCTAGTTGATTTAATGCTTCCTCTACATTGTCACTTTCAAATAAGTTATCTGTATCTTTTATAGTTGTTTTATCTGCTGTTGTTTCTATACTATCTACACTAGTTTTTACCTCATTAATTACACTAACTATATTTGTTTTATCTGTTGTTTCAAGGAGTGTTGTATCTCCTATTTTATTGTTTAACTCTGTCTTAGCAGTTTCTATATTGCTCGTTAACTCTGTTTTAGTTGTATCAATTTTAGTGTCTAACGTATTGATATTTGTTAATATTTTTTCTTCATCTTTTTTAGTTGAAAATATTGCAGTTGGGTCAACAATTAAGGTCACTTTCTCTACATTAGATACCTCTATGATAAACTTCAAATACAAATCTTTCATAGCTCCATTGCCAACTTTTGGCTTATATGTTTCAGGACTTTTACAAATTGCAATCATATCGCCTTCATTATCTATAAGAGCCATTTCTCTAACTGTAAACCCACCTATTGAACCAGGTACACATGCTGTTGCAATAATCCAATTAGGATTATTTTCATCCTTGTCAAAAGCATTTATATTCCCTTCCCAAACTTTATTTTTTAATGCTGTTTGGTCTTCTGTTGGATTGTAATAGCTTCCTCCTCTATCACCTGCTTGAATCTTCTCTAGTACTACTGATTTACCTAGCATTCCTGCGTTAGCAATTTTAGCTTTACCTATATTCGTAAGTATAGTGTAAAATTGTTCATCAGCCATTTATACCACCTCCTTTTGGATATACTGTCAATATTTCTGAACTCATGTTATGAGCTAATGCAAACTTAGCTTTGACATTAGCTTTTACTTCTTTACTTGAATAAGGATATACTGTTATTTCTTCACTCATAATTGTTGTTTGTGCAAAATAAGTTTTACTTTTTAATAAAGATACTAACTTATAACTTACAGATAGATGAGAAGGTTTTATAACATTTACTCTCTTATATAAATCTTCTAAATCTCTAGGAAAACCTTGAGTACTGGTTAATTCAACACCAAAAGTATATGGAGATATGTTTTCATTTATTTTTATATTTGCACCTGTATAAGATTGAAGTATCATAGACATTCTTTTAGGTGTCATAATATATTTGCTTTGAAGTTTAGCAATGACTTTTCTTCTCCTAGTTTCTATATGTTCATCTAAGTTAGTAGATAAACCTACTCTATTTTCCCAAAAACTTAAACCCCACGTTGCAGTCTGAGGAAATAATTGTAATTCTATTTCTTTATTTAATAACTCTAAATTATCAAATTCGCTTCCTATAGCTTCATATAAGCTTTGCATTATGATAGATTGTTCATATATTGGTGACAATGTAAGAAGCATTTCTCTACCTTTTTTAGAAGCTATCATCCAACCACCTCGTTAACTATTTCCCCTACTCCGACCACTTGGTCCTGCAATTTTATATTTTCTTTTACATCATTTATAGTAAGATTAGAAAAGTCCTGTATGCCTTCGTCTGTCAACATCATAGAACCTACTATAGCCTGTATAGCATTGTATGAGACCGTTCCACCTAAATCAATTTTATCCAAATATTTGTCTATCTTAGTTTTTAGATTGCTTAATACTGTTTCTTCATTAAAACTGTTACTAAATATAAAACTAGCTTTTACATTAATAAGTAGTGTTTCGGGTGTTACAACTGTTACTAAAGCCCCGATAGGAGCTTTCCCATCCCTATTTTCTCCTTCTGATATATTTAATGGATATATATAATCTTGAACTTTATTTATCAACTCTTGTGTTGCTGCTTTTCTATTTTTGTCTAGTATTAATACTTTTACTGTCCCCTCTCCATTCCATTCTGGAACTACATAAGCATATCCAACTCCATCTACTTCTTTAGCCCATCTTATATAATCTGAACTAGCTCCACTAAGTTTGTCTTCTTGTTCTGCTACAAGAACTCTTTCTCTAAAATGTTCTTCATCTTCAATATCTATTCCGCCTTTGAAATCTTCTTTATTAGTAACTGATTTAACACCACTAATAGAACCTAATAAAACAGTTACAGTATTTTGAGATACATTTCCTATAGTTCCTGTAATCCTACATTCTGCTTTAATATCTACTATTTCATTTTCTTCTATAATTTTAGTTTCAAGAAGCTCAAACTCTATACTCTGCTTTTCATCAGTTGCAACAGTAGTTACTACAGTCCCTTTTGCAATGATAGTTCCTTGTACACCTGTAAATGTAACCATGCCAACCGATTTAGTTGGTTGATTTTTAAATACTCCCTTACATTCACCAAGCCACTCTAAATAAGTTCCATAGCTAGTTTGAGGAAATGCAATCTTTAAATTATTTTGTAATCCTAATTGTTTTAACTGTGCAACTTCTTCTGCCGTAGGTCTTGTTGCATCATAAATAAAGTCTCCTTCTAGTGTGCTCACATCTTGAAAGTTGCTTAACATCCTTTCGTGTATTACTTCTTCATCTTCTGTCAAAAATACTGGTATAGGTAGTTCTCTTTCCATATAATCACCTACCTTTTTATATTGCCATCTATAGTTATATTTTCATCATCTATTGTCAATACATTAAATTCATACTCTACTAACCTGCTATTCTCCAACCAATTAAAACTAAATTCTCCTACTTCTTTTGTGTAAGGATGAACTAAAATAGTTTCTTTTATTAACCTAGATATTTCAAGCTCTTTTGCATTTTGTGATAAGTTACTGGCAATTAAATCTTTTATTTCACTTCCATAAACGTTTGTATAAGCTGCTTTTTTGTATCTAGGTGTTAATATAGCCTTTTGACACCATTGTTTATATGCTTGGACTTTATCACATTTTTTTAATGTTCCATCTGCATTTTTGACAAATTCACCTTTTATAAAATCAAATAAAAAAGAACCCTTTAGGTCCAATTCATTTTCATTATTATTTTTTAATTCTACAGTTTCAAAAGTTTCATTCTGCGGAAATAGGTTTGGCATTTACAACCCTCCCAATTACTACAAATTCAGCCCCCATAATAGCTACTAATACATTATCACCTATATCTAGTGGCTTTAATTCTTGTGGAGTTTCTATTTTATGTTTATGTCTATATTCTGCACCTAACATTTCATCTGAAAAAGTAAAATAATCTTCTTTCAATGTTAAATTCTCTAAAACTAAATAATCTTGTATTTCATCTTTATAACCATTCACCTTAAGACCATTTGTTGTTATTTCTGCAAGTGAACAACCCATTCCAAAGACTCCATCATTAACACTTTTATTCATTTTTTCTTTTAATATTCTAGCAACTCCATTAAATCTAGCATCAGTCATTGTTATAAAATTTCCTCCTTATATATTCTAAGGTTCCTATATTTAGTTTCATTTTTAGAGTAGAATCTAGTGTATGAGTCACATCTATAACATAGTATTCTCTACCTTTTAAACTTACTTTATCACCTGCTCTTATTCTATTTATATCTACTACGCAGTCAACACTTATAGTTTCTTCACCCGAATTAAACATTGCTTCTGCTGCTTTCTT
This sequence comes from Clostridioides sp. ES-S-0010-02, assembly GCA_020641055.1. Taxonomy (NCBI): domain Bacteria; kingdom Bacillati; phylum Bacillota; class Clostridia; order Peptostreptococcales; family Peptostreptococcaceae; genus Clostridioides; species Clostridioides sp. ES-S-0010-02. The sequence goes on from CP067345.1 coordinate 2,589,345, forward strand.
AGATTCTTTTGCATTAGTTATCTTTTCATCTTGTTTAATCTTTTGTAGTGTCCCATACTTATCTGAGTCCTTTTTATAGGTGCCAATTATAGGTGCTTTTGTATTTTCATCTTTACTCTTACCTAACACTTTTACACTTGTTACTGCATCATTAAAGCTACTGGTAAAGTTCGCATCTTCTAATATACTATCTAATTTATATACATTTGCATTAGTACCAAGCTTAAATAATTTCAATTTATTATCCATTCTTACTCTAAATAAATCTCCACCCTTACTAGCGGTTTCCTTTAAATCCTTTTTAATCATATCTAGTATATTAGTCTTATGTATTACTTTAGTAAGCTTCTTCCCTGTGTTAGCTAGATTGTAGTAAGGTATATTCCATTGTTTACAGTAGTACTCAATTCTCTGTGTTGCTGTATTTTCTTTAAAACTATATTGTTCTTCTGATTCTTCCATGTAAATAGTCCTTTCTCTGCAAGACAATGTCAGTTTTTTACTCTTTTCACTTCTTCTAGTTTCCCATATGACTCCATCAAATATAGTTTCTTCTTTTTTACTCTCATATGCAATATCAATTAGAACTATTTTATCACCTTTTTTAATTCCTATATCTTGAAGTTGCTTAGGTTCTACTAATGATACATCCATCTTATATGCAACTCCATCTATAGCTTCACTTAATGTTATTCCCTCATTAAAATTTGCAATGTCATATTTTCCATTTAGTATTATTTTCATTTGCTAGGTATCACCAACTTTTGTCCTTTTTTAATAATATTTGGATTTTTACCAATAACTTTTTTATTTTCGGGTATATTATAAATCTCTTTCCACCTTGAACCCTTACCTAAAAGATTTTTAGCTATCTTATATAATGTATCACTTGCTTTAACAGTATATATTTTAGATTTAGTTTGAGTATTAGGTCTATTATCTTTTAAGTCTGTTTTAGCATTACTCTTAGTCTCTTTTTTTAATGTCTCTATCTTCAGTTCTCTGTAAGTTCTAAATGTTATCTCAATGTCCCTATCTTCTTCTCTTCCCGCTGTTTGAGTATTGCTAAAACTAGATATTGTAACTAACCCATTGTAACCAAAACCAGTTACTATTAAGCGTAATGGTTCGGCTTGGTCTACCCATTTTTCAAGCATTGCAACTACTTCGATTGGATTTTTTAACTCGCTATATCTGCAATAAGAAGCATCATATAAGTTAGGTAAGAATGTCTTGAATGATATTTCTCTTATCTTCTCCCCTTCTTTTTTAATGTCAAATTCACCTAAATTCACTATATCTACAGTTTCAAATCTTTTTTCTTTTTTTATAGATAAAGAATCTTGCGGATTAACTGGAAAATGGAAATCTATTTTTTCTTTTTCATTTTTTAGGTATATGTCTATTACCAAGTTATCACTTCCTTTCTAAAATGTTTTTAAATACTACACCGCAGTTTTCTTACCATAAACTCACTTCCTTTGATTTTTTATATAAAAAAACACCTACCTTTTGAGTAAGTGCTTACTATATTCACCTTTTTATAATTAAATTTATTCATCCAGTTAGATTTATCATCATTGTGTATAAAAAATTTCATCTTTTTATTAACTATAAAAAATATTATAGGCAATATTTTTGCTAATTTGTGGTATAATAAAAGCAAGAAGAACTACAATCTATTTTGCGGTAGAGTGAAGTTCTATAACTGAAAGTTATTTTTTACGATGATATTTAAAATTTATATCAATCTTTAAGTCACTCTTTGCGGTAGAGTGGCTTTTTACTTTTTTGATTAACTTGCTAATCAAATAAACTATGTAACTAGCTGTTACACTAGCTAACACATTAAATAAAAAATTATCCATGTATATTCACCTCCCTTCTTATCGTTGGGAGGATAATTTTTTAATACATGAACTCCACTCTATAAATTGTAGATTACATCTTCTTGCTACAATTATTATATCATATAATTTTTACATATTTTACCTATATATTACTTTTTACATTATAATTACATCCTTTCAATAAAAAACACCTACCATAAGCAAGTGTTTTTGTATAAATATTCATAGTTTAAACTGAAGGATTTAATAATAGTATACTTATTAAATATAAATACATCTCATGTTATTGTTTAACTCTATAGGTATAAAGAAACTGGAGAAGATATTTACTTATTTAAATACATCTTATGTTATTGTTTAACTCTCCATTTTTGAAAGTATAAAGTTGTTGACCAATATTTAAATACATCTCATGTTATTGTTTAACATTAAATATAGAAAAATCTAAGATAGATGGTATTTGATTTAAATACATCTCATGTTATTGTTTAACTGTAGAAGATGTGCAATACTATCAGAAAAGAATCTAATTTAAATACATCTCATGTTATTGTTTAACAACTGCAAATATAATTTAAAGACAACCAACTCAACAATTTAAATACATCTCATGTTATTGTTTAACAGATATATTTGACGTTGAACCATTGCCACCAAAATTATTTAAATACATCTCATGTTATTGTTTAACCAGATAATGTTAGAGATTGTAATCGTATTTGGTTACTATTTAAATACATCTCATGTTATTGTTTAACTACAACATATGTACTTGGAGAAAATTCTATTGATTTATTTAAATACATCTCATGTTATTGTTTAACGGAAAATGGAATTTTAAGCGATTTAATAATAGATAGATTTAAATACATCTCATGTTATTGTTTAACCAGCTAATGTGGAGTGGCGAAACTGTTTCAGAGAAAAATTTAAATACATCTCATGTTATTGTTTAACAAAATGCGATATTAGTGATATTGTAGGATACATAAAATTTAAATACATCTCATGTTATTGTTTAACAATTTTATAATTACTTCTCAATTTGATTTGCAAATATTTAAATACATCTCATGTTATTGTTTAACTAGAGTACCAGTATGTAGACCTAAAAGGTGATAATATATTTAAATACATCTCATGTTATTGTTTAACGGATTCAATAAATAAAAAAGGCGATATAGTTTATGCATTTAAATACATCTCATGTTATTGTTTAACTATGAAAATTAATCTTAAAGAACTAAAAAGAGATTAATTTAAATACATCTCATGTTATTGTTTAACTTTTGCCAAATAGTCCTTTTTTAAATTTAATTAGTTCATTTAAATACATCTCATGTTATTGTTTAACGACAATTTTAATTTTGATTCTATTTCTATCAGTAAATTTAAATACATCTCATGTTATTGTTTAACCACTGTAAAATACACATTCTTATACAGCATAATTTTCTAAAACCATTGCAAATACTAGCACTAATCAAATTTATCCCAAGTGTCTTTAAATTTCGGATGTTTTTACCTAGCGATTCGCTAGGACGGTGATAATTGCTACATTTTACAACTATCTTTGCGAGTGCCTATCCCAATTACTTGGGATAAGCTCACATTTAGGATGCGTAATCACCCTATATTTAACACTACAATTATAGCATATTTTGGAAGATAAAGCACTTTTATGTACTTACTAAGTGCTTTATCCATATTATTTTACTTATTTTCTCTCTCTTCTTGTTCTCTAAGAATACCTCTCAATATCTCTGCATATTCTTGAAATTTTTCTTCGCTATTCTGTTTTAGTTCATATAACGCATTAGCAAATTTCACAAAATACTCTACATCTTCATCAGTTTTTAAATTGTACTCCTTAAGTAAACTTTCACGCATTGTATTAATCCCCCTCAAAACTAAACTAAAATATATTATTTAATACAATCTTATAAATTTACTCAATCTTATAAACCACATGATAATTCTTCTTCTCCCCTGCAATCTTAGCAGGTCTATTATTTTCCTCTATCCATTTGCTAATCTTGTCTATTACACTTTGTGAATACTTTGTTGTAGTTCCATTCCAATTATCCTTATTTGCTAATACTATGAGTTTTTCTTCTTCTTTAATATCTAATTTCTTAATAATCTCACAAACTGCCACAAAATCAGGTTTATTAGTTTTAGAATACATATTTAATTTAATTGCAATTTGTTTTGTATCAAAGAAATGCTCTTTTTCTTCAATCTCCAAAGGTAACTCTATTCCTGCTTTCTTATAGATAGTTTTTGCTGTAAGTAACTTTGCTTTTTCATCTATTCCAGCACCGTTTAGAAAAGGTGTTAGTATTTCTATAGTCTTGTTAACTGTGTCTAGACTTTCAATCTCACTTGCTTTTTCTCTTAACACTTGAGGGTCAGCGTTATTAGTTATGTATGCACCAGTTTGTCTTATGCTTGGTAAAACTTCTCGTCTAAGCCATTTTCTAAATTGAACACCGATAGGTTTGTCTGTGTATTGTAAGAATCCATATAAACCATCTTCATAAAAAATAGTTATACTTCTAGCTTTATTACTAATTATATTATTTGCGACTACATTTAAAGTAGTTACAAAATCATTAAATTCAATTCCTTTCAATACATCATACTCTTGTTCAATTTCAAATTCTTCTGCTTTTACGCAATCCTGTATTGTTTTAGATACATCTGCATAGTCGAATAATCCAACTATTTGGTTGGCTATCCAACAAGATTTTCCTTTCCATACAAAAGTATAAATTTGACTTCCATTAAACTCTTTTACTATTAAATTTTCCATAACTATTACACTCCTTAAAATTGATTTTTTTCAAGGAATGACGTATACTATAGTTAGTTGATGTATAGTATACGTCAATAAGGGTTGCTCAAACTTTGGTCGGTGGGAGTGACCCTTATTTTTTATTCCTTTTGTTCCAGTTCTTCGTCGATTTTTTCTTCTAGCCATTCTTTCTTTGTTAGATTCTTTTCCTCTAACACTTCATCAAATTTATCTAACTTTTCTTTGTCTAGAAGTACACTAAAACCTCTTTTATCTTTTCGACGATTCTTCATATACTCTGCTCTACTTTTAGTTGCTATTTTATTCACCTCTTTTCTGTAACTCGTTACATTAATAATAACATTGTAACGAGTTACAGTCAAGATATTTTGGAATATTTTTCAAATAAAATTTTATTGAAGCTAGCGTCGCAAAACACTACCTCAGCTATATCATTTTTCTAATTATTTTACTCAACCGACCAATTTGAGCAAAACAAAAGCACCTACATATTTGTAAGTGCCTTATGTATAGTTAATCTAATCCTAGGACTAACTTTTAGCTTCAAGTTCTAAATCATCAATTAAATTTACATCATTTTTTATATTATTCCAATCATCTAAAAATACATTATAAGTGAGTGTTACATCGACAATAAAGCTTATTCTAACTGAATGGATATCATTCATATCTTTTATATTGTTTACAAATTCTTTAGTAAAGTTTCTACACTCATTTTCATCATTAAACCTAGAATTTTCCACTTGAATGCTAACTATATATCCCTCACCTTTTGTTGGGGTTAATATGTTAACATAATATGTTGTTTTATCTTTTAAGTCTTCTGGTATAATAGAGTCTACTTTTACCTGCATCTCTTGTTTATAAATATCTTCTTTTTCTTTTTCACTAATTATATTTTCTTTTGTAATATTTCCTTCATCTACTTCATTTCTATTTTTTGAATCTCGTATAGCTTGATGAATCATCATTGATACTGTAAATACAATAAGGTATATTAAAAATATCACTAAAAGTTTCTTCAACAAACTTAATTTTTTAAATTTTCCCCACATAATATACTCTCCCCTATTAAATTCTTTACTCAAATATAATTCTATCTAAAAATAAGAACTTAGTCTATTAATTTAAAATATTTTGAGCAAAATAAAAGCACCTACATATTTGTAAGTGCTTGCTATATCTCTATTCCAATAATTCCTTTTTCTTTTTATTATATTCTTCCTGTGTAATTGCTCCTGAATCTAATAACTCTTTTAGTTTTTTTATTTGGTCTAGTGGGTCTACATAACTCTGATACTTTTTCTTTTCAGCCTCATCTATACCTTTTTGAATCTCTTCATCAGTCATAATATCACTTTCACTAAGATGTAAATCTAATGCAGATTTTTCACCAGTTTGTACTTTTCTATAGTACTGAATATAAATCCTATTATACCTACCTCCATCATCTTTAGTGTAAAATTCAAAAGTGCAACAATCTATCTTAAAATCTTTTAATTCTTCTGTTATATATTTTATGAATAGTTGACATTCTTTAGTATTTTCAAATTTTTCATTTTGTACTGTTAAATAAAATTGAGTAAGCCCAGACTCAACTACATCAACTTTATAGTGACTACCCTTATATTCTTGAGGTACTAATTCTTCTAATTTTGCTTTTAACTCCTCTACTGAGATTTTTTTTCCATATTTTTTCTCCCTTTTTTCTTTATCTATTTCTTCTTGTTTTCTGATTCTTTCAATTTCTTTTTCTGATTCTTCTTTCTTTTGTTGTTCCTCTAAAATAGCCATCTTTTCTTCTGTATATGGGCTTATATCTTCCCAAACTGCATATAAATATATTGTAAAAATAAGAAACATATAAGATATAATACACATCACTCTTTGTTTTTTTCTAACAAAATAAAGAATTATCAATGATGCCAAAAGCACCAAACTTCCTGGCATAAATCCTATAAATATAATTATACCTAATAACATTAATATTATTGCTATTATTATCGCTGACATAATAAAATCCCCCACAAATTACTCATCTCACACAATATTATAGCATAATTTGGCAAAACAAAAGCACCTACCATAAAAGTAAGTGCTTTCTTATTTACAATTTTTATAATTAAATTTATTCATTAATTTAGATTCATTATCATTGTTTATAAAAATTAACATTAATTATTGTCAAAACTGACAATAATTAATGTTAAAATTTTTTTATTGTGGTATAATAAAAGCAAGAAGAACTACAATCTATTTGACAGTAGAGTGAAGTTCATAATTATAAGCTAATTATTTTTTGGATTTAAACATAAATTTAAATTCAACTTGTAAGTCACTCTTTGTGCGAGAGTGGCTTTTTGCTTTTTTGATTAATTTACCAATTACGTAAGCTATTAGAGTAGCTGTTAAGCTAGCTAATACGCCAATCAAAAAATTATCCATACATACACACCTCCCTTCTAAACGTTGGGAGGATAATCTTTTGTATGAACTCCACTCTATAAATTGTAGATTACATCTTCTTGCTTACAATTATTATATCATATAATTTTTACATATTTTACCTATATATTACTTTTTACATTATAATTACATCCTTTCAATAAAAAACACCTACCATAAGCAAGTGTTTTTGTATAAATATTCATAGTTTAAACTGAAGGATTTAATAATAGTATACTTATTAAATATAAATACATCTCATGTTATTGTTTAACTTATTATGTGTGTCATATTTGTTGTTAATTTCCCTAGATTTAAATACATCTCATGTTATTGTTTAACAGATGATAGGATTGAAAATGTAGATAATTTTGAGTTATTTAAATACATCTCATGTTATTGTTTAACTAAAAATAAGGAGGTATTATATGTTTAATAATTTAAGATTTAAATACATCTCATGTTATTGTTTAACTTGCTTACCTTGAAAACAAAAATGGTTTAACACTTGCATTTAAATACATCTCATGTTATTGTTTAACTGTAGTATCTTTATTTCTTTGTTATCTGCATTAAATATTTAAATACATCTCATGTTATTGTTTAACCACTGTAAAATACACATTCTTATACAGCATAATTTTCTAAAACCATTGCAAATACTATCACTAATCAGTTTTATCCCAAGTGTTTTTAGATTTCTTTACATACACTTAGTTAATATAATTCTCTATCTATATTATACCATTTTTTAACATATAAAGCACTTGAAACAACAGAATATCCAAGTGCTTTGTATGTTTATACTTATTTATTTTCTCTTGTTATAAATTCAATAATTCTTTTTTCTTCTTACTAAATTCTTCTTCTGTTATTGCTCCCATGTCTAATAACTCTTTTAACCCTTTCACTTGTTGTATTGCATCATCATTTGATTTTATTTGTTTTTCTTTATTATTTTCTAAATTATTCTTACTTATATTTATTTTTCTCCTTATATTGTCAATAAATTCTTGGCTATGAAAATTAAGTATTGAATCTTCAGCTATTATTTCCCTTAATTCTCCATGAGAAAAATATTCAATACTTATAAACAACTTTTCAGTTTTACTTTTTTTATTTCCAGTTCCTGACAACCCACCAACAATTGTTCCCATAGGACCAAATAAAGTTCCTATAGCTGCTCTTCCAACAACAGACTTATTATTATATGCTATTTCTTTCTCACTATACTTATTTACACTATATAAATCAGAAAATTTAATACGCATTTTTTCTTCTTTTAAAAGTTTGCTCTCAATAACTAAACATGCATTATGGTTGTCAATAATTATACTTATTGCTTCACCCCTACAATTAGGAACTCCAACAGAATTATAGTAATCCATCTTCATTACCCCTTGTTTAACTATTTTATTTTTATTTCTTAATATAGTATCTGTCTTTTTATCTTGCATATCTGTTATATTTTGATTAATTATATTGCATATTTTATCTTTTGAGTTACTTTTAAAATACAATACACTTTTTTTGCTTTCTATAATTAGCATATCATTATCAATAAAGACTTTCTCTATATCTAAAAGTTTTATTTCACTAATAGGTACTTGTTGCAATGTATATACAGATACTAGTTTTTTATCTATATACATAGTACATGTAAGTTCATTGTTAAAATGTGGGTGCCCTTTTATATACATAAGCTTAAAATTCTTTATGTCATCTTTTCGTTTAAAAAAATTCATTTTAATCCCCTCATAAATCAATAGTCTATAATGTTATTATAACATCTATAAGAAGGATTTTTTCAACAATAATTCGACAATTATCCAATGTCTTCTAATGCTTCTCTTAATCCACTTTCCACTTGAGACAATATTTCTTGTATCATTTCTTCTTTGTTATTGCTACCTTGAATATTTATAGATATTCCACCAACATTAATCGCATTACTTCCACTAGAAATTATGTTTTGTGGTTGAGCTTCTTGATAAATTCTATTTTCTGTATTATTAAATTCTTCTTGTTTGGTAGGAAATTGTCTAACATTATTAATAATACTAGAATTACTATTTTGGATACTACTTGTAGAATTAAAACTAGTTCCTAATTTCTGAGAAATTGGAATTACATTATTACTTGCTTTAGTTCCAAGCATCTCTCCTGCTTGTTTATACAAACTTAATGCTCTACTTCTCTTATTATTAGAAAGAGGAATAACCATTTCAGGACCTGCTTCTCCACAAATACTTGGTTTACTTGCAACACCACCATCTGCAAAATGGTCTAGTATATTGTTTACTCCAGTTTTTACTATACTTACAAAACCAGTTATTTTGGTAGAAAGTTTCTTTTTAAGAGAATCCCAAGCAGATTTAATTGAATCCACTTTACTTTTAAATCCGTTTTCTACAAGACTTACAAATCCACTTATTTTGCCAGATAAATTTACTTTAAGTCCTTGCCACCACATTCCAACTTGTTGAACTTTTTGTTGAAAACCATTGCTTACAAAACTAACAAATCCGCTTATTTTTTGGCCTACATTAGTTTTTAAATCAGACCACCATTGTTTTACTTGCCCTACTTTTTCTGAAAATCCATTATCAATAAAATTTACAACTGCTTTAAGTGGTGCTCCTAAAACTCCTTTTATACCTTCCCATAAAGACTTAACCACTTCCCTAATTCCTTCGAAAACATCAGAAAATCCTTGTTTTATGTTTTCGCCATCACCACTAATTATCCCACCTATGATTTCGAATATTCCTTTTATTATATCAATTACACCTTTTATAGCGCCTGCTACAGCCTTTATAACAGATGTAATTGCATTAATAACAGAAGTTATAACTAAAACTATAGAAGTTGCTACACCTTTGAGTAATCCTCCCCCTATATCTCCCAGAGTAGATGTTAAAGAATCTTTTATCTGTTTTAAATAGTCTATAAAAGGTTTTGCTGCTTCTTTTAATTGGTTAAAAGCATTTCCTAACTCTTTGAAAGATGTTCCAACACGTTGTGTTGATTGTTTTAACTCATCCATATTGGTTTTAGTTGTCTTAGTTGCTCCATCATCTTTGATTGGCTTAAACAAATTTGAAAAGAAATCTTTTATTGGTTCAAGAGCCTTTGCTATATCTGCAAAGCTAGATTTTAAGTTATCAAAAACTTCTTTTAAACTTTCTTTTGTTTCTAAAACTTTTTGTTTTAAATTTTCGAAAGGTGTTTTAATATTTTCATTAAATACAGTTTTTAAACCTCCAAAAGCTTCTTTTATACTATCTAAAGAACCTCCAAAAACTTCTTTTAAATTACTTAACGATTCTTTAAAGGTGTCTATAGCAGGTTTTATGCCTTCTAAAAGTTTATTTTTTAATTCCGTTGCTTTGTCACCTACAAAAGAAATTATATTATTAAATACTTCTGTCGCAGATGTTTTGAGTTCTCCAAATTTCTCTTTAATTTTACCAACACCTTCACCTATTTTTTGACCTAATGAGCTTATATATGCTTTTGCTCCATTTGATGAAGCTTGTAACTCACTTGATGCTTTTTCTCCAGACAGATTAACTGGCTGAACTTTTGGAGCTGCTTTAGCAGGATTTTTTAAAAAGTCTTTTAATTCATTCCATTTTTTCTTTATGCCTTCCACTTTTTTGCCAAACTTAGTATCCAAAATATCGACTACAGCTTGAATTGGTGATGTCACAAAATCTACTAACCCACTCCACAATGACTTAACAATATCTATAATCCCTTTAAAAATAGATTTAAGCCCATTAGCTACTTGGCTCATATCTCTATTTTTAAAGCCTTTAACTACATCAGCTATCCCTTTAAATATCTCCATTAAACCATTTACTACTCCTGTTGTTGTATTTACTATAGCTTTTACCTTGTTAACAATTACATTAAATGAATATATAAATTTTATTATGAAAACTGTCGCCAAAAATTGTATAACTGGTAATAAAGCACTTACAATCATTGAGCCTAATTTAGAAAAAACTGCAAACAAAGGTTTTAACGCATTTATAAGTTCTTTAAATTTACCTTTTATTTGTTCTATGAAAGGATTTAAAGGTTTTAAAAAATTAGATATTGATTTACCTATGTTTTTAATACCATACCTAAAAGTTTCAGATTTTTGATAAGCAAATAAAAATGCTCCTGCTAATACGCCTATAGCTAAAACTATTGCACCAACGGGTCCAAGAACTCCAACTATTCCTCCAATTAGCGTTGATGCTGTAGCTATCTTTGTAATTATACTTATTACGCTAGAAATTACTGTTAAAGCCTTAAAAGCCATAAATCCAGCAACAACACCACCAATAATAGAAATCACACCTTGTAAAACACTTTTAATTTTATCAAAGTTATTTATAAAATTACTCACAAAGTTTACAATTGAATCACCAACTTTAGGCATACTGCTAATTATATTTTCCATAAAGTTTCTTGTTACTGGACCTAATTTTTCTCCTATACTAATTTTTACATCATTTATAGTGTTTTTTAATTTAGCGAACTGACCATTTATGGAATCCATCTTCATGTCAGCTATTCTTTTAGCTTCTTCCTCGCTTTCTGCAATAGCTTTTTTTAGTTTATTGTAGTCACTTTCACTAGCATTTACTATTGCAGCCCAACCACTTGAAGCATTAGCTCCTACTATATCTCCTAAAGCTCCTACTTTCTTCGTGTCACTAAGCTTACCAAGCTTATTTCTAAGTTCATCTATTGTTGCTGCTAAATCTAAACTTCCACTTTTAGTTGTTTTCATTTCTATTCCATATTTTCTCATAGCTGTTGCGGCTCGTTTAGGTTCATTTATAAGTCTTAAAAGTCCCATTCTCAAAGAAGTACCTGCTTGGCTTCCTTTAATAGCACTACTTGCCATCAAACCCGTAGCTAATGAAAAGTCCTTCATAGGCACACCCAAAGAACCTCCTAGAGAACCAACAAATTTCAATGTTTCACCCATTTTTTCAATATCAGTATTAGAATTTGTTATAGTTGCAGCCATAATATCAACAAATTCATTAGTATCTTTGGCAGCCATTCCCAATGATGTTAAGCCATCCGTTACTATATCACTTGTTAGTGCCAAATCTGTTCCGCCTGTTGCTGCCAAATTCAAGATGCCTGGCATACCTTCGATAATCTGATTAGTTTTCCAACCTGCCATACCCGCATAATACATGGCATCGCTCACTTCTCTAGCTGAATATGCAGTTGTTTTCCCAAGATTTCTAGCTTTTACAGTTAAAGCTTCCATTTCTTTTCCGCTTGCTCCTGTGACAGCTTGAACATTTTTCATTCCTTGTTCAAAATTAGCAAAAGTTTTTATAGAAGAACCAACCCCTATACCTCCAAGTGCAACAGTAATTGATGTTGTTAATTGAGCGAATTTACTTATTGCTCCACTTATAAATGAATCTATTTTACTTCCAATACCACTCAATGTTGGACTAGCTTCATCTTTTAATTTTACAATTGCTTGATAAGTCTTATTAGAAAACTCTTGTAATTTACTCTTAGTACGAGAAATAGCATTTAATGCTTCTTCCCCTTTTGCTTTAATATTTATTATTGTATTATTTTTGAGTTCTCCTAATTTACTTCTAGTTTGAGAAATAACTCTTAAAGCTGGGTCAGCTTTCATATTTAAACTAATTATTGTAGCTGCAGTCAAATTTTGTACCTTTGCCTTTACTTTATCTACAATTTGACTAGCTTTGTCTCTAGCTTTTAACAAAACTTCTCTCTGTCTACTTGTAAGTAAACTATTTACTTTATTTTTAACTCTATTTACAACGCTAGATGCTCTATCTTTTGCGTTTATAGTTGTAGATATTGTTCTACTCACTCTTTTCAAGTTGTTGCTAATTCTATTTACAACACTAGATGTTTTATCTTGAGCTTGGATAACTGGATTAGCTTTTATCCTATTAAGTGCTTTCATTCTCTTTTCTGTCTGTTTCGTGTATCTTTCCATAGCACTTAATTTATTTTTAGTTTGTTCATCTCCTGTAATATCAATAACAACATCAATGTGATACATCTCTTTCTTAGCTATTTCTCTCACCTCACTTTCGATTTAAATTTTATTTATTTTTCATAGCTTTGTTTTCTTGCTCTATTTCATGTTGTGTAAAAACTCTAAGAAGCTGTTGAGGTGTTTTCTCTCTTTTTAGAAAATCTTCAGGAAGAACACTATGTTTAACATATGCATTATATAAAATAGTAATCTTCCCACCTCTTTTTATTAGTTTTTTATATCATCATCACTTAATTCTTCATAGAATCCAGACAATTCCAACACTTCATCGCTAATTAATGCAATTTCACCTGCTAAAAACTTTCTTCTTATAAATTCCACCCCACTAGAAACATTCATAGAATTAAGAAGCCTTGCATCACTAAAATTAGGAACTATAGTAGCTTTTTCTATTAGAGCTATATTAAATTCATCTTCCATTAGTTTACTTTCCCTTCTACCTCTCACCTTAGTGACTTTTGTATATTTTTTCTGCAATGCACTTATCTCTTTTTCTGTTAAAGCTCTAAGTGTGAGTGGTATATCTAACCTTTTTACAAAAATAGTTTTTTCGGGTAATATAGCATCCTCTGTCAATTTCATAATTATATTATCTTCTTGTTGCTTTGCTATTTCCTCTTTAGTAAGCTCTCTTTCTTCTTCTATTCCTTCATTTAAAAATTCTTTATCTAAGTTTTTCATTTTTAACTTCCTCCATTTTTATAGTTTTATAAAAAGCTACACATAAAATTAATTACGTGTAGCTTAAATTTATTTATTATGCTATTTCATCTAACAACTCATACCCTTCGAAAGTTCCATCTATTTGTATTTCTATATTTTCATCAGATTTTATGCTTGCTAGTTGTATTTTATCTACCATACAATTTTTATATCTAATTCTTTCATATCCAACTAGCCCAGGATTTTCTATTTCTGTAATTATTTCAAATTTATTAAATCCTTTTTTAATCCATTTAGACGTAGTTTTAAGTACAGTAAAAGAGAAAGTACCTTTTTGAGTAGATGCTTTATTAAGTTCCCATTTGCAACCAATTACTCTAAAAGTCTTTTTATCGTTTTCTACTTCAGCTGTAAATTCTGTTCCATATCCTTCTTCTTCTCCATCAATTATTATTCTAGCATTTGAACCATCAACAACATTTGCAGCATCTATAATATTTTCATCATATTTCCCCATACTTTATAACCTCCTTTATCCTAGGTATCCAGTACCATAAATTTTCTTCATTACATCAATCTTGACAGCGTCCCATTTCCAATAAAACTCATCTGCTTTGGCAGTTGCTTGAAGTTCTGTATCTATATCAACATTAAACTCTGATATAATACCTTGGCTCATTAATTCTTCAAAATATTTCTTTAATGCACATATAACAGTTGTCTGCCCTGTCGCATCATTAAATATTTTCCCTACAAACTCTTTTCTTTTTAGAGAAGTATCTTTATTTATAGTGTTAATAAACATAATATTAGAGATATATCCCATAGCTTCATTCTTATCATCTGTATACTTCTTAAATGTATTTACATCATCAACAACTATTACGTCTCCATCATCAAAATCCAAAACTAAAGTACCACTCTTTAAACACTCTTTAACTTCTGATTGGCTTAGTCTTGGTTCTACTTCTTCAAATATAGTCTTAGCATTACATATACTACCTATTATACCTTTGCTTACAGAAAGAGCAGCAATGTAGACAGCTACTTCACTAGGTGTATATTTTATTCCCTCATAATAGGCTGAGCTTCCAACATTAACTATATTTTCATCATTAAAACCTTTTGATTTATCATTAATCTGTTTTATATTATCCTCTTTTTTCCCACCTAAAAATAATAATATATCTTTTCCTAATTCTTTATTCTTAGCCACCCAAGCCTTTGTAGTTTCCTGCAAAGCTTCGTCAGCCACACCATCAAGTGCAAAAGAATCAAAACTATATCTCTCAAATTCTTCTAATGCTTTTAGATAAGATTCATTAGTGATAGAAGTACAACCATCATTTCCACTCTCAAGTGCTACATTTACTAAGTTTGCTAGAACTGTATCGCTATCAGCTACTTTAGTTGCAATTACATACTCATTATCTAAATTAGAGTTTATTTCTAGTACTATTTCATCTATAGTACCTTTGACTGAACTAGAAAATAGTTGTTTAGTTCCTTCAAAGAAAATAAAATCTTTTTTATCTGAATCTACTAAATTAGATTTTATTGTTACATTAAAGTTTCTAGCTGTTGGATACTTAGTTTCTAGCTTAATTACATCTTTTGCAGTATTTTCTGTAGTATCTTTAAGTATTAATGTACCATTTTTTTGATTTCCATCTACGAGCCTATACAACAATAGTTCCTTTACATTCCCTAGTAAAGCTAGTTTTCCTAATTTGTAAGCTGAATAACTTATATCATCACCAAATAGAGCTTTAAGCTATTTTAAGTCGTTTTTTATTGTTATTACCTTACCTACATCTCCCCAATTAGCTTTAACTGGCATTGCTAATCTACCCTTTAACCCTGTATTAGTTGTTTTCTCTGCTTGAGTCTTAAACCTGTTGTAAAAACCAGGTATCTCTTTTTTTCTTTTTCATTCCATGTTCCAGTTGCCATATACTATTTCACCTCTCTTTCTAAAAACTCTTTTATTGCTTTCTCAAACTCTGATTTTGTAAGTTCTTCTTTCTTACAATTAAATAAAGCACCTGCAACTACTTCTTTCTTGTAGCCAAGTGCTTCACTATTTTTTAAGAAATCTTCTTTTGAATATTTTTCTTCCTGCTTACTTATATTAGTTTTTTTATTAATTGTTTCAGCCAACCCTTGCACCTCCTATTTTAAATTTCCATTACTATAAATTTCATTCATAATAGTTCCTTCTCTTTTTATCTTACCTATCATTTTAAACACAACTGTTAATTGTCCTGTTGTAAACATGTCTGATTCTCTATCTTCAACTACACTTACAAGAGTTAAATACATGTTTTTATCTTCTCTAAGTCTTACTCTCTTATCTATTATTAACTTAGTCTCTAATTCTTCAAGAAGTTTAACTATTTCATCTTTATTTTTACTTACAACATGACACTTCATAGTTTTGGTAATCTCAATCAGATGATAGTTAATCCTTTTGTTTTCAACATTTGTAGTTCGCCACAAACAGCATGGTGCTATAAAATTTTTCTTCCAATTATCCTTGTAAACTTCAATTTCCAATAAATCTTTTGTGTACTTTGACAAAGATTCAACCCATCTATCATTAGTTATATCTTCTTTATCATCTAAAGCTATTATGCTAAACCTCAGACACCTTATTATAGCTTCCCATTCTTCATCTATGACATCTTGACCAACTGCACCTTCATAAATACATGTAAATACCTCGTTAGTAGTATCATCTGTTATAGTTTTAAAATCTAATATTTCTATAACTTCTTTTGTAAGTTCATCTAATTTATTAAATGTAGTCCTTTTCTCATATAACCAAATGTTTATAGTCCTTCTAAAACCTATAACATCGCCTTCATTGTCAGCATCTTCGCCTTGAACAATTACAGCATATGGTTTTATAGTCTTTTTATTAGGTACAGTTGGTTCATAGCAATCTTTTAATCTTGGTATGTTATCAATTAAGGCTTTTCTTATTCCTGCTCTCATATTATTTACTCCAATGTCCTTCTACTAATTTACCTATTTTAGATATATTCTTGCTAACTGTAGACTCTAAAGAATGTGTACCTTTAGTACCAGGATGTTGTACTTGTTTTACAGGATGTGAAGCTTCATTCCAAAATAAAGCTTTTGCACTTTTTGGTTTTATAATATGAGGTGCTGAACCTTCTTCTAAAACATTTCCATATTCAACACCATGACCTAGACGAACAATATATTGGTTACCTCCACCTAGACTAGTTCCTGTTATACCTTGTCTTGCATTTCCTGTCCTATCAGTCCATTTTGCACTATTCTTAGCTTCTCCTTCTAGCATAAAAGCTATATTCATACATAAAAGTGGCATTGTAGCCTTTTTCCTATCAATTTCATTTATAGCCTTAGTAAACACACCCATGCTAAACCACCTCTAATCTAACTTTTCAAGACCACATATATATCCACAAATCTTTTCTTCAACTACAATAGGATTTACATAATTTAATTTCATAGTACCTTCAATACATTTAAATGTTATATCATTTTCAGTATTTAATTTTAAACCAGCTTCTTTATCTGCAACCATACCAAAATTTTTATTTTTATAAACTGTACCAATAGTTTCACTATTTATTACTGTATCATTAGTTTTTTCGGGATATATAACTACTGTTAGTTCTTTTATTTCATTTGTAATCTCAATAGCTCCATCCACTATTTGTTTAATTTCCTGCTCTATAGTTATTGTTTGAGGATTTAAAGCTATCCCTCGATTAACAGTTTTTATTATCTTATCAGTTCTTAGTTTTCTCATTGACCATCAACTCTTGTCATAGATGTTTTATATCCTGTATTAGTTGTTTCATTCTTTGATTTTTCTTCTAAATAATCAGTTTTATATATATCTGCTAATGACAACCAGTACGAACTATTACTACTTTTAGTTTCTATAGGACCTATTTTAATACAATCATCTGTAGCACCTTTGAGTAAACAACCTCTCCATGAAGCTTTTAAAACATTATTCTCATTAGATTCTAATAACATCACAAGTTGTTCATCTGTAAAATAAGGATACTCTTCTTCTTGCAAATTGAGTTTTAATTTATCTAAATCAGTAATAGCCATGTCTACTCACCATCTTTGTTGAGAATCTCATTATCAATATTATTCTTTTCCTCAGCTTCTCCTATTACTTCTATATATCCTTTTTCCTCCATAAGTTCTTGGTCAGCTTTTCTAATCTCAAATACATCACCTATTTTATAGCATCCATTATCATACTTTAGATATACCAAAGCTTTTACTTGCATTAAATTATCTTTCTTTTTAGCCATAATATCCTCCTTTTTTAAGATGCTACTGTAGCAAAGAAACAATCATCTGCTCTCTCAAAACTTGGTATTCCTACCATAGAAACTTTTGTATCTACTGCAACAGGGTCTTCCTTAACCATAGTTGTAATTGCTATACCAGTTTTTACGACTTGTGTATCTAACTTTCCACTGCCATATTGGCTATCGAACTCCTCTGGAGTAGTACCAAATATAGTTTTACCTATAGCTCCCTTTGGAATTAAAGATACAAGATTATCTTCATAATAACTCATTGTTTTTTCTTCTTCATTTAAGAAAGTTCCATTTAAAAGACCTATCTCTAAGTCTAGTTTTTTCTTTAAAAATGAAATGTAATCATCATCAGTAAGAATTATATCTCCAAAACTTCTAGTTTTCAAATCTTTTGTTATAGCTTCATTTTGAGTTATATATCCGAATGTTTTTTCAGTTAACAGCATTCTTGTCGGTTTTTCTGAACCTTTATCAACAAATACCTTTTGCCATCTTTTTATATCGCCTACTACATCAGCTTTAGGGTCGCTCCACATTGCACTTCCTGTTAACACTTCTTTATGGTTAGCTGGTATATCATAATCAACAACAACATCTCCATCTTTTGTAATCAACTCTATTTCACCTTTTTGCATCAATTGTGCTCTCATTCTTGTCATTTGAACTCCTGCACCATCTACTAAATTTGCATAGTTTTCAAATACAGTTTTAATTAAAGACTCTACTAGATTTTGATTGTTAGCAGTTTGGTATATAATCAATTGTCTTCTGTCATTTTCATCAATTCCAATAGCTTCTTTAAAAAATGGCATTTCTTTTTTCTCTATAGATACATCTGCTTTCAATGCTCTTACTTTCGCCACTGAATTAAATGTACTCATTCGTAGTGCGACTGGCTTCTTCTTACTTCCTTTCGCTATTTCTATCTCTGTAGATAATTGTTTTGTTATTGGAAATAAAGCTTCATCAATAGTTGTCTGTGGTGGTAAGTTTTTAATATATAAAGCTATTTCCTTTGAATTTATAAAGTTTTTTAATTCCATTAGTATTTTCATCCTCCTATTATATAAATAATATTCTTCCTGCTACTGCTTTTTCAGCTTCGACAGTTATTTCTTCATTTGTGTATTCTTTTAATCTAGTTTTATTAAGAAAGCCGTGTACTAACACTGGTAATATTTCTGTTCCTTTTGAATCATTGAAATCAACTTCATTAAATGACACTCCATAAGTTGTTGCATCATTTGCAGGTATTCCAGTGCTATTTACTAAAGTACCTGCTGGTAATACTCCATCAATTAATTTACTTTGTACATCAGTCTTTTTTACCTTAAAATTTAAATTGATATAATGCTCTCCTGCTATATCTCTAATGTCTTTTTTTCCTACAGAAATTGTTTTTGAGCTTTGTCTCATTTTTTATTCCTCCTTATAATTTATTTAAAAAAGCTATCTAGTGATTCTGTAGCTTTACTTGCTTCTGCTTTTTCAGCTGCTAATCTCTCGCCTAGACTCTTTTTCTCGCTTCCTTCTTCACTTGATGTAGTAGAACCTAAGTTATCAAGTGGTTTACCATCTATTTTTATCTTTATATCTTCTTTATCTTTAAATAAATAACTGTCACTTTCTTGATAAGCTTTTATTTGTTCATCTAAGCCAATGAAATTACCATCAATTAATTTAACATTTTCTTTGTTTATTAGGGCTGCTAAAGCTTTTGGATTTTTAGGATTATAACTTTCAATAGCTCTTTCAAAAGCTGTATTAAATTTTAAAACCTCAATTTCTTTTTCTGCATTTTCTTTAATTTCTTTATTTGCATTTTTAAGACTTTCAATTTCATCTGATAGCTCTTTGTTATCTTTAACTTTGCCTTGTAAATCATTTAGTTGCTTATCCCTATCCCCTATTTGCTTTTTATACTCTTTAATCTCTTTATTTGCATTTTCTAGTTCTGTCTTTTCAACATATTTAGGACTTTTGATATTATCTAAAAGAAGCTTATTTTCTTTATCTTTAGATAATTTTTCATAAACTTTTTGTCCTTCTTCATCTCCAAGTAACTTTTTAAAATACTCTAACATTCAATTTCCTCCTTTAATGATTTTTGTAAATTTTTTACTACTTCATTTGTTACAAGATTTAAATCAAACATATTAGGTATTGATATTTCATCTGAAACAAGTTTTATTATATTTTCACTTATTATTAATGTATAATGAGAATTATAATTTTCTCTTAAAAAATCTACTACTGGATTACAAAGAGATTTCAATTTATATAACTCTAACTCTTTCCTTAAAACATTTTTTTCTTTCTTTTCATTATTTAATTTTCCTTGTAAACAATTTATTTCTTTAGATTCTCTTACTACTGATTTTATTCTTTCTTCTTCTAAATCCATACTTTATGCCCTCCTTATAATTAAACATAATAAAAGCACTCATTAATATTTAATTAATAAGTGCTTACTTTACTTCTGTATCAATTCCTTTAACTTTTCTTTATACTCAGCATAACTATTGTATTCATCATAGTTAAACCCAGGTGCGTTTTTACCATACTTCTCTTTATATAATCGTCTTAACTCTAACAATTTTTTATCTTTTCTCATTTCTTCAAGCAATCTAAATCCCTCCTAACAATTCATTAAATATTTTATCCAAATCATTTAAATGTTCTTTAATAAAACTATTTATTTCTTTGTTTCTTAATGATTGGAGCACTATTATTTTGATGTGTTATTCCATCAAACCAACTATCAAGAATATCATTGTCTCCACCAGTTACCCAATCGTTCATCATTTTAGAAGCTTCATTTATTGGCACTACTACTTGAGTAGGATAACATAAACAATTAGGGTGTGGAATAGGATACTTTTCGGGTGGGAAAACTCCCTCACCTAGTCCAAAACGATTTTGTTCTGCATACTCGTCACATTCATCCTCGCCCCTCCACTTTACTTGTCTAATATAATGTTGAGAACTTAGGTTCCATTGTAACCCCGCGCAGAAAGGATTATTTATCGCATTTTGAACACTTGTTTCTACAAAAGCATGTGTTATAGATGTTCTAGCAAGTCTTTGAGCTTGATAAGATATACTTTTATTCATTCCAACTTCTAATGTTTTAGCCTCTGTTTTTCTAACTGGATTAACATAATTGTCTAAACTCTTTGCTAAGGTCTTTGCATTAGCACCTCTAGCAACATTAACTTTTATTAATCTATCAATGCCTTTTCTATTTTTATTACTATAGCCCCAAATTCTGCTATCTAATAACCTTTTATCTTTATAAAAATTACCTGTAACCAGTTTTTCCACTACACTAGTAGTTGCCTTTATACACATAGCATCACATGCAAGGTTCATAGCTGTATTTGGAACTATTGATTGATAGTAATACATTTGTAATTCTTTAGCTATATTAGAAGCTTCTATTATACTTTTTTCTGCAATAGGTACTAGTCTTTGATTTAACTCGTTAATGTACTTCTCGATTGATTTATTTAGCTTTTTTAAGTATTTATTACTTAGATTTAACTCTTTATTTTTAGCAATGTCACTTAAAATAGTTTTACTAGCATCTTTATAGACATTTAATATCTCTAATTGTACTTTTTTATCTAATAACAAAATTTTTTTTCTAGCTTCAAGAACTTTCTTTGTATAAGAGTTATCTTTCATATTAATACCTTGTTATTCTTCAGTATTCTTATTAGAATTTTTATTATTAGATTCATTATTTAATTCTTCATCAGTATTATCAATCTCTATATCTGCGTCTTTTCTGAACTGGTCTTGCTCTACTGATTGTATTTTTTCAATATCTTCTAATACTTCATTAAAAGATGTTTCATAATCATCATCACTGCCAAAGTCTTTTATGTAACTTCTATGACTTCTAACATTATTGTTAACTTCCTCCATTGCTAAACGCTTGTTGTCTTCCTCGTCTTCGGGTATTGGGAATTTCTTTTCTAAAACTATTAAATAGTCTAGTTTAGTCCAAGTTTTATCATAGTTATTATAACAATTAAGTTTGTCACATGCTTCGATTATTAAATCAATTAATAGTTTAATCCCTGGCTCCCAGTCGTTCCATTTCTCGTAGCATCTAGCTATTAAATCATAATAAATATACTTCAAAGCTTTTGCGCTAGGGATATTAAGAAGCTGTTCGGGTTTTGGAATACTCAGCTTATCTGACATACTATCTTCAAGTCTCTTTAAAAACATATTGATTGGCTCAGCACTAGAGAACGAACTTTCAACCCTTTTTGCTTGTGCCTGTTTGCCATTTTCACTTGCATCATTGCTTTTTAATGGCATCAGTGCATTAGGAGCTATTTTGGTTTTGTTTACAGTTTCCTCAGTAGCATCTATAATAGCTGTTTGACCAAACATTTGAAATCTTAGAGCATCTGAGAAATCAGAAACCCTTCTATTAAGTTGATTTTGAAGCTCTTTTAACTGTGTTATGTCACTTTGACCTCTTGTATTTATTAGGTCGCTTTCATTTAAAAATAATATGCATGGTATTTTTGTAAATATTGTATCATATGTTTGAACACTTATAGGATTACTTAAATCTTTTTCTTTGAACTGCTCTATTTTAAACTTACATACCTCATTTTCTAAGTAATAAGTGTATCTATTGTATAAATTATCATCATCTATTTTACTTATAAATCTAACCACTACAACTTTAGTTAGATTACCTTTCATATCAACTTCATAATTAAAGTCGCTTGAATCGTGGTAATATAAACTAATTGGTTCATTTTTATTAGCTTCAATCCTTAATAATACTCTTTTAGTTACTGTTGCAATCCTAAAAGCTTTTAGTGTCTCACTCCAAAATTTATTATCATCTAATATATCATCAATGAAAATTCTTAAATTCTCACAAGCTTCTTTATCTTTTTTATCTCTAGCTTTAAACAACAAATTAGGTTCTTTTCCTAGAAAAAACCTTGCTTGTCTTTTAATTAATGGTTCTATTTTATTGTCAATTAATTGTGTTGGAACATAGTCTAAATCATCATTTACAACCCAACTTTGACCTAATAAAGTTTTATCAAGTTTATACTTATCTTCTTCACTAACTGCACCTTTATAGAAAAAATAATCTTCTTTTATTCTTCTCATTTCTTTCTTCTGTTCAGATGTTAAACCAAGCAAAGTATTTTTTACACTATCCACTAGAATATAACTCCTCCCTTCTTATTATATTGGTTTGGTATATTATTTTTCTTCAACCCTAGACCTTTATTGTAAATGTCATTATTATATTTTAACTCCTTAATATCTGACACTTCATAACCATCAAGTGCATACCATATAGCACTAAATGTATGAGGGTCTATATTAAATTCATCATATATTAAGTTTCCATTTTTATCTGTAGCGTATGTTAGGTTCTTTAACTCTTTTATTGTATGTTTACACTCACTTGAACAATAAATCTTTTTAAATCTCTTAACCTTCTTAGTATTTTGTAGTCTACTTCCAGCATATTTCTTAGCCCCAAATATATTAAAACCTTGTTGTCTAAAATATTTTATAGTTTTAGGTTCAGCAGCATCAGCTTTTATTAATTCTTGAGTATCTTTAAATTCTTTAATATCTTTAACAGTCACATCATCTGTAGTTTGATTCTTATAGTACTCCCAGTAAACGTATAAATATTTATTTTCATGGTCTATAGCTAATCTTAAAAGTGCATTGTATGATTTTTCAAATCCGAAGTCGAATCCAACTTTATAATACCTTTGTGGTATATTAGATATTTTATTTATAACTTCTTGATGCTCCATAACTTCAAACTGTGGTAATACTTTGGTTCCATTTATGCCAAATCTTCCTTTTCTTGCTATTCTGTATAAGTCGTAGTCATATTCTTTCATTTCATCAAGTTGCTCTATATAGCTTTTTGGCAGAAAAAAATTATCATCTGCAATTGAATGATGATAATATGTATTATTTTTTATTACTATTCTATTTTTATATAACACAGTATCATCTAATACAAACCTGTCTTTTTCTTCATCTCTAAAAAAATGTTTATAAGTCCAGTTATCTTCGCCGATTGGATTAGTTGAACAAATTATATGATTAGATAAACTAGGATGTCTCAAACGTCCTAAGAGTTCTTTAAAACCAGTGTATTTAACCTCTGAACATTCTTCCAACCATATTATAGATACACCATTTATTGACTTTAATTTAGCTGGATTATCCATCCCTTTAAATATTATTTTACTTCCGTTTGGAAATATAACTCTCATAGGACTTGTTTTAAATGATAATATATCTCCTAAACCCATACTTTCTGCAACTTCTTTTAATAGAGAAAAACAACTATCTCTCATTGTGTCATATACTTCTCTTACCACTAAAGCTTTTCTTTTTTCTTCAAGAAGCTTAATAATTAATTTAGTTGCTACATGATAACTCTTTGAACTTCCATATCCTCCAACAAGAAAATAAAATTTGTAATCCCAATTGAATATAAAATCATAAAAGTGGTCATTTGATATAAATTTACTTTCCATTTTCTCCACTCGCTTTCATAACTTTTACAGTTATCTCTTTATCTGTATCATCTTTATTCAGGTTATCAACCTCACATTTTAACTTTTCAACTCTATTTTTCTGCTCCTCTGTAGCTAAATTCCAATCCTTATGAATCATTTCATCATACTGCTTAATTAAACTCCTTAACTCACTCATTGCCCTACTCTGTGCATTAAGAAAAGATGCTTGCCTATCCCATGCAAATTGAAATTCATACTCTATCTTCTCGCCATTTTCTGTGCTTTCATGTTTCTTTAACTCTTTAATCATTTCTTCTTTATCTTTTACATACATTATCTTTTGTGCTCTTATTATTGCTGCGTATTGAATGGTTATCTGTTCCCAAAGAATATCGAATTTATCTTTTATGGATATTTCTTGTATCAATTCCCTAGTTTCTTCGGGTAAATATTTTGAGAAGAAACCAAATTTTTCAGCGTTCTTATTTCCGGGAGGTCCGGTGGCATTTTTATTACCTATGGGTGCACCCCTTTTATTTTTAGATGCACTCTTCTTTTTCTCAATAGCCCAATTGCATCTCTTAATCCATGATTTTAAAGTATTTAAACTAATGCCATATTTTGCTGAGATTTCCTTTTGTTTCATACCTTTTAGGTAATCTTGTTTTACTTTTTCTTTCACATCTTGCACCTCACCACCTCGTTTGTTTGTCGTTTTGGGAATAAAAAAAGAACCCTGGTTAGAGTTCTTTTTTTATCATTAGTCTATAACTTATTTAATATTCTGTTAATAGTATTAATTGCTAATTTTAGATTTTCTTCACTAGACTGTATTAAAATATTGAATTTATTATATATATCTGGTCTATCCTTTGTTCCAATATTATTTCTAATTTGTACTCCACTTATTATCATAAATGGGGGTCTGTCAAGATATTCATTCATTAATTCTAGTTTTAATACTTCTAGCTGCCCTTCATTAACTTTAATTCCTACATATTTTTTACCACAAACATCAATAATATCTGTTTCTTTAATTTTTTTAGTGTACATATTAATCCCCTCCAAAGTATAAAATTCAACTTCAAAGGTCAATATCCTTCAACAATCGTTTGGCAACTACAAAATAATTCTATTATTCTCCTTTTATCTTATTACTTCCCAATCCTCTGCAAATATATCACTTACACTTGGAACCCATGTATTAAAAGAATTTAATGTGTTTTTTATTACAAAGAATGGATAAATTTCTGAAAACTCATAATTTCCGCCTTTATCCATTTGCACATACATTCCTTTTCCATTCCAACATAATCTAAATGCTTTTTCTCCATTTTTTAATAATGGTAATACTTCTTCAAATTTCATAATTTTTCTCTCCTCCTTAATTTATTGTATAAAAATAGACCATCCATCAAGATAGTCACTTTAAATCATTTCTATTAATTCCTTAATCTTTTTATATACTTCTTTATAATTCATATCTTTATCTATTAACTTAGGCAATTTCATAGAGATAATTCTTTCAAGTGCTTGTATATCAAACAGTTCACTTTGATTTAACTCATCTCTTTTTACACCCTTTGGTATACCTAATTTTTTTCTTACAAGTTCAGTAAAATGTTTATAATACATCTGAGGTTTATTACTTCCTTGACTAGTAGCATGATAAACAAACTCTTGTATTTCATCTGTAAAATCTTTTCTTACCTTTTTACCTTCTGTTCTTATCTCCAGCCATTCTTGGTCTTTTTCTGTAGCAATATAATAACCATGTATTCTAATTTGTTTAAGCGTTTTTGTAACCCATTTTGTAAATAACTTTGCTTCTGCTTTATTACTTCTAAATGACATATTGTACACAGCTTCTTCTGTGACAAAGACTTCTCCACGATTATTCAACTTAGCTTTAAAATTTCGGTTATCGGAAACTCCGACATCTGAATCCTTAAATTTCTTTTTATATTCCCTATCTATATTTCTTAATGTGTCATGAATATTTACTATGCCTAATTCCTCTCCTACATCTCCAGCATGAAACCAAACGTCTTCTCCATCTTTTGACCATATCATCCTTACATTTTTCTCTTGTAAAATTTTCAACATACTACTACCTCCTAAATTATTTATTAATAAAGGATATTCAGTTTGAGCACCCTTATTTTCGACCCCTCAATATAAGGGATTAAAAATTGCATTAAAAAAGACCTAGAAATTAATCTAAGTCTTATTCGCTCTATCTTTTGCTTTCATATTTACTATATAATTTGCTGTAAGCACTACTCCTCTTATCAATAAATCTTCACTAATAGCACTTTTTCCTATAAAACTCTCAACATATTCAACTCCATAATCTAAGAATTCATCATCAGCATCTATATTAAATTCATCTAATTCTTTTATTATCTTTTCTCTTAAATCATTCATGTTTTTATTCTCCTTATTTACAAATTAAAAAAGACTAAGTCGGGGTAACTTAGTCTTTTTCAAGGGGATATATTATACACTTGTTTCATACTACCATTATAACAGGGGTTAAATATCATTAAAATATCATCTTTTTATCATGTATTTATCAAACAGTTAATTTCAAGCCATCTACACCAAATAAATATATACCAAGTTCTATTATCATCTCATTAACCCAACGTCTTGATGTAACTACTCCACAGTTTAATATTTCTGATATTTCTTCATAAGTTTTTTCATCAAAATAGTAAAGCTCCAATGCTCTATATTTTTCATATGATTGTAATCTCTCTTGTCTTAACTTTAAAGTTTTTAATGCTGAATCTATATGAGCTATCATAATAATAGTTCTTGTTTTACTTTTTTTAATGCTTAAAATATATAACTCTTCATCTTCAAAATCAGATAAATTTTCTTCTAAATAATCTCACAAACTACAAAGCCATCTATTTTTGGCATCAGTATGTCTAATAAAATCAAATTGTTGCTTTTTAAACTTTTCAATTCCATCAAGACCATTATTTGCTGTTATGATAGTATAATCTGCATTTTCTAAAAATGTTTTTATTATATTTTGGATATCTATATCGTCTTCTATGACCAATATTCTCTTTGACAAGCTTATCCCCTCTTTCTATAATTATAAACTTTAGATTGTATAACATATTTAGATTATACACTATCTTTATGTTTTTGATGTGTAGCATATGGTACTTCTCCTAAGTACTTTTCATATTATATTTATAAAATTGCGAAGTCAATATAATAAAAATATGAATTTTTTCTTATTTTATCTTTATTAATTTTTTTTTATAAATACTAAATTTTATTTGTAAATATATAGCAATTTTTATATTATTTCTATATAATATATATGAGTAAATAATTTTGGAGGATTTGTCTAATGAGTGAATTTAAAGATGTTACTGCAGTAAAAAAAGCAAACGTTTATTTTGATGGTAAAGTAAGTAGTAGAGTAATAATATTTCCTAATGGAGAAAGAAAAACTTTAGGATTGATGTTACCTGGAGAGTATACTTTTTCTACTAGAGAAGAAGAAATAATGGAAATGCTTGCTGGAAGCATGGATGTAAAACTACCTGGAAGCAATGAATTTGTGACATATAAAGAAGGTCAAAAATTTAATGTTCCTTCTGATTCAAGTTTTGATTTAAAAGTTAATGAAGTTGTTGATTATTGCTGTTCATACATAGCTGATTAATAAATATATATGATATTCTTATATAAAATTTAATGTAAATAAAAAAAGAACAACTATATTTAATATTAAGTTGCTCTTTTTTTTATATTGCTCAAATTAGTTTAAATCTGGAACTATTGTGTCTAGTATCTCATCTAATACAAATAACATAACTTTTATCATAATCGGCATTAACACTGCTAATACCATAGTTATAAGGATTAGCTCTTTACTTAGAGCTACAAATGAGAATAATCCACCTAAAAATAGAATCCCAATAACAAATGCTATGGTCATGCTTACAATTAAAAATAATCTTTCTTTATTAAATGGCAAGCATTGCTGTCTTAGTATTAAAAGACCACATATACCAGTTAATATAGCACACATTGTGGAAAATACACTTGAACTATAACCTAAATATTCGACTATATTGTAAACAATAATTACATTTAATGTTACACATAATGCTCCTGGTAAAGCATTTTTTAATATATTAAGTAAAAAATTTCCTGAAATTCTACTTCTATTTGCCTCAAGAGCTAAAAAGAATGATGGTATACCTACTGTTACAGCTCCAATCAATGATAATTGAATTGGCACAAATGGATACTGTCTACTAAAGAAAAATAATGTTAATAGTGATAAGAAGAATGAAAAGATTGTTTTTACTAAAAACAAAGAAGATGCTCTTTGAATATTATTGATTACCTTTCTCCCCTCCATAACAACCTTTGGCATGGATGCAAAATTTGAATCTAATAAAACTAAATTAGAAACATTTTTGGTAGCATCACTTCCAGATGCCATTGCAATACTACAGTCAGCTTCTTTAAGTGCTAACACATCATTTACACCATCTCCTGTCATTGCTACTGTACGATTTTGTTGTTTTAATGCTACAATCATTTGTTTCTTTTGTTGTGGGCTTACTCTTCCAAAAACACTATATTTATCAACAGCATCGTATATGTCTTTATCATTTTTAAGTGTTGTTGCATCAATAAATCTATTAGCTGTTTTAAGACCTGCTTTTCTTGCTACTTCACTTACTGTTATTGGATTATCTCCAGATATAATTTTTATATCTACACCTTCATTATAAAAAAATTCTAAAGTTTCCTTAGCCTCATTCCTAATTTTATCTAATATCAATATAAAAGCAAGCGGTTTTATATCTTCAGGTATCTTATTATCTTCCATGTAAGAGTTACTATGAGCTAAAGCTATTACTCTATTTCCTGCTTTAGAATATTTTTCAATTTCTATTTTTAAGTCTTTATATCTATCTTTAAAAATAAACTCAAAGGCTCCTATTAAGTATGTACCTTCATTTTCAAAAACAACACCACTGTATTTTCTTGCTGATGAGAATGGAATCAAATTTTTAACTTTATACGTATCTGAAATATCATATTTATCTTTTATAGCATTTAATGTCGCATTATCATCTTTAAGAGAATTACACAAATTTCCCATAATCTCATTTACATCAACTTTTTCAAGCATTACTACGTCATCAACTTGCATTTTACCTTCTGTAATTGTACCTGTTTTATCAAGACATAATGTGTCAACTCTAGCAAGAGTCTCTACACAATATAATTCTTGAACTAAAGTCTTGTGGCTTGCAAGTTTTATTGTCCCAACAGCTAAGGCAATACTTGTAAGCAGAGTTAATCCTTCTGGTATCATTCCATTTACAGCTGCCACAGTACCTACTACAGATGTTACTATAGAATCTCCATTTCCAAAATGTTGTTTTACAAACAATATAATTCCTAAAGGAATAATTATTACACCAACAACTTTTAATATTGCATTTAATGAATTTCTGAGTTGAGAATTGTGTTTCTTGGAAATTTTAGCGTCACTAGCTATCTTATTTGCATAGTTATCTTTTCCTATATTTTCAACTTTTACAAATGCATCTCCAGAAACTACAAAACTACCAGAATATAAAAAATCACCTTTGCTTTTTACAATAATATCAGATTCTCCTGTGATTAGAGATTCATTTACCTCTAAATTTCCTTCTAAAACTTTTGAATCAGCACAAATTTGATTTCCTGTTTTTAAAATCATAATATCGTCTAGCACTAATTCTTGAACATCAATCTTTATTTTCTCTTTTTCTCTTATAACAGATACTTTGCTTGATACTATAACAGATAGATTGTCCAACAATCTTTTTGCTCTTATTTCTTGAATCACACCAATAATAGTATTAATTACAGCAATAAATATAAATAAGGTATTTTTAAAAGAGCCAACTGAAACTAGCAAACAAACTAAAACAATATTTATAAGATTAAAAAGTGTAAATATATTATCTTTAAAAATTTGCTTGTATGTTTTAGTTTTTCCATTGTCAAATACATTAATTAAATTGTCTTCTATTCTACTTTTAAGTTGTTCACTGTTTAATCCAACATTTATATCACAATTATATCTTTTTAAGTTAACTTTATCCATATTATACTCCTTTCAACTTAACTTTTTCTTTAATAGTAATATCTATAAATATATTGTAAAATTCTAATTTAGTTTAATATATCTTATTGTAGTTTATATAATAAAACATAAATCTAAAGATTTAAATATCATAATTCTTAAGATTTCCTAAATTTTTTATGAATTTCGATATATTCTTATTAAGTTTAAATTAAGTTAAAAGAATAAATAGGTTTATTCCCTATAAAATAAAACTAGTTTGTATATTCAATTTCCAAATCTTCATGTTTTCCTTTACCATATATAATCATTCCTATAACTGAAATTATTATAAGCATACTTCCTACAATACTATAAAAATTGAACTTTTCATTCAGTAAAAATACTCCTGCAAATATAGATACTACCGTAGCGATATTTGATAATATTGATGTAAATGATATTGTTCCAATTAGTTGCATTGCTGCTGTTATTTCAATTGGTGTAAATTCACTTTTAGATAATTTTCTTACATATACACCATATGCACCTGCACAAATTACTGCCGCAAGTATCATTATTCTTCCAAGCATACTACTTGTTTGATTACCTGTATTTTGTAAATTTACTATTATAACTCCAAAAACTGCAATTACGATACACACTACTTGTTTTAAGTTCATTTTTTCATTTAAAAATATAATTCCCATAATCCCTGTAACTACTGGTATCATAGATATCATAACTCCAACTTCTGATGTAGATGTATACTTAACTCCAAATGTCTCAAGCATAAAATATAGAAATGGTTGAAACATACATAAAATCAAGAGGGATTTAAATCCTTACATTTTCTAGTAATATATAAAAAACTTTAACAGTACATACCATGTATGTCAACATATATACAAAAAAGCTATCTAATTTAAAATAGTTTAGATAGCTTTTTAATACAAATACAAAGTTTTTGTATATTTAAATTATTTATTATTTTAATTACTTATCTTTGTGACCATGTTAATATAGGCTTTTTCACTGCTCTTGCATCATCAACTCTTTTAACTAAAGTATTATGTGGAGCAGTTTTTAGTAATTCTGGCTCTTCCTTAGCTTCTTTGGCGACATTCTTCATAGCTTCAATAAAACTATCTAATGTTTCTATACTCTCACTTTCTGTAGGCTCTATCATAAGTGCTTCATTTATAATAAGAGGGAAATACATTGTTGGAGGATGATATTCATAATCCAACAATCTCTTTGCTATATCAATAGTTTTTATATTTGCTTCTCCTCTTGGTAATCCACCTAATACAAACTCATGTTTACATAAAGTGTCTATTGGTAAAATATAATCATCTTTTATACTTTCTTTTATATAATTAGCATTTAGAACTGCCATTTCACTAGCTTCTTTAAGTCCATCTCTTCCCATTGTCAATATATATGTGTAAGCTCTTACAAGGACTCCAAAATTTCCATAGAAATTTTTAATTTTTCCAATAGACTTTGGTCTATCATAGTTTAATACATATTTATCTTCTTGTTTTTCGATTATTGGAATTGGTAAAAAAGACACTAACTCTTTTTTTGCTCCAACAGGTCCAGCCCCTGGACCACCGCCACCATGAGGAGTTGAAAATGTCTTATGAAGATTAAGATGGACTACATCAAATCCCATATCTCCTGGTCTTGTTATTCCCATAATAGCATTCATGTTTGCACCATCATAATACAAAAGACCACCTGCTTCATGTACAAGGTCAGCTATTTCTTTTATATTTTTTTCAAATAGCCCAAGAGTACTCGGATTAGTAAGCATAAGGGCTGCTACTTCACCATTTAAAACTTCTTTTAATGCATCTATATCTACAGCACCATTTTTATCAGACGTTATTTGAATTACATCAAAATTCGCCATAGCTGCACTTGCTGGATTTGTTCCATGTGCAGAATCTGGAATTATTACTTTAGTTCTTTTATAGTCTCCTCTATTTTCATGATACGCTTTTATAAGCATAAGACCTGTAAATTCACCATGTGAACCTGCTGAAGGTTGAAGTGTCACTTCATCCATACCTGTAATTTCTGCAAGTTTATTTGATAAATCATACATAAGAGCAAGAGACCCTTGTGCTGTATCTGAAGATTGATATGGATGCATTCCAGTAAAGTTTGGAAGTGCTGCCATATCTTCATTAATTTTAGGGTTATATTTCATTGTACAAGAACCTAAAGGATAAAACCCAGTATCAACACCAAAATTCTTATTTGACAATAAAGTATAATGTCTAACTAATTCTAATTCACCAACTTCTGGTAAGTTTAATTCATTTTGTCTAGCCATAGTTGGGTCAATCATATCTTCTATTTTTATATCATCTATATCTAATTCTGGAAGTGAGTATGCTTTTCTACCTTTTTTAGATATATCTATCAACAAACTATTATATTCTTTCATTATAACCCCTCCATTATTCCAACTAACTTATCTATTTCATTTTTACTTCTTTTTTCAGTTACACAAAGTAAAGTTGAATTTTTTAATTCTGGATAATTGTGTTCTAAATTATAACCACCTAATATATTTTCTTCTAAAAGTTTATCGTTTATAGTGTCTATATTATAATTTCCTTGTACTGCAAATTCTTTAAAAAATCTGCCTTTAAATATAGGTCTGTATTTTCCTGTTTGCACAAGTTTATTATAAGCATAGTGTGCTTTTTTCATTGATTGCATACCAACTTCTTTAAATCCTTCTTTACCCATAGTAGCCATGTATATTGATGCTACAAGAGCATTTAGAGCTTGATTTGAACATATATTAGAAGTTGCTTTTTCTCTTCTTACATGTTGCTCTCTAGTTTGTAAAGTTAATACATATGCAATTTTCCCTTCTGTATCTAAACTTTGCCCAACTATTCTTCCAGGCATTTTTCTTGTATATTTAGATTTACTAGCCAAAAATCCTACATAAGGACCTCCAAAATTAAGAGGATTTCCTAGTGATTGAGCTTCTCCAACAACAATATCTGCTCCTATTTCACCTGGTGTTTTTAAAACACCTAATGATATTGGGTCAACACTCATAATTAACATGGCTTTATTTTCATGAGTTATTTTTTCTATTTCTTCCATCTCTTCAATAATCCCAAAGAAGTTAGGAGTTTGTATAAGGACACATGCTGTATCTTTATCTACAGAAGTTCTTAATTTTTCTATATCTGTAGTTCCATATTCATTACAAAAATCAATTTCTACTAT
The DNA here is from genome assembly GCA_020641055.1 of Clostridioides sp. ES-S-0010-02. Classification (NCBI taxonomy): domain Bacteria; kingdom Bacillati; phylum Bacillota; class Clostridia; order Peptostreptococcales; family Peptostreptococcaceae; genus Clostridioides; species Clostridioides sp. ES-S-0010-02. The sequence continues at coordinate 2,623,431 of CP067345.1, forward strand.
TTCACAATCTTTATATTGTAAATAAGTTTTTAGTACTGATAAAGTTTCTGGATGTGTAGTTTTTGATACTACTATTTTACTTTTTCTAGTTTGATTCATTGCCATTATACATGCTTCTATTGCAGCAGTCGCTCCATCATACATTGATGCATTTGCAATTTCCATACCAGTAATTTCTGCAATCATAGATTGGAACTCAAACACTACTTGCAAAGTTCCTTGACTTATTTCTGCTTGATATGGAGTATATGCTGTATAAAATTCGGACCTTGAAGTTATATGCTTTATAATTGATGGTATATAATGGTCGTATGCACCAGCTCCAAGAAAACAAGTTAAATCTTCTAGACTTAAATTTTCCTCTGACAATCTTTTTACTATTTTACTAACTTCCAATTCAGATTTTCCACTATCTAGATTTAAATCTCTTTTTAATTTTAGTTCATCTGGTATATCTGAAAATAATTCATCAACTGAGTTTAATCCAACTACTTTTAACATTTTTTCCTTATCTTCATTTGTGGCAGGTATATATGAAAATTTATTTTCTTTATTTACTACAACATTATCTTTTTTATATTGTTTTTTATAAAAAGGCTTCTTAACTGTTATAGCAGGAACAACTTTTTTTCTAATTGCTATACCTATTTCATTTCCTGCTTTTGCATATTCAGCATCTATAATTCCCATTCCTAAGATTTTTCCTGTTGTTGGAGATGCACACCCAGTAGTTACAAAACCAACTGTTTTATTTCCAACTTTTATATCATATCCATTTCTAGGCATCCCTTTACCTTGCATTTCAAATCCTACTAATTTTCTTTTAATCCCATTTTCTTTTTCTTCTGCTAAGATTGATTTGCCAATAAATGATTCCTTATTTACTTTTACAAAAACAGATAATCCTCCTTCAAGTGGAGATATGTGTTCATTTATCTCATGTCCATATAGAGGTAGAGCTGCTTCAAATCTTAAAGTATCTCTACAACCTAGACCAGCTGGACATATATCTTCTCCTCCAACTTTCAGGACTTCATCCCAAATTGCTTTTATATGTTCATTTTTGCAATATATTTCAAAACCATCTTCTCCAGTATATCCTGTTCTTGAAACTAAACAAGAGTATCCAGATACTTTTATTTTTGGCATTGACTTATAAAATTTTATTGATTCTAAATTTATGTCCGTGATTTTTTGAAGAATTTTTTCTGCTTTAGGTCCTTGAACTGCTAATTGACAAACTTCATTAGATATATTTTTTATATTTACTTTATACCCTTCACTTTGCTTCATTATCCATGCAACATCTTTGTCTATATTTCCTGCATTTATTACTAACAAATAATCTTCTTCCCCAAACTTATATATTAATAAATCATCAACTACTCCACCATTTTCATAGCACATAGGTGTATATATGATGTCATTGACTTTTAATACACTTATATCATTCGTAACTAGATTTTGTATAAATTTTTCTGATTCTACTCCTTTTACTTCTATCTCTCCCATGTGAGATACATCAAATATACCTGCACTTTTTCTAACCATTTCATGCTCTTTGTTTATTCCTTCATATTCTAAAGGCATTTCCCAACCAGCAAATTCAACAAGCTTTGCACCAAGCTCTTTGTGTGTATTATACAAAGGTACTCTTTTTAATTCATTCATATATAACCCTCCCTATAAAACTAAACTTATTCTATTTAAGCAACTTCGCCATTATGTCCTGTATTTTCCCATAAAAAAAAATATATAAGCATAGGAAATAATCCTAGCCTATATATCCCTGTTTGTATACCTGAAAGATTTAATAATTTAATATTATTCTGCTTCTTCGGTGACTTATAGTATTTAACTTAAGTCTCTCCAGAGTCCCATCAATTAGCGATATCTTTGCCTGAAAGCTTCTCTAAGAATTGGCATTTCTTAAATTTCTTCTTCGGCGCCTTTTTGTATAAAGGTCTCTCTCGCTAATCTCACTTGGAAATATTTATTTTCAATTTTATTTTATGAATATTTAAATCAAATGTCAACACATTATATTTATTTTTTTTTATGTATTAATTTTTTTGTTAAGTTTTTATTATCAATTATTTCTCTTTTATATTATTCACTCTTCTGCAAACATATTATATATTAATGCAAAATAACATTTTCACTTAATTTATTATTAAAATAACACACAAAGAACCAAATGTAAATTTGTATCGAGATTTACTATAACATGTTAAAAGTATATTCATACACTTGATGAAATCGTTTACAATTTTAAACTTGTGAAAAATAAGATTTTTAAAATAGAATATTTTTAATAGAATTACAACTATTGAATGGTTATGTGATTTGAATATTTCTTAAAATTTTAATCATTTTATACTTTTAAAATACATTGCTATAAAATTTTATACCTTTATTTACATACATTTTAAATGTTGTATATGTAATTTTATTTTTGTATAACAAAAAGAACTTATTGAGCTTTTTTACAAGTTTTCTAAAAATAACAATATAGCAAATTCCTATCATTAGGTATCCCTATTAATTTAATATAGTTATTTATCAAAAAATAAAAACGGGATAGCCCACTCCGAAAGCCAGCAACCCCAGTTTTTTTTCAGCACAACTAAGTACTGTAAAGTGCGGATGAAGGGAGTCGAACCCCCACGCCAATGGCGCTAGATCCTAAGTCTAGTGCGTCTGCCAATTCCGCCACATCCGCTTATATTACTCTTTTATTTTACTATATTTCGCTATTATTTTCAATAACTTTTTTAAATTATCTAAAAATAAACAAAATAATGATAATAAAAGGTAAAATTCATTTACAGCCTTATTCTGCAAGTTCTATTTCTGCTTCATCTACTCTCTTACCTATAATTTGAAGACCTACAAATACAGCTGCTATAGCAACTGGCAATACTATATATATTGGCAATCCAAATCCAGCTGGTATATATCCAAATACAATAGTAATTACTGCTGTAAATATAGCATATGGCATTTGAGTATTAACATGGTCTATATGATTACATCCAGCTCCCATTGAAGAAAGTATTGTTGTATCTGAAATTGGAGAACAATGGTCTCCAAATATTGCACCTGTTAAAACTGCACTTGTGCTTACTATTACATAAGACATGTCAGGATTTAGTGAATATGCAAGTGGTATCGCAAGTGGCATAAGTATACCCATTGTTCCATAAGCAGTTCCAGTAGCAAAAGATATTATTGCTCCTAATCCAAATATTAAACTTGGTAGTAAGAATGGAGGCAGTGAACCTGATAATAAATGTATCAAGAATTTAGCTGTACCTAACTCTTTTATTACTGAACTTAATGACCAAGCAAGTATTAATATTACACCAGTGATTACTAAACTTTTCATACCATCTATCCAAACATCAATTGCTTCTGATACTGTAAAAATCTTCTTAACTACAGCCATTATAATAGCAACTAAACTTGCAACTAATGCAGATTGGAATAATGCTCTAGATGCATCAGATGCACTAAACGCTTCTTTGATTGCTTCAAAAGAATATGGCGAATTTGTAAATAATTGTATTAAAGTCTTATCTTCTCCTCCCATTATAGATGTATATCCACTATAATAGAATGATGCTAGTGCAACTACTATTAATGTACCTATTGGAATTATAGCATTCCATACACTTAATTTCACTCCATCTTTTGGAGCTAAATCATCCAACTCTTCAACACCTTCATCAAGGTCTGTACCAATTTTTCTACTTCTAGATTTTATTTCAGCTTTTCTCATTGGTCCAAATTCTTTTAATAATAACGCTGAAATTACAATAAATGCTAATATTAATATGTTATAAAATCTAAATGGTATTGTATTTAAAAATATGCCAAATGCATCAACATCTACACTTATACTTTCAAAAGCATCATGTATCAAACCAACTTCAAGACCTATCCATGTAGATATTATAGCAAGCCCAGCAACTGGTGCTGCTGTAGCATCTATTATAAATGCTAATTTTTCTCTTGATATTTTCATTTTATCTGCAACTGGTCTCATCATAGGTCCTACAATTAATGAATTAGCATAATCATCAAAGAAAACTAAAAGACCTAAAAACCAAGTTATAATCTGTGTACCTTTAGCTGATTTTGCTCTCTTTGCAAGTGCTTCAGCTATAGCCTTAGCACCACCCATCTTGGCAACAAGATTTATTACTCCCCCAATTGCTAAGACTTGTAGTATTATCCCTGCATTCCAGGGGTCTGACAGAGATACTAAAGCTCTATCTACTAAGTCTAAAAACGCTTGTATAAATGCAGCAAATACATTAACTCCACTGACTTGAATTATAAAACTTCCAGAAAGAATTCCTAGCAATAAAGAAATTATTACATTTTTAGTTATAAATGCAAGTATTATAGCAACTAATGGTGGTATTAAAGTTAAAATTCCAAATTTTTCTGCGTTAGCCAGTGCAATTGTATCTATATCTTCCTCTGCAAATACCATTACAGTTGACATTATAAACATAATTGTCGTCAGAAAAATAATGTTAAATTTTTTATTTCTCATATAAATCTCCCTCTCTTTTTAATTTTGTGAATTATATAGGGTATTATGGGTTATGATAAAATAAAAAAGCCTTGAGTGGTAAACACTCAAGGCTTAAACATTACAATACATTGATAATACTAAAAACAAATATAATATAATTCCTTAAATGATAGCTCACCACAAATAAACCTGTGACAGTTGTACATATATTTTATGTACCCCCAGCAATATAATCTTAAAGCATCGATTATAAAACTTCGGCAATATCCCCTTTCCCAATAATTCTTTGTGCTTAACTCCTTATTGGTACTGATAGATTATTGCGCCTCTACCCTTTTATTCACTTTTATTAAATATATTTTGAGTATATATTATTTATTTAAAATTTGCAAGGAAGTTTTAAAAATTTTACTTTAAAGGATTTTTTATATTATTGTCGAATTATAAAAATAATTGTACTAAAATCAGCTAAAAAAATTTTATCAATTATATGGAGGAATTACTTTAATGTTATTAATTTACAATGAAAAAACAAACCCTTATTTTAATTTAGCAATGGAAGAATATCTACTTAAAAACTTTGACGAAGATTTATTTATTTTATGGAGAAATGAACCTTCTATAATCGTTGGAAAAAATCAAAATACACTTTCTGAAATAAACTTAGAATATATAAAAGAACATTCAATACCAGTTGTTAGAAGACAATCTGGTGGAGGAGCTGTATTTCATGATTTAGGAAATATAAACTTTACATTTATAGCTTGTAATAATAATAGCTTTAGTGATTTCAGAAGATTCACTCAACCAATAATAGACTTGCTTAAAACCTTAGATGTCAATGCTGAGTTTTCTGGAAGAAATGACCTTCTTATAGAAGGTAAAAAATTCTCTGGAAATGCTCAACATAACTATAAAAATAAAGTGATGCATCATGGGACACTTTTATTTTCATCTGAAATAAATGACCTTTCAAATGCACTAAAAGTAAAACCCATAAAGTTTGAAGGTAAAGGCATAAAATCTGTAAAGTCTCGTGTAACCAATATAAGCGAACATTTACAGTCTGATATGGATATACTTGAGTTTAAAGATGCTATAATGAATTATCTTTCTTCAACAAATACTGGTAATACAAATTACTCTCTAAGTAAATATGACATAGAAGAAATAGAAAAACTTACTAAATCAAAATATGAAACTTGGGATTGGAATTTTGGTAATTCACCAAAATACTCTCTTTCAAATGAATTAAAATATGCTGGTGGAAATGTAGAATTTAATTTAAATGTTGATAAAGGTATAATAACTAGTATAAAGTTTTTTGGAGATTTCTTTGGGAAGTGTGATGTATCTTTTGTAGAAGATAAACTTATTGGTACAAAGCATGAGGAGAATTCATTGAGAGCTATTTTAGATGATATTGAAATAAATGACTATTTCTTGGGTGCTGATACTAATATTTTAGTTTCTGGAATTTTGGGTGTTAAATAGAAATAACAAAAACTTTAAAATATTTATAAAATTATGTTTACAGATACAAAAAATCATGCTAATATGTATAACATAATTAAAAATTAATACTTCTTATCCAGAGTGGTGAAGGGACTGGCCCTGTGAAACCCAGCAACCAGTATATTTTTTAATATACATTGGTGCTAAATCCTGCAGTATTGTACTGAAAGATGAGTTTAAATTAGCTTTTAAAGCCTGAGTTTACACTCAGGCTTATTTTATTTTCACGATGTGATAAAAAGAGGGTATTTTATTTTTAACTAATCAATTATATTCAGGAGGGAATTTTTATGAAATTCAAAAAATTATTAAGCTTGTTATTATGTCTAGTATTTACTTTATCTGTAGTTGGATGTTCAAAATCTAAAGACGATAAAAAAATTGTTGTTGGTGCTACTTTAGTTCCAGGTGGAGAGTTGTTAGAGGAACTAAAACCACTGATTGAAGAAAAAGGTTATACTTTAGAAGTTAAGAACTTTGACGATTACATACTTCCAAATGAAGCTTTAAATAATGGCGAAATTGATGCAAATCTATTTCAACATGAACCTTATCTAAAAGAAGCTGTTAAAGCTAAAGGTTATAAAATAATGGCAGGAACTAAACTATATGTATGCCCAGCGATACTTTACTCTTACAAAATAAAATCTGTTGATGAATTTAAAAAGGGAGATACAATTGCAATAAGCAACAATCCATCTTCTTGTTCTAAAGACCTTAGATATCTTGAAAGTATAGGACTTTTAACTTTACCTAAAGAAAATAATTTAGTTAGTCCTAAAGATATAATTGAAAATCCAAAGGGCATACAATTCAAAGAATTAGATATTGCTCAAATACCATCTTCTCTTCCAGATGTAACTGCTGCATTTATAGACACTACTTACGCAGTACCTGCTGGTCTTGATGCTAAGAAAAATGGAATCTACACAGCACCGGTAAATGATGAATATGCTAATCTTTTAGCATTTAGAAGTGAAGATAAAGATAGTGAAAAAATTAAAGTTCTACAAGAAGTTCTTACATCAGATAAAGCAAGAAACTTAATTGAAGAAAAATACAAAGGAATTGTAATTCCTGTTTTTTAGTAGAATTAGTATAATTTTAATATTATTATTGTAATCTTGTTGAATATTGACTTGTTAAGTGCTACCATTTAAGTAAATCTATGTTTGTGGAGGAAGATTACTATGGCTATAGAATTGAAAAAAGGACAAAAAATAAATCTTACAAAAAAAGAAAATACCGATTTAGGTGAGATTTTAGTTAATCTAAATTGGAATCAAAAAGTACAAAAAAAGGGCTTTTTTGGAGCTCTAAGAAATAGTAATATAGATTTAGATTTAGGTTGCTTGTTTGAAATGAAAAATGGTGTAAAAGGTGCTGTTCAAGCGTTAGGCAATTCCTTTGGCAATTTAGAACATCCTCCTTTTGCTCAACTAGATGGAGATGACCGAACAGGAAGCAATACACAAGGCGAAAATATAAGAATCAATGGTAACAAGATAAAAGAAATAAAAAGAATATTGATTTATGCTTTTATTTATGAAGGTGTGGCTAATTGGTCAGAAGCTGACGGAGTTGTAACTATTAAACAAAAACAAGATTCTGATTTAGTGGTTAAGCTTGATGAGCATAAAAATGGCTATAATATGTGTTCAATAGCATTAATAGAAAATGTAAATGATGAAACATTTAGTGTTGAAAAAGTAGTTAAATACTTTAAAGGACATAGAGAAATGGATAATGAATTTAACTGGGGCTTAAAATGGGTTGCAGGGAAAAAATAACAATGTTTAAGAGACTATAAGTAAATCTACTTATAGTCTTTATTTATGTATTCACTATCAACACTATCAATAAGTTCATCTTCTCTAAAACATAACTTTATATTATTTACACCTCACATAAAACCTTATAAGAATTTATAGTTTTCATGTAATTATTTAAATAAAATTGTATATTATGTATTGATGTTATTCTCAATATTTGTATCACTGTACATTTTAAATATTTAACAAAATTAATAAAGCACTTATATTATAAGCACTTTATTAGATTAGTATATATTAAAATATACTTTAACTATTATAAACTATAAACAGTTTCTTCATCTAATATTTTTTCAAAGTCTAATATTGGCATTGGTTTATAAAAGACAAACCCTTGAACCAAATCACACCCAATCTCTTTAAGAAACTCAACCTGTTCTTTATATTCAATACCTTCAGCAACAGTTATAATATTTAACTCTTTTATCATATGTATAATATTTTTTATTACTATCTTCTCTTTTTCTTTATTTAAACTTTCTTTAAAAAACATTGAGTCAAGCTTTAAAACATCAAATGGTAAATCCTTCAAAACACTTAGAGACGAGTATCCTTTTCCAAAATCATCCAAAGAACAAGTAAAGCCACTTTCATGTAGGTCATGTACAATTTCTAAAAGATGCTCTTGATTTTCAAAAGCAACACTTTCTGTAAATTCAATTTCTATAGTATTTTTAGGTATATTATATTTATTTTGTATACGCGAATAAGTTTCTACAAACTTAGCATTATAAAATTGAATCTTAGAAACATTAACTGAGATGGGAACAACTTGTTCATTTTCATCTAATCTCTTTCTAATCCATCTGCATACCTCTTCAAATACATATTGGTCTACTAAGCTAATAAAAAATTCCTTTTCTAATATTGGAATAAATATCGCTGGAGATATCACACATTTGTCTGGTGTCATCCAACGTACTAAAGCTTCTGCACAATCTATTTTTTGATTATGTAAATTAACTTTAGGTTGAAAATAAACAACAAATTCTCTTCTATCGAGTGCTTCATGTATTCTACTCTTAATGGTATTTTCTTCAATCATTTTTTTGCGAATATTTTCATTATAGAAAGCATACTTAGTACCAGGTTTATTCTTGACAGTCTTTTGTGCAAAATTTGCACGATTTATCAAGTCATCTATATTTAATTTTTCATTCACATCTTCAATACAACAAATTCCACTGACAATAGTAATACTATATTTATTTTTAATTTCATCTGTAATGTTAATCAACTTATCATCTACAATTTGTTGTCTTCTTAGTAAAGCTTCCTTATCTACATAACATCTTAATGCAACAAATCTATCTGCAATCTCTCTTGCAAATGTTTCATATTTTCCAATATCATCCATCATGAAATTAGAATAGCGTTTTAATATCATGTCCCCATAATCGTATCCAAATATATCATTGATATACTTAAAATTTTCAAAATCGATATAAAATATAGCAAATTTCTTGTCTTTATGTTTATAAATATACTGTTCTGCATCCAACTTAAACTTGTCTATAGTATTTGCTCCTGTAAGTTCATCTTTATATGCAATATTTTTTAAATCTACATTTAATTTTTCAAGTCTAATTAATCTTCTATTGTACTGCATAATCAATATAATCCATGCTACTATACCTACAATTGATATTATAATTATTAAAGTCATTAAGTAATCGCTTTTTTCTTTCGAATAATGTTCTATCTCAAATACTGTGTCATTTGCAATCTTAAAAAATTCTTCACTTGTTTGTAGTAACTGACTACTATCTTCTTCCATCCTTACTTTTTTAATTTCAATATTTAAATTTTCCCATTTTCTTTCTAATAAAGATAAATACTCGTTATATTTTTTACAATCAGTGACTACTAGACCATATTTTCCATGTCCTGTATTTAATTCATGTAAAATTTCATCGATATATTCTACTAGTTCATCATTTGGTTGAAAATTCATTTCTAATTTAGTTAGACGTTGACTCGCTCCACGAACAATACCAACATAATTAATCAACTTTCCATAATCTCCAATGTTGTGAATTAATTGAACAGAAATGTAACTTATAGAAATTAATAAAACAAATAAAACTAAGATAGTTATCTTTAAAAATCTCTTCATAAAATACCTCTATCCCCTATGTTTTCACGTTTATCAGATATTCTACAATTATGCTAACTAGGTTTTTATATGTTATAAATAATTAATATGATTTCTTCAATAAATTTTCTAAACATTTTTAATAACCAACTTAGTAAAATATTGTATAATCATTTTCTCAAATAACGTGTATTAAACCTTAATAAAACTCTCTTATTACTTAAAATATAGAAGATTTTATTCTACATAGTTTATTTTTGACATTGCATATTTTTGTAAATCATCATTTTTTCAAATTTTCCAATAGGTCTAGGTTTAGTTTCTGTTAACAAACTTTAGAACCTATATAAATACTATAATCATAATAGCTATTGCAAGTTTAATGTTTGTTTATTTTTATTCAAAATCTGCAATCTAAAATCTATCGTGACCTTTTTCCTTTTTTTCATTGTTATTAATCTAGGTTGTTCATTCTCCTTTGTAGGTGGTATTGAAAATATCAATGTGTTTTTTATAATCATACTTAATAAAATAATCACTCATAAGTCCATACACTTGTAAATGTTTTTCAAGTTTTGTTGTGCAAAGTATTTTTTATGTAAACTAGTTGAGAAATAAGGGTCTGTTTAATCAATTTCTACATTCTTTCTTTAGTGCATATGCTGGAGGTTTTATACGGATAAAATCAATAATTAGTAACAAAAATAGAAAAACGTTTTTTTAGAAGATTTTATTTTAATATTTAAACCACTCCTGAGAGATTATATAATAAATATATATCCATTGAATTATTAATATAATAACATAACCTTGTTCATGTATGTATTAGATTAATTGTATCAAAATAACTAATAAACCGCAAGTTCTAGCTAGTTTTCTTAAACCTTAAACATAGAATGATAAAATAAGATTCATCAAATAAGTTGTATAATAATAGGAAGTGTAAATACTTTGAAACACGAATATGGCTTGTATTATTTAATTTATGAATACTATGTATAGAGTATATTATTTGGACATTATAAAAAAGGGCAAACTCTACCATCTATTGAAACAATTTGCAAGCAATTTAGAGTTGCACCACAAACAGCTCGTACTGCTCTATCAAAAATACAAGATGCTGGCTATATTTCAATTAGAGTTAAACTAACTTCTATTATCATCTCTGAACAAGATGAAGAAATTCAAAAAAGTATTCAATTAATTACTTTTCAGCAATAAAGGAAACTGTTATAGATTTATACAAGTCTACAAAACTCGTCCACAGAAGTATTTAAATCAAAAAAAATCAGCCACTTTAAGGTGGCTGATTACATAATCATTATATAAAACACATTTGCCATAAAAAATAGACTTACTTATTAACTGCTTTTGAAGCATCATCTATCATCTTATTTAAAGATGTAAGACCACCATCATTTACATACCATGTTGGTGCATCTAAGTATATTATATTATCATTTTTATAAGCATCCATAGACTTTATTACGTCATTGTTTAGAACAGATTTAGCTGTTAAACCAGCTTTCACATCACTACCAGTAGCTATACCTCTATCTATAACAAACATAATATCTGGATTTTGTTTAGCTACATATTCAAAAGTAATATTTTGACCATGACTTGATTCCTTTATATTTTTATCTTTATTCTTAAATCCAAAACTATTATATAATATGCTAAATCTAGACTCTTCACCAAATACACTTAAATTCCCCTCATTTACCATAAGAGTTAAAGCATTTAAGTCTTTTTCTGTTACTTTTTTATTTAAAACTTCTATTTTCTTTTCAATTTTAACAAATTCTTGATTAGCCTTCTCTTCTACTCCAAATATTTTAGCTATTTTATTTATATTATTTTTGACAGATTCTAAATACTTCTTATCATCTTTACTTGTACTTATTGTTGGTGCAATCTTAGATAATTGCTCATAAAAATCTTCTTGTCTTCCATTTATTATGATTAAATCTGGATTTGTTGATTTTATACTTTCTAAATCTGGTTCTTTTAATCCACCTAAATCTGCATATTTTTCATCTTTATACTTTTCTAAAGATACTGGTAAGCTTGATTTTGGAAGTCCTACTAAACTCTCACTTACACCTAGTGCATCCATTGTATCTAGTGCTGAATAATCAAATACTACTACTTTTTTAGGCTTCAACTTTACATCTGTTTCTCCTAAGCTATGAGTTATTTTTATAGTAGCATTTGAAGCATCTAATGTTTTCTTATCACTTTTTTTACTCCCACCTAATGCAAATACTGCTACTAATCCTACTATAGCCACGGTTGCTATTATTGCTGCTTTTTTATTCATCTTAATGTCTCCCTCATTTTTTATTAATACTTGTCTTAGTTTAAATTTTGATTAGAAAATTCATAGATTTTTATCTATAGTGTTTTAAAAATAAACACATATTCTATTTCCATTTATATGCTTAATGTCAAAGTTCATTTCGTAAATATCTCCTAAAACTTTTTCATTAACTATTTCATCTGTACGACCTACCTTTTCAATTTTTCCATTTTTAAGTGCAACTATATTATCTGAATAGCATGAAGCAAAATTTATATCATGCATGACCAACACTATAGTCTTACCTAACTCATCACAAAGACTTCTAAGTACCTTCATCATTTGTACTGAATGATTCATATCCAAATTGTTAAGTGGTTCATCAAGTAATATGTACTCCGTATTTTGGGCTATTACCATTGCTATATAAGCTCTTTGTCTTTGACCTCCACTTAATTCATCCAAATATTTGTCTTGTATATCAGTTAATTTCATATACTCTATTGCTTCATTAATATATTTTTCATCCTCTTGAGTTAAATTTCCTTCACTGTATGGAAATCTTCCAAAGCCAACTAATTCTCTTATTGTGAGTTTTAAAGTTATATTATTAGATTGTTTAAGTATAGCTATTTTTTTTGCAAGTTCTTTATTGTTGTAAGAACTCAAGCTTTTTCCTTCTATCAATACTTCTCCACTATCACCTCCTATAAGTCTTGTTACTATTGATAACACAGTGCTTTTACCAGCCCCATTTGGACCTATAAAAGATGTTATTTTTCCTTTTTCTATATTAAAAGAAACATTATCTACAACATTTTTATTTTTATATTTTTTAAATATATTTTTTATTTCTATCATCTATTTGCCCCCTTTAATAATAATTGGATAAAGTAAATTCCTCCTATAAAATTTATTACTACACTTAATGTTGTATCAAATTTGAATATATGTTGTATAAAAAATTGACCTATTATTAACGTAATCATTCCTAGCAATATAGAACCTAAAATTAAATAGGTATGTTTATATGTTTTAAAAACTTCTCTAGCTATGTTGGCTAGTAAAAGACCTAAAAATGTCATAGGTCCAATAAGTGCTGTTGATACTGAAACTAAAATTGCTATTAGGATTATCATTTTTTTTACTACTTTATCAAAATCTACACCTAAATTAATTGCTTGCTCTCTACCTAATGATAGTACATCTAAATATTTTATATCATCATATATAAAAGGTATTGTTGCAATAACTATTATAAATGCAATTAACAAGACATTTGTATTTATATTATTTAGACTAGCCATTATGCTAGTTTGTAGTGCTAGAAATTCATTAGGGTCTATCATTACTTGAATAAATGTTGTTGCACTTTTAAATAGAGTTCCAAATACCATTCCTACTAGGATTAAAAAGAAAATATTATTTTCTTTTCTTTCAAACAATGCTCTATACAATAACATTGAAGCTACAATCATTATAGTAACATTAATGATAAAATTATAATTTTCATTTGTAATGAGATTACTGGTTGCTCCAAATATAAATACTATTATAGTTTGAATCATTACATATAAGGAATCTAACCCTAGCACACTTGGTGTTAATATCTGATTGTTAGTAATTGTTTGAAATACTACTGTAGTAAATGCTATACATCCTCCTCCAAGTATCATTGCAAGTATTTTTGGTATTCTTTGTGATAATGCATAATCTAGATTATTCATATCTATTCCATAGGTTAAAAAAAGTACCATTGATATCAAGAGTAATGCAGTCACTAAGTAAATTTTTTTATTAAGACTAAGCTTCATTTATATTCCTCCTTAGTATTAAGTAAAGGAATAGTATACTTCCTATAACACCAACTGTAAGCCCTATAGATATTTCATATGGATAAATGATAAGCCTTCCAAAAATATCACATATAAGTACAAATAGTGCCCCAAATAATCCCGTATGCCATATACTATCTCTTATATTGTCACCCATATACAGAGATACAATATTAGGAACTATTAGACCTATAAAAGGTATATTACCAGCAGTAACAACTACACATACTGTAACAAGAGCTACTATTATTAAACCTATATTAACGACTTTTTTATAACTTAGACCTAGGTTAGTTGCAAAATCCATCCCCATCCCAACAACAGTAAATCTATTTGCATAAATATATGCTACTATTATGAGAGGTATTGTTATGTATAATATTTCATAATTTCCTTTAAGTATCATAGAAAAGTCACCTTGCATCCAAGAACTTACATTTTGACTCAAATCATATTTATATGAAATAAAATCAGTCATAGAACCTATTATATTTCCAAACATTATACCTACTAATGGCACGAATATTATACTTTTAAACTGTAACTTCCTTATTATTTTCATGAACATAAATGTTCCTATAAGAGAAAATATAAATGCTATTATGGTCTTCGTGAAAATCGATGCACTTGGTATTAAAAGCATACAAATTACTATACCAAATTGAGCCGCATCTATTGTTGCTCCTGTAGTAGGCGATACAAATTTATTTTTACTTATCTGTTGCATTATAAGGCCTGCTATACTCATTCCTATACCTGCAATTAATATACTTATTAATCTTGGTATTCTACTCATGACAAATATCATAAGTTTATGCTGATTTTTTGCAAATATATGCATTATGTTTATATCTTCTGCTCCTATAAATAAGGAAAAATAAGATAAAATTATTATTCCTATAATTAAATATCTCTTTTTCATTCTCCCTCCTTAATTTTTTTACTAAAAATGATAATTATTATCATTTCTTTTTACATTTTATCAATAATAATTATCATTGTCAATATGTATATATATTTGTTTTTTTATATAAAAAATGTTACTAGAATTAAAAATTCTAGTAACATTTAAATTTAATCTAACCCATATCTCATATATAAATCTATATATATGAATGCTTCTTATTAAATATAGTATTTTCTACACCTAATTTAATTACTATCTTACTTTAGTATCTCTTTAAACACTCTATAAAAGTTTCCACTAGATATTAGATTTATATCACTTTTTTTATATCCTCTTTTTTCAAGCTCTACTATTATATTCTTAGCTTCATATGTACTTTTAAGCCCATCTACACTTGGATTTTTGGAATTTTCTTCAGTAAAAGAACCTATAGTCTCTTCTCCTAGATAATCGCTAAAATCAAAACCAAAAGATACATGCTCTATACCTATAAGATTCACCATATAATCTATATGGTCAACTAAATGTATTAAATCTTGCTTCTTAGGATTAATATTGGTAAATGCTCTAAAGCTATTTATTCCCACTAATCCACCTGTTTTTGAAATTTCTTTTAATTGATTATCTGTAAGATTTCTTTTTACATCACATAGATTCTTAACATTAGAATGAGATGCTATAACTGGTTTACTTACAACTGACATCAAATCCCAAAATGATTTTTCATTTAGATGTGATACATCTATTAGCATACCTAATTGTTCTAACTTATCTACTGCTTTTTTTCCTATTGCAGTTAAGCCTCTATTTTCATCTCCTAAACACCCTGTAGCAAGTTCATTCTGCTCATTCCAAGTTAATGATGCATGTCTAGCTCCAACTTCTTTATAATAATATTCGATTAAGTCTAAATTTTTTCCAACATGGCTTAAACCTTCAAGACCAATTAAAATATTTATTTTATTCTCATTTAGACCTTTATTTATATCAGAATATTTTTTTACTATGTTTACAATATCCTTCATATCTTCAATTTCTTCTTTTACACATTCTATTATCTGCTTAACTCTCTTTTCAGGCTTTTTATCATATGGTGGGTCTATCCATATTACAAAAATAGCCCCTTCAATATTTGCTTTTTTAAAATTTTCAAGATGGATTCTTCTAAATACATCTTTCTCTCCATTAATTCTTCTTATCGTTACATCTGACCAAGTATCTGAATGTCCATCAAAAATCATGACAACCTCCAATTAAATAAAATCTTTTTCAAACGTTTGTTTTTCACTCTTTACAAAACTTATATTAAAATATTTCCTACCAAAAGACCAAAATAATTACCAACTATATAACCAAATGTTCCAACTATAAGTATTGGCCCTACTAACTTAGACCACCCTTTTGATATTGCCATAGCTGCTGCTGTTGTAGGTCCACCAATATTTGCATTAGATGCAAGAATAGCTTCTTCCAAGCTAAACTTAAATATTTTGGCAACTGTAAATGTAACTAGCATGTTTATAAGTACCATTATTCCACAATATAAAAGTAATAATGGTGATTTTTGAATTATTAATGGGATTGAAGCAGGAACACCTACTACGACAAAGAAAATGTAGATTAAAAATGTACCCAGCTCTTGCGCTCCTTTTATATCACTAAAGAAATTAGGCATAAAGGTAGCAAACATCATAGTTAAAGTAGTTATTATTAGATATTGATTGCCAAATAAAGTATTTAACATTGCTAAAAATGGATTTGATGTTGGTATTATAGCTTTAAACCAACCTGACAATTCTACTGATACTGCAACTATTATAAAAGCACTACCAATGGCTATTGCTATATCTTTTAAAGATATTTCTTTTCTTCCCCAATAATTTGCTGCTATTGTTTCGCCTTCATTTACACCTATGCTTTCCATCTCATCTACATGTGGATGTTTAAAATGTTTTCTAAAAAATCCAATAGATGGGATAGCTATTAAAACAAAGAAATATAATGCCATCAAAAGATTATCTGCTACAACAGTTGCTGATACCAATTCTCCAGGTGCATCAAATGCTCCTGACATAGCTGCAAAGTTTACATTTCCACCTATATAAGAACCTGTCATCATGGCTGCAACAATATTTAAATCTGGTACTGCATTTTTTAATGCCAAGAATCCAATCATAGCTCCAAGTACAGTTCCTATAGAACCTACAAGAAATATTACAAGTAATCTTCCACTCTCTTTCCATATCTTTTTGATATTACATTGATATAACAACAAAGCTATGGCTAAAGGGACAACATAACCCCAGACTTGGTCATATACAACAGACTCTACTGGTATAATATTTAGATTTGATAATAACATTGCTCCTACAAGAGCTATTATTGCTCCTGATATTTTTGATGCCCAACTATACTTTTGCTCTAAATAAATACTAAATGCTGCCCATCCAGTTACAATTGCCCACAATACCCAAATATTATCAGGACTTACAAAACTCTTCATCTCAACCGCCTCCATTTCATTAAATTAAAATATCAGTATTAATATTCAATATATTGAATATTAATACTATTATAATTCATCTTTTCAGAAAATTCAATATAACGATGTAAATACATGCATTATATAACTTTTATTTTATTTTATTAATTTTGAAAACTATATATGTTATAATCATGTTTGAGGGGGTTTTTATCTAATGGACATAGATGTTGGAAGCAAAATTAGAGCTCTTAGAAAATCTAAAAATATAAGTATAGCTACCTTAGCAAAAGAGTCTGGTTTAAGTACAGGTTTAATAAGTCAAATTGAACGTAATATGGTTGTTCCATCAATTATAGCAATGTGGAAAATATCAAAAACGCTTGATGTAAACATAGGTTATTTTTTTGATGATATTGGGAAGGATAATTCTAATATAGTAGTAAAGAAAAACAATCGAAAGAAAATAGTAACTAACGATTCTACAAAATTTTACGAGCTTCTTGTTCCTAATTTAATTGGAAAAAAAATAGAATTTATACTTGTTACATTAAATGGACATACAAAAAAAAGTAATGAATTTGTTACACATGAAGGAGAGGAATGCGGATACATAATAAAAGGAAAAATGAAAATAACACTTGGTAATAAAGAGTATATATTAGAGGAGGGTGACAGTTTTTATTTTAACAGCACTATACCACATATATATGAAAACTGTGATGATGATGAATGTATTTCCGTCTGGGCAATGACTCCACCTTCATTTTAATATATGCAGCTCTTGTTTAAATATAAATTAATAAAAATCTGAAATAAATTAGTATGATAAATTTTATCCTAATTTATTTCAGACTTTTCTAGTTTATTGGTTATATATTGAGTAGACAACTTTCATCTAAAATTTCAGATAATATTTCCTCAGTTCCACTCATTCCATCAAATTTACTTGATATAAATGTGTTTTTTATTTCATTTTTATTTATATCACCATGCTTCAATACATAAGCTTTATTTGAAATATCGAGCATCCCATAATCCATAATAGAATCCCCAATTGCATAAAAACTTTCTATTCCTAATTCTTTGGTTAAATATTCTATGGCATTTTCTTTTGAGATTTCTTTTGGTATAAAATAAATTTTTCTACCACTCACATACAATCTCCAATTTTTTGATTCTAATATATTTATATACTCCCTAATTGAATCTAAATTAAATTTTTTAAAATCTACAACTATATAAAAAAATGTATCCTCTGCAACTTTAAAATTAGTTATTCCTTCTACATTCAAATAAATTTTAAATTTATCTACCATGCTTTCAATAGGCTCATAGTCAGATTTTAATTTGTCTATCTTTTCACTCCATGATTTCAATATTTCATTATCTTTAAGTATAACTCCTCCATTTGAAGTTATACTCCATGGAAAGTAAATACCATATTTATTAAATTCTATACGCTTAAACTGCTCTATTGTTCTAGTAGTAGTTGGTACAAACATACCATAGTACTGTATTTGTTTTATTAAATTTATAGTATTTAAAGATATATAAGAGATTTCTTTCTCTTTATAGATTTCTATATTGTTGTATCTCTTATTAGTATTTAAAAATTTATCAGAGTAAATAATACTCCTGTCTAAGTCTGAAAAAACAATCATTCAGCATTCTCCTGTCAAATATATTTTCTAAACATCTTTCATATTCTTTATTATGCCACAACACTTGTAAGCTTTTAAATCTATTTTCTCAACTTCAACATTTTTTTCTTTTGCCAAAATAAATATATGCTCTAAAGATTTATCATTTAAGTCTTTAACAAGTATCTTATATGGAACTCTCCTAAGTAAAACTCTTGTTGTTTCTCCTACCCCTGGCTTGATAAAGTTGATATCTTTTATATCGTACTTTTTCTTTATATTTAAAACATCAAAATAACCATCTTTAGTTATAATATCACTTTTCCATTTTTCAACTTCATCAGATATATTTTCAAATTGGTTTTTGAAACATGCTTCTATAGTTTCTATATAATTTATAGACTCATCTTTATCCTTTAAATGGCTATAAAACTTAGCACCATGAAAATCATCCTTACCAATCAAATCTTCTCTTAGCACAGTTCTACTCACTAATCCAGAAACAGTTGAGTTTAAACATGCACTTGGTATTAAAAAGTCTTCTCTAATTCCATAAAGTCCAGAATATCCAGCAGGGTCAGCTAATACAGCAAGTGTTGAATCAAAATTCTTTTTAAATTTAATTTTAAGCTCATCACATGCTTTTTCTAGCTCCCTTGATATTGTTCCCTTGCCAGTCCATCCATCTAAAAATTGTATGTTTGAATCTGGATGACTATTTATTATATATTCAACTGCATTCATATCTATTCCTTTATCTCTTATTATAGATATTGTATAGTGAGGTAAATTTAAACTATACTTATTTTTTAGATATCTTTTTGCCAAAATACCAATTGGTGTTCCTGCTCTAGCAAGTGAAACTAGTACAACATCATTTCCATTTTTTTTAATTATCTTTTCACACATAACACCTATAGAAAATGCAAGTTTATTCTTATTTTCTTCTAGTTTATCATGATATAATTTCAGATAATCTTCGCTAACCTCATACTCTATTGGTATCATTTCCGAATAATGTCTACCATTTTGTATTTTTAACTCTCTCTCTTTGTTTCCTTCTTCTTCAATTAAATTTGATATATCTTTTAATAAAAAGATAACATCATCTTTAGAATATGTGCTAAATTCTCTCATATGACTCAACTCCTATCTTAAAACTGTGATATATTTTATCGCAATAAAACATTTTAGCTACAACATACTATAGTCAATTTTTTTATACTTGTATTTTTAATTATATCAATAAATTCCAGATAAGAATTCTCACTTTTATCTAACTCAACAAATAAATAACACTCAGAAAAATTATGTCTGTCTATGTTGTAAATGTAATTTTGAACATCTAAATTATAAAAACTCTTTAATTTAAATTTACTTCTAATAGGATAATTATTTTTATCAATATTAATTATTGGACTTCTAGTTGTTGAATGATAGTATATATCACATTGATTTTCTTTTTCTTTTGCAAATAACATAGGTATATACATAAATTCTTCAGTGCCTAAAAATAGAACCTTTTCTGCTTTCTTTTTTAAAGATTCTTTACTTTCTATAACTATTTTTTTACTTTCTCTTTTTATAATTTCTTTTAATTTAATTTGTTCTCTTTTGTTAATTCCAAACCTACCTGTATATCTTATATATTTTTTATTTCCAATATAATCTTCTAAATCAACATTGATATGATTTACTATTAAATTTATTTTATCATCCTTCATAATACTCAATTTACTAATATTGCAATTATCATTGTAATTTGCAACAATATCTTCACTTATATCAAAATTAAAGTCTCCTTTAAATAAATACACAAATTCTATTTTACATCCAAGTTCTATTTCTAGACTACTAATTCTTCTTAAATTTTCATCACTTACCCAATTAAGTATAGAACATATAGTATATATTTTTTTAGGATAGATACTTTGAATCTTTCTGATTATATTCATACATGTATTAGCTGTAGTAATTTCATCATCTACCAAAATTACTTCATCGCCAAATTTAAAGTTGTCTAGCATTTCAAAATATAAATTTTGGTCTGTTGCATGAGAATGTTCTTCTAAAAAGTCTAAATTTTCTAGCTCATCAAATTGCTCTCTAGTGGTATGAATAAATTCATAATTTCCAGATAAGTAATCAAAAAAGCTATGCCCAACGGCTGTCCCAGTTTCTGCAAAAGCTATTACAGTTCCATTTGATGCCACCTTATTTTTTTTATTATAAATCGTAGCCATTAGTTTTCCTAAATTATCCATTTCACTTGGCTTACAAGCTAAATGTTTTCCAAGTTTTTTTGATATAAATAAAAAACGTCTTTTGCTGTTATTTCTTATTCCTATATCTAAAAAATCATTTAAATCTAAGTTCAATGGATTATCAACAATGTCAATCTCACAATTAAAATTTAAGCAATTCTTCATAGTCTACTCCTTTATTTAATACACCATATATTTTAGATAAAATCAATGTTTTTTTAGCCCATAAAAAATGAGGATTAGTTTCATTCATTCTCTCACCTAATATGCCTTTACTCACACCATATTTACTATTTGTACTATCAAGTATCTCCAAAGCATCAGTAAAATCTTCATATGATACTGCAGACAAAGCTTGTACAATTTGAATTTGCATTGGATGAATTACTGTCTTTCCAACTAATCCATGAAATTTATCCAATAGTATTTCTTCTATATACTTATTTCTTATCTCTTCATTTGTCATATCAAAAAATTCCGATACACCTCCACTTATTGGTATATCTATCTCTGGTCTTTGAAGATATGTAATTATATCTAATATAAAAGAAGAACAAATTAAATTATTATATATAGAAAAATTTTTATTTCTTCTTATACCATACATACCTAATATGTCAGTTAGACCTATTCTAATACTGAGTATTCTTGATTTATATCTTAAAATAGTATTATATAAACTACTGAAGCTTAATTCTTTGTTTTCTTTATATATGAATTCTCTTGTTTCTATTATTGGAATAACATACATATTTTGAAGACCTATAGAATTCAAAACTTCTATACAGTTTTCAATTAACTCAGAATTTGCTTTAGGAATCAATATTCCTGTTATTGTATTATTGTTTTTAATTATAATATCTTTAATTCTTAGCAATTGCTCTACATCTTTTATTCTCACAAAAATTAATGGTATACCATCTTTATTAGTTATATTTTCATTGCTAATATTTTTCAAAATCAATTTAAGATTTTCTATAGCCTCAGATTCTCCATTTGCCCCAACAGCATCTTCTAAACAAATAGCTAATGGTCTAACTCCCTTAACATCACCTATAATACTTTTATAAATCATGTTATATTGAGTCGCTGGAACGTATAAAAAAGCACCTAGTGCATATTTCAGTACATCTTTTTCAGTATTGGCATTAAAGTCTTCTGGCACTTTCAAAAAAATTTTCTCTAAATACTCTTTGCAGATATAATCGAAATATTTCAATGTGTGGCCTCCTCATATACATAGAAAGGGCCAACTTTATCAAAATTAGCCCTTAATATACTACTTATTATAAATTATAGCTGTATTTAATTCTTCTAATCTCTTTGTATTATCCTTAATTGTAACTCTATTATTTTCTTCTATTCTCATAGTTTCATCTATACCAGATTTAATTGTATTGTACATTTTTTCTAATGTCTCTATTTGCACAGAGCTTGTTCCAGCCATCCTAGCTATTTGTGCACTTTGAGAACTTACATTTTGTGCATTTCTAAGC
Source organism: Clostridioides sp. ES-S-0010-02 (assembly GCA_020641055.1). NCBI lineage: Bacteria > Bacillati > Bacillota > Clostridia > Peptostreptococcales > Peptostreptococcaceae > Clostridioides > Clostridioides sp. ES-S-0010-02. The sequence continues at coordinate 2,646,348 of CP067345.1, forward strand.
AGTAATTCATTAGTTTTATCATCAAGAGCTTTTAAAGACTTTGCTTGTAATTCTTGCTTTTTAAGTAATATAGCTTGAGATAAACATTGTTTAAATACTGGTAGAGTTACAACAAAGGCACTATTGATTTTTCTAATTAAACCATAGTTATTATGTTGCATACCTCTCAGCATAGGTATAGTCTGAATAGCTATATTTTCTGCTATCCTTAAATCATAGACTCTTTGATTTAACATATCATAGACTTTTAATAGTTCTTGATAGTTGACAATATCCATTTGGTCTCCACTAGTCTCTGATTTTTGTTTGAAATATGGTAGTATTTCATTATCCATTTCTTCTACTGCCATTTCTCCAGCAACAATATATTTTTGAAGTTCATTATAAAAGTCAAAATTTTCATTTAGCATAGCACCAATTTGCTTGTTAGAAAGAGCTATATCTCTTTCATATTGTTCAAGTTCAATTTGAATCTTTTCAACTTCTCCTCCCAGTGTTTCATACTTTTGAAACATCATTTCAATAGCATTATTAGCTTTTTTGAAAAGTTTTTGAACAAAATTTGGTTCCTTAGTTTCTTGAAAATCATCTAAATCAAACTTATCCATTATTTTAGTTAAGTGAACAAGCATCTTAGAATTTTCTTCATTTCTATTTAATTTTATTGTGTTTAATAGGCTATCAGAAACTCTAGCTACTCCTTCAGATGCTTTTCTACCAAATTGTAAAATTGTATCTGGATTTTCTACTTCTATAAGAGAAGTTAAAGCCTCCACCTCTTTAGACTTTCTAAGTTCATTTTTTTTATTATTTGTATATTCCATTATATCAAAATTTTCTTCTTGTATAGTCGTAGGTAAATTTTCAACAGTCTCTACAGAATTATTATCTTTTGAAAAATTATTTATATTTATCCCCATTTAAAATCGTCTCCTCTTGCCAAAAATTTTTTTAAGTAAAGGTATTCCATCTTCAAGTAAGTTCAATTTAAGGTCATATACCATTTTATCCAATCTGTGTATATCAATCAATTGGTTATTTATAACATTTTCTATATTATTTTCTCCGCCTGGAGATAATATAATAATATCAAATCCAATTTTACTAAGTAAAAGCATTAGGAATACAACTTCTTTATCAAACACAATGCTCTTATACATATATATAACCAACTTTGGATTTATGAGAGAGTAATCGAAATTATTCATCATATGAACAAGCTTTTTATCCATATGAAGTACTGTGAATAAGCCTTTTATTTTATCCTCTCCACTTAGTCCATTTAAAAACATGTTGCCTTCTATAAGTTCTTCCACTTTTTCTAAAATCATAATTTGTTGATTTAATGCTAATGTTGAAATAGAATATTCTTTATTATTTAAAACAGAATTTTTATCTATAATACCTTTTGAATTTAATACAAATGATAGGCTAAAAGCTTCTCTTGTAAATTCTTTTGAAAATCTATCTATCTCTCCATTAAATTCAATAAATGTTGAACTTTCTGAATCTCTTAATAAATCTAAAAACTTAATGTATTCATTTTTATCATTATATATTCCATTGATTTTAGAAAAGAAAACTGGAGTTTCTACTATAATATCATTAAACTTAAATCCTGGTCTCAATTTTAATGGCTGATTCCAATATATTGATATTTCATCAATAGTTGAACTTAAAAGCAAGCTTTTTATTTTTCTATCTTGAAGTTGCCAGGGTTTTATAAATCCAGCATCATTTAACAATTCTTCACTTATTCTTTTTGATGCTTCTGCTCCAACAGTAAAAGCTTTTTTTACAGAGCCTTTATCTATCTTTTCACCTGAAACAACTCTATCTTCAAAAGAAACATTTTCTTCTATTATATTAGCCTCTTCTAATTCTATCTTATATTTCTCTAAATTTAAGATACTTATATTACTCTTTGAGTTTGGATTAAGGTATAATATATCAAATCCTGCTAAGTACAATATTAAAAGTAGATAGACTTCATGCTTTTTTATGTCTCCATAAAATATTATTTTTGGAGCATCATTTTTATTTATATCTAAGGCACCAATATAAGTCTTTATCCATGCCATTATTTTCACTATAAAATTTTGTTTAACTCTATCATTAGTAAAATCTTTTTCTTCCTCTTTTAATACTTTATCTATTGCTTGCTTTATTTTATAATCTATTTCTTCAAACCCTAAAATACTTATGTCTACATCTTCTGTACTGTTTTTATAATTTTTAAGCCCATTTTTAAAATAATTAATAATGTCAAAATCACTAGGATTTGCTATAGCATCAGTAAATAAGGCAATATCTTTTCTACTATCAATATTTTGCTTCGCCTTAAATATTTCAAGATTATACAAAATCTCATCTTCTAAACCAATATATGAAATAAAATAACTTAGATATCCCTTTGAAGGAGTGTAATTTCCTCTATCTGATTGGCTGGAGAATATTTTTTCAAATACCTTTGAGTCACCCATAATTATCCTCCCAATTTAATTGTTTATTGATAACTGACTCAAAATATATATTTTGAGCCAGTTTGTTTTTTTATAAAATTTGTTTTAAGCTGTTTTCTTTGGTTTTACTAATCTTATTACACACTTTACAACTTCATTGAATACAACTACACTTGCTGCAACACATAAAACTTTTACCCATGTCATAACATCCATAGCTACAGAATTAAAGAAATCTTGGAATAACTGAGTAAATATTACTTGTGCAATACCTGTTAAAACTATTATTTGTAATGCTAGTTTATTATGTGTAAAGTTTGGAAAAATACTATCTGCACTAAATTCTCTACAGTTAAATGCATTAAATAATGCACTAAAAGCAAATAACGCAAACATTACAGTTCCCTTATGAGCTTCATCAACACCTAAGAAGTTAAATGTAGATTGTAACATTAGTATTGCTGTTATATAGAATGCATTTAATACTATTGTATATACCATTGACTTAGAAATTATATTTGCTTTTCTATCAACAGGTTTTCTATTTAATACGTGGTCTCTAACAGGCTCTAAACCTAATGCTAGTGCTGGTGGCCCATCCATAATTATATTTACCCACAACAATTGTATTGTTGTAAATGGCATTTCTTGTCCCATAACCTGAGATATTATAGCCACTAAAAATGCAATTACATTTACTGTTAATTGGAATTGAACAAATCTTTGGAAGTTATCATAAATTCCTCTACCCCATTTAATACCTTTTACAATAGTGCTAAAACTATCATCAGTTAAAATTATATCTGCTGCACTTTTTGATACTTCTGTACCAGATATACCCATTGCTATACCAACATCTGCCTTTGAAAGCGCTGGGGCATCATTTATCCCATCACCTGTTACAGCAACAACATCTCCACTCTTTTGAAGAGCTGAAACTATTCTCATTTTACTATCTGGCTTACTTCTTGCAACAATCGAAATAGTTTGTATTTCTTGTTTTAATTCTTCATCATCTAAAGTATCTATATATGAAGCTTCAACTGCTCTCATATTTCCTTTTAATAGACCTAACTCTTCACCTATAGCTCTTGCTGTATTTATATTGTCTCCTGTAAGCATTTTTACAGAAACACCAGCTTTATTTGCTGTATTCACTGATTCTATAACATCTTTTCTAAGTGGGTCTCTTATACCAACAAATCCACTAAATACTAAATTACTTTCCATTGCACTTACATTCATAGAATCACTTTCAGCAGTTACTGCTGCTTCTTCTTCAGCTTGGGAAATTTCTTTATATGCAAAACCTAAGGTTCTCATTGATTTTACTTGTAATTTTTTTATTTCTTCTAAAATCTCATGTTTTATACCTTCAGTTATTGGAACTATGTCTTTACCTCTTTGAATGTGTGAACATAGCTCAAGCAATACTTCTGGTGCTCCTTTTGATAACAACACATGATTATTATCTTGACCTATGACAGATGTCATTCTCTTTGAATCAGAAGTAAACGGATTTTGAGCTACTATATTAGATTCTTTTCTAACTTGTCTGTAATCTACATTTTTATAATATAGAAGTAATGCACATTCTGTAGCACTTCCTAGGTACTTAACATCATTATCATTATGCTCTACATCAGCTGTAGAGTTTATCATACAGTTTTCTTCAAAATAACTATTTATTTCTTCTTCTGAGCTCTCAATATATCTTCCATCAATATATGCAACTTCTACTGTCATTCTATTTTCTGTTAATGTACCAGTTTTATCTGAACATATTACAGAAACAGAACCTATAGTTTCACAAGCTTCTTTTTTGGTAACTAAGGCATTTATTTTAGCCATTTTTTGCATTGTTATTGCAAGTGTCATATTTATCATAGTTGGCAGACCTTCTGGAACTGCTGCAACTATCAATGCAACACATACTGTAAAGGCTGTTTTAACAGGGTCTATTGATTCTAAAAATGGTAAAATTCCAGACATATCAACATTTAATACATTCTTACTTACCATTTGGAAAACCATGAATATAAATAATAGTCCTGCTACTGCACTGGAAACTTTAGCTATCAATCCGCCTAAATTTCCAAGCTTTATCTGAAGTGGAGTTTGCTCATCTGCATCTGATAAGTTTTGAGCGATTTTACCCATTTCACTGCTATCTCCAATTGAAGTTACAACTAATATTCCTCTACCATAAGCAACAAGTGTACCACCAAATACCATATTTATTTGTTTTGCAGGAATTGGTTCTTGTACCACTAGTGCTCCTTTAGATTCTATTTCTTCCATTGGAACTACTACATCACATTTTTTAGATACATCATCTGATTCTCCTGTTAACATATCTTCTCTAATTTTAAGATTTATAGTTTCTATAAGTCTACCATCAGCAGGTACCATATCACCAGTTTCAATATATACTATATCTCCTGGTACTAGTTCATTCTTAGAAATTTGATGTATTTCTCCATCTCTTAGTACTTTAACTTCAATATTTTCAGTCATCTTAGAAAGAGCATCTGCTGCTTTCTTAGAACGACCTTCTGTAATCATACCTATTGCTATACCTATTGCTATAGCTCCTACAATCCCTATTGCATCATGAGTTTCTCCAATTACTGCACTTACTACTGCTGCAATAATTAAAATAACTATCATTGGTTCACTTAAACTGTCTTTTAAATCATCCCAAAAGCTTCCTTCCTCTTTTGGTGTAAATTCATTTAAACCATACTTTTCTCTTCTAGTCTTGACTTCTGATTCTGATAGACCTCTATCAGGGTTAACAGATAAGTCTTTAGTTACGTCTTCTTTGTCAACATTATAATATTTGATATCGTTATTAAATTCCATATACACACTCAATCCTGTCTAAATTTTGCATTACTTCTTTAAGACCCGCATCTTTTGTTCCTTCACCTATTGCTTTAAACTGCCAACTTCCATCTTTTCTATATATAACCCCTACTATAAGAGTAGTTTTTTCTGAATAATTATCAGATAAATTATACTTTGCTATTTCCTTTTTATTGCTTTGGTCCTCAACTCTTATATAGGCATTTTTTATCATCCCAAAGTGTTGTTTTCTGTCTATACAATTGTATATATTTACTACAAATAATAATCTGTGAATATTTGATGGAACTTTATCTAAATTAACTAGAATTTGTTCATCATCACCCACACCTTCACCAGTTAAGTTATCTCCTGTATGTAAAACTGACTTACAGGCACTCTTTAAATTTCCAAAATAAATTAAGTCTTTTATACCACTTAATTTTCCTTCCTGATTTAGCATAAATACAGATGCATCGCAATCTATATCAGCTTGTCCTCCACCAAATAAAGACTTAAGGAATCCTCCACCTGACTGTTGCACAGGGTCCCATCCTAGGCCCACAAGTATATTACTCAATCCTGGGTTGGATTTTTTTAAATCTATTTTATCACCCTTTGATAAATTAATTGACATACTAAACCTCCATAAAATTTTATATAATATAACCTATACATTATTTGTATAGGCTACTTATATTTAATATACTGTGTTACTCATACTAAACACTTAATCCATAGTTTCTGCAAAGTGCTTCTAAGCCACCTTCAAATCCTGCTCCAACTGCACTAAACTTCCATTCTCCATTATATTTATATATCTCACATACTGTAATTGCAGTCTCTATACTAAATTCTTCGCCTAAGTCATATCTTAATATTTCTTGGTCATTTTCAGAGTTTAAAACTCTTATATATGAGTTACTTACTTGTCCAAAGTTTTGTTTTCTTTCAGCAGCTTCATATATTGTAACTGTTACAGCTATTTTTTGTATATGCTTTGGCATTGTATCTAAGTTTACTAATATTTCTTCGTCATCTCCATCACCTTCACCAGTTCTATTATCACCTAAATGCTCAACTGCTCCAGATGGATGTTTTAAATTATTATAGAATATAAAATCTTCATCTCTTTCAACTCTTTGAGATTCTCCTACCATAAAAACACTGACATCTAAATCGTAATCATATCCACTATCAAATGAATTTGTATCCCATCCTAGTCCAAGTCTAATATTTTTAAGTCCTGGATTTCCCTTAGTTAAATCAATTTTTTGTCCTTTTTTTAATACTATAGCCATGGAAAATACCCCCTCTAGTTTATTGTATTTAAAATTATAAGTTTATTCCAAAGTTTCCACATAACGCAGCAAGTCCACCTTCAAAACCAGAACCTAGTGCGTTAAATTTCCATTCTCCATTGTGTTTATATATTTCAGCTACTACTATAGCTGTCTCTATACTAAAATCTTCACCTAATTCATACTTTATTAGCTCTTCATTTGTATCTTTATCTACTATTCTTATATAAGAATTACTTACTTGCCCAAAATTTTGTGTTCTTTCTGTAGCATCATGAATTGTAACTGTAAAAGAAATTTTGCTTATTTCTCCAGGAATCTTAGATAAATCAACAACTATTTGCTCATCATCTCCATCACCTTCACCAGTTCTATTATCACCTAAATGTTCAACTGCTCCAGAAGTATGCTTTAAATTGTTGTAAAATACAAAATCTCCATCATTAGTAACACTTCCACTTGCTCCTGTTAAAAATGCTGCTGTATCTAAGTCAAAGTCAAATCCACCATCATACTTGTTAGTGTCCCATCCTAACCCTACTAAAATATTTTTAAGCCCTGGGTTTCCCTTAGTTAAATCAACCTTTTGGCCTTTTGATAATGTTATACCCATAATTTATCGCTCCCTTGTTAATTTTAGCTAAACAAATCTTGCTAATTATTTATCTTTTTCTTTAATCATATTATAACATTTTTTATTCATTTGTGAATAAAACTTACTTGATATTTTTAAAATATAATTAAAAAAATGTTTATATTTCTTACTTTTTACATAGATTTTACATATTTTTTTAAATAGATAAAATCTATGTTTAATATGTAATTATATATCATTTATATATACAAGTATACATTTTATTTTGAAACTACAAAATTCTTTGTACTATATTGTTTTAAGATGTTTTATAATAGATTATATCATCTTATTAGAGGAGAAAAAATATGATTTGTACTATTAAACCATTAAAAGTTGTAATAAAGAACTCAAAAGAGCCTTTAAATGAATTTATGTCTAGTAAGTCTTATACAAATAAGAGTTCTTCTTATATTAAAGAAGTCTACTTTACACGATATATAGGTATTGATAATTCGATTGATAAATACATAAAAAACATCAAAAATATAGATGCTCATTTTTTTAACAATATAACAGTTCCCTATATTAGTCTAAACAACTTAAATATAAATTTTGATAAATCACAAACAGATAAGATGCTCAATACTTTCAATACTTATAATGATGCTAAATTTAACAGTTGGAATTTATACAATATTGAATTTCCTTGTAAGATAGAAAATGATACATTAGATTGGACAAAAAAAATTGCATTTAAAAATACATTAGATTTGTTTTCTAAAAACACACCACATTCAACACCTTCTATTGTTAAAAATTTTGCTGTTAAACTTTTATGTTGGATAGATTATTTTCTACCTAAATTATTTTATAATAAAATTAAAATTACTGTTTCACCCAAGGTAGTGTATTTTGGTAATATTAAGAGACAGGAACTTTTTTTCTTATATTTTTTATCACAGCTTGGATGTGATATTTTATATATAAATCCTCATAAGGATATCCTTGATTTGTATCCTGAATGTTCTAGATTTTCTACTTTAGTTGAATTTTCTAAAAAAAGTCCAACTATGCTAGATATACCTTTGGAAAAATTAAATACAGATATAAATAAGAACATCAATAATAACAAAACTTATACTCCTATAAATAAACCTCAATCTGAACAAACTTCTGTTGACACAAACTTTACATCTACAAAAAATAAAAAAGATAAAGAAATAGAACTTACATATGAAGAACTCGCAAAATTATCAACTTCCGTTGTTATGATTGTTGTGTGTGATAATGAAAACAAACCATTCAAGAGCGGTTCTGGAGTAGTCATAAATAGTGAAGGTTACATACTTACAAATCTCCATGTAGTTAATGAAGGCTATTCATTTTTAGTTAGATTTGAAAATGATGATAAAGTTTATACATCACATCAAATCATAAAATACCACTCAGATTATGATTTGGCTGTAATAAAAGTTGATAGAGAATGTAAATCAATACCAGTCAAGGTTAGTAAAAAACCTGTAAGAGGCCAAAAAATAGTTGCAATTGGAAGCCCTTTAGGTCTTTTCAATACAGTTTCAGATGGAATTATCTCTGCTTTTCGTGACTTTGAAACAGTTCAAATGATACAATTTACAGCTCCAATCTCTAGTGGTAGTTCTGGAGGGGCTCTTTTAGATATGTTTGGCAATTTACTGGGATTAATTTCTGCTGGATATGATGATGGACAAAACTTAAATCTAGCAGTGGAAAGTCATCTTGTCAAAATATTTGCCAATAATTTTATCGAAATAATAAACTAATTTACTCTTTCTTCATACCAATAGAGAGGGTGAGAACATTATATATGTTCGCCCTCTCCATATCATGAAAAAATTAATACTTGATGTTTTTATGCTCTATAAACAATTGATGCCATAGACAAAATGTAAATATAGTCCATATTTTCCTTGAATTATCTTTGTGACCTTTTAGATGTTCATCTAAAAGTTTTATTATATATTTTTTATCAATAAACTCGTCTACATTTGCATTGGAAATAGTTTCTCTTACAACAACTCCTAAATCATCTTTTAACCAAACTCTTATTGGCGTTGGAAATCCTAATTTTTTTCTCTGAATAACATGCTCTGGTACTATATCTTTAAAAGATTCTCTAAGTAGCACTTTTGTGTTATTTTTTGTTATTTTTTGTTCAACTCTTAAATTTTTTGCTACATCAAATACATCTTTATCTAAAAAAGGTACTCTAAGTTCTAGATGCTCAGCTACAGAAAATTTATCAACTTTTTGAAGTATATCACCTTGAAGCCATGTATTTACATCTATATGTTGCATTTTACTTATATAATCGTAATTATTTTTCTGCGCTTCTCTGTACAAATTTGATAATAAATACTCATGTATATTCTTTTCCTTATATTTAAAAAAGAATCTTTTTACTTCATTATTTTCAAAAATCTTCGCATTTCCTATATATCTCTTTTCTAAAGGTGTTGTAGCTCTGTAAAGATAATTTTTGCCTTTTATATTAGGCATAAGCTCTGAAACTCTATTTAATACGCCTCTAATATACACTGGTGAATTTATAACTGATTTCACATTATTATATTCCTTGTATACATTATATCCCCCGAATAATTCATCAGCACCTTCTCCAGACAAAGCTATTTTAACATATTTACTAGCTTCTTTAATTAAAAAATAAAGACCTACTCCTGATGGGTCTGCCACAGGGTCATCCAAAAAATAAATTACACTCGGTAATGCTTTTATATAGTCATCTTGTGTTATGTTAAGTGGAATGTTTTCTATGCCCAATTTATCAGCTGTTTTTTTAGCTATTTCCAATTCACTATACCCTTTAACATTAAAACCTAGCGAAAAAGACTTTATATTTGGATTAATTTGTGAAGCTATAGAGGTTATAATTGATGAATCTATACCACCAGACAAAAATGTCCCAATTTGTTTATTTTCTGCTACCTGTCTTCTTACCGAATCTATTACTACATTTCTTATTTCTTCTTCGCCTATATCTCTATTCCCTAAATGATTCTTACTGTAAAAAAATTTTGTACTACTCCTAAATTCAAGTTTATTGTATCTCTTTAAAGATAGTATTCCGTTTTCCACTCTAAAAAAATGTCCTGCTGGTATCAATCTTATTCCTTGTATCATAGTATCTTCAGGAAGAACATATTGAAACGAAAAATAACTCTGTAAACTTCGTTCATTTATGTTTAGTTTTTTAACATACTCGAGTATAAATTTATATTCTGATGCAAAGATTATCACTTTTTCTTTATTTATATAGTAAAGTGGTTTTATTCCAAATAAATCTCTTGCCCCAAATATGCTTTCATTTTCTTTATCATATATTATAAAGCTAAACATACCTTTTATCTTATGTACACAATTTTTTCCAAATGCTATATAAGATGTTAATAAGATTTCAATATCACTATCTGTAGCAAAGCTGTACCCTTTTTTAATCAATTCTTCTTTTATCTCGCAACTATTATATATTTCACCATTTAAAACTATAACCTTTCCATCTTTTTCAAATGGTTTAACTCCATGTATAACATCTATTACATCAAATCTATTAAAATCAAACTCTTTTTCCTCACCTTTTAAGTATCCTCTACTATCAAGACTTATATGATTTATATTATTTACAGATTCTTTTATTTTAAATTTAATATCTTCTTTTTTAGATATATCTCCTTTATAATAAATTGAAATATTGCCACACATATTATCAAATTTCCTTCCTAATTTTTAGTGTTATCCTTATTTCATAGTTTTGTCTTTGCCTTCAAAACTTATTCAATTTTAAAAAAATTACTATCAAATTTTTATAAATTATCTGCTAATCTTTCATAATTTTTTAATTTCTAGAAATACTATATTAGGAGGTGATTTTTATGAAGAAAAAAATGTTAATACCAGTTATTATGTCTTTATTTATACTTTCACAGTGTATAACTTTATTTGCTTTTACACCCGAAAATAACAAGTTTAAGGTTAAACCATTACCTTATGCTTATGATGCACTTGAGCCATATATAGATAAAGAAACTATGATTTTACATCATGATAAACATTATCAGGCTTATGTTGATAAGTTAAATGCAGCTCTTGAAAAATATCCTGAGCTTTATAATTATTCTTTATGTGAATTATTACAAAACTTAGATTCTTTGCCTAAAGACATTGCTACAACAGTAAGAAATAATGCAGGTGGTGCTTACAATCATAAATTCTTTTTTGATATAATGACTCCTGAGAAAACTATACCTTCTGAATCTTTAAAAGCAGCTATCGACAGAGATTTTGGTTCTTTTGAAAAATTCAAAGAAGAATTCCAAAAAGCAGCTTTAGATGTTTTTGGTTCTGGTTGGGCTTGGCTGGTAGCCACTAAAGATGGTAAATTGTCCATTATAACTACTCCAAACCAAGATAGCCCTGTAAGTAAAAACTTGACTCCTATCATAGGTCTTGATGTTTGGGAACATGCTTACTATTTAAAATATCAAAACAGAAGAAATGAATATATTAACAACTGGTTTAATGTAGTTAATTGGAATGGAGCTTTAGAAAATTACAAAAATTTAAAATCTCAAGAGTAATTAAATATTAAAATCCTTTTGAAAAAAACTTATGTTTGCTATATAATATAATAAAAGATAGTCTAAATTTACCAATATTGTGTTTATAGTGACGATTCAGGAGGATTTTTATATGATAAAAGAAACACATGAAAGGGGAGGATATATATTAGCGCTTTTGATACTCCCCTTTATAAATAATATATATTTAGTCAAATACGATACTACATATAAAATAGTATTAATTATAATCTATATCTATTTTGCATATTTAGGTTCATTGTTTCCAGATATAGATATGAGAGGTTCTTACATAAGTAAAAAATTCATATTAATTTACAAATTATTTGGAAGTAGGTTTAGACACAGAGGGTTTACCCATAGTCTTCTTGCATTATTACTCATTAGTAGTTTTTTTAAGTCTCTAACAATCTTTACCAACAACAATATAGTTTTTTCATGTCTGTCTAGTGGATTTATAATAGGATATTTTTCTCACATGTGTCTTGACCTTATTACCAAAGAAGGTATCGAATTGTTTTTTCCCATTACTATAAACATTTCCTTACTCCCTATAAAAACTAGTTCAAAAACAGAAAAATTCATATCTAAACTTTTAAACTTCATAGTTATTTTTTTAATCGGATATCAATTTTACATTTTATTTTAATGTATTTTTATAGCTACATATTTATAAATTAATTAAATAAATTAAAAAAATTGTCTTAAAAGAATACTTTTAAATTTAATTTTTATTTAAATCTAATTCTTTTAAGACAATTTTAATTTTTTGACAAGTTAAATTCTTTTGTTATCTCTATCATTATCGTGTTTTTTATGATGAAATTCATAGTTATGATTTTCAAGGTTTTTATTAACTTTACTTCCAATCTTCCATGATAAAAATACTAATAGTATAAATGATGCTATCTTTAGTGGACTTGTTATAAATCCTTCTATATCACTTGCCACATAACTTATTACTATAAACATTACAAATTTTCCTGCCAACATTGCTGGAACAAAATCTTTTATATCTTTTTTACAAAAAGCTGATGCAACAGTAACTAAACACCCAGGCATAAATGGACAAGCATATGCTATAAATAGCAGTTTAAATCCCTGTTTCTCCATCCAACTTATTGCTCTTTCAGTTTTACTATTTCTCAACTTATTAAAAAGTCTACTATCAGTAAATCTACTTATTAATAAAAATAATGAGGTTGTCCCAAGCCCTGAGCCAATCCATGATAGCAAACACCCAAGTAATAACCCTTGTATAGCAGCATTTGCTGTAACTATCGCCACAAGTGGTAAGGCTGGTATAAAGCTTTCTATAAATGCACTTAATAAACCAATTATTGTGGCTAACACCCAATAGTTTTGAGTTAAATCAAGTAATTCTTGTATATACTGCATATTGCTTTTCCCCTTTTTTAACTTTAACTATTATTATATACTCTATATTGCTATTACATACCAATTTCAAAAAGGAATCTAATATTCAAAAGTAAATAATTTATGTAAATTTACAGTTAAGGTATCTTTATTTTATTATATATTATAACAAAAAAGTCTTAAAATATGAATCTATCATATTTCAAGACTTTTTCTTTTTATCTAGATATATTTAAACTATAGTATATCTGACTTCATAACATCTTCAAAATCCCCTTTTTCAGATATTAATCTTATCAATTTAACAGTGCAACTTAAATCATTTATAAGTATAGCTCCTACTAATGAACCATCTTTCATAAATAATTTTTTATATACTCTTTTACCTTCATCTTTTGATGAAATTTCTTTATCAAAATCTTGTATATTACCAATACTAAATACTTTAACATTCATAGCATCTAATGAAACTGGATATACATCACTTTCAAATTTCAAACTATCTCCACTTGCATTTGCTCCTGCTATTTTTCCCATTTCTACTGAAGATGGCCATATTGCTAGACTAGTGTTTCCTACTTGTGCAACATCTCCACAAGCGTATATATCTTTAACATTTGTCTGTAATGTATTATCTACAACAATACCTCTATCAATTTTTACAGATGTATCTTGAACCATCTGAGTATTTGCTCTCACTCCAATTGAAAAGACTACCATATCACAGTCAACACTATTGCCATCTTTAAATACAACTTTTTGAGCCCTTCCATTGCCATCAATACCATCAACTGCCACACCTAATCTTACATCTATGCCTGTATCTCTTACACATTGCTCTAGTATTTTACTGCCTTCTTTATCAAGTTGTTTTGATAATATACCATCCATTGCTTCAACCACTACTACTTCTAAGCCTTTTAATTTAAATTCCCATGCTGCTTCAAGACCTAATAGTCCTCCACCAATTACTACAACTTTCTTAGACTTTTCTAATGCTTCTTTTACATTATATAAGTCTTTTATATTTCTAAGTGTAAATACATTTTCTAAATCATGACCTTTAATTGGTGGTATGAAATTTCTACTTCCTGTGGCTATTACAAGCTTATCAAATTTAATAGCTCCATCATTTACTACAATAGTTTTATTTGCTTCATCTAATTTATCTACATTTGTTCCTAATATTACTACTATGTTGTTTTCGTCATACCAAGCTTTATCTTCCATATAGAAATCAGAATTAAGTTCTTCATTTATACCATCAGAAAGTGCAGGTCTATAGTAAGTTAACTCTTCCTCATTAGAAATCATAGTTATCTTACAAGTCTTATTTCTTTTTCTTATAGCATCTGCTGCATAGAAACCAGCTGCACCATTTCCTACTATAACAAAATATTCGTCAGTATCTTTTCTAAAAGTAACCTCATCTTCTTCAACTTCTATAAATTGGTCCTCTTTGGCTCCACATACAGGGCATATACTAGGAGCACTATCTCCTTCAAATACTTCATTACAAATTACACATTTAAACTTTTTAGTCTTCTTTTTACTTCCAAAAGTAGAGTTTAACTTATCTAAGAATTTTCCTGTATAAGCATATAATTTGTCAACTTCTTCCCCTGATGGTTTAAAATTAACAGCAAATGGTTTCACTGTTGTCATTCTAAGCTGATTGATTCTCTCCATAGCATTTTCTATACCTTCTCCACTCCATCCATATGAACCAAATACTGATGCAACTTTTCCACCATGAAGAACTGGATTTAAAGATACTAATATATCCCATATAGGTTTTAATGCATCCCCTAATATTGTTGGTGTTCCAAATAATACACCTTGCGATACTGCTATTTTATCTAGAATTTCTTCTTGCTTATGCTCTATTACATCAAATAAATTTACTTTATAATTGCTATTTTTTTCAATATATGATTTTATAGCCTCTGCCATGATTTTTGTATATCCATGTGCAGAAACATAACAAATTGTAACTTCTTTTTCTAATTTTACTTGTTCATTTACACTCCATTTATAATAAAGGTCTATAATTTTTCTAGGATTTTCAGTCAATACTGGTCCATGACCTGGGCACACTGTGTCTATATCTAAATCTTTTATCTTTTCTATAGCAGTTACCATAGATGGTTTAAATGGCCCCATTATACAATCATAATAATATCTTAAGGCATCTAAGTAATCCTTTTCTTCATCTTCATTAAGAGTGTTTACTATCTTGTCATTACTATAATGACTTCCAAATGAATCACATGTTACAAGAGTTTTATCTTCTTTTATATATGTGTATATAGTATCTGGCCAATGAAGCATAGGTACAGAGAAGAATTCTAAAGTCTTATCGCCTATTGATAGCACATCTCCATCTGCAACTGCAATATATTCAAAGTCTTTGTTTACGATTTCCTTTAGATACTTAATAGCAGTTTCTGAAGCTACTACTTTTGCATTTTTTGCTAAATCTAATAGCTTTTCAACGCTTCCTGCATGGTCTGGTTCAGTATGACTTACCACAATATAGTCAATTTTTTCAAAGTCTATATTTAAATCATTTAATCTTTCAATATATTTCTCAAAATGTTTATCTTTAACTGTTTCAAATAAAACTGTTTTTTCTGTGCCTTTTAAGACATATGAATTATAAGTTGTTCCATAAGGTGTATACATAATTATGTCAAATACTCTTAAATCAGGGTCAAGTGAACCTACCCAATATAAATTTTCTTTTATTTTCAATGATTTTAATGACATACCGTACTCCTCCTAAAATAGTTATTTAACCTTTTTATACCCTATTTGTTATATTTTAAACAAATTTTATTCAAAAAAGAATTTATTTTAAAAGCAACTTGAAACTCTTAATCTTCTTTTTCTACCTCCAGTATAGTTCCTTTTTTAGAATCTACCTTTATGTCATATTCATTTTTATCTTTATCTATTCTTATTTTATAAAAAGTAACATCTAAATCTTTATCTAAACTCCATTCTTTTACTATTCCATCTTGTTCTTTCAATGCAATTTCCATAGCTTTTTGAGGTGTTATTATATCATTTAAATCTAATTTTTCTTTTCTAGCTTTACCATTTAAATCTTCTGAATCCAATTTTTCAGTTTTATCTTGCAATACATCCTTTGTATTAGCATCTATTTTCATCTTATACTCATTATTATCATCTACACCTTCAACAGTATAAACATATTTATTTAAATCGCTTTCAAGACTTAAATCTACTATATCAGCATCCTTATATTTGTCTTTAAACATATTTATTGCATCTGTATAAGGTACTTTGAAGTCTTGTTCCATTAAACTTTCATCAATTTTGCCATCTTTTAAATCACTATTTGAAGCATTTGCTTCTTTTTTTGTATTGCTATTTTGAGGTGCTTGTCCTGAATTTGAATTTCCACTACATGCAGTTAATAAACCTGCAATAAGTATACTTGCTACTAATAAATATAATTTTTTACACATAAAAATCCTCCTTAAATAATAATTAATTTATTCTATATTATGCCCTTTAAACCCTTCATTTACCCTTTTATATTGCATATTTTCCTTACTTTATTTTAATTATTTTCAAAGCTTTATAATCAAAAGCTAAAAATCTATTTTAATATTACTTATATGAAAATTAACCTAAATAATAAGATATGAGTACAAATTTTTAAATTTCTAATATAATACCTGTTTATAAATCATAGTTATTCTTAAAAATAGAAATGTTGAGATAAACTGAGATGAAATTGGATGATACACAAATATCCAAAGTTATACAACTTCTTATTATTTTAAAATACTGAGATAAGATGACTTTCTGTCTATCATAAAATAATATTTAACTATACGTGTATCGCTCAAAGATGAAATATTTTTAAAATCTATATAATATAATTTATTATACCAGAATTTTAAAATTTAAATCTATAAAATAGTAAAAATTATCATTAATTAAATATGAAAATAAAAAATCTACATAAAATAAAAACAACTAAAAGAGATGCTTTAAATAGCATCCCCTTTATATAATTAAAAACTTAAATTTTATTTAGTTCCCTAACTGTTAAATCCATTTTAGGATAAGGTATTGTAATTCCTTCTTCATCAAATCTAATTTTAACATCTTCTAATAAATCAAGGTAAATTGTCCAATAGTCTTCTGTCTTACACCAAGCCCTAATTGCAAATTTAATGGCATTATCTCCATGTTCTACTACTCCTATAAATGGTTCTGGTTCATTTATTATTAATTTATGTCTATTTACAATTTCTTTTAAGACTCTTCTAACATGTAATATATCATCTTCATATCCTACACTAAAAACTAAATCAACCCTTCTAGTATTTTTTGCAGAATAATTTATCAGACTATCATTTGATACAGAGCCATTTGGTATAAGTATCTGCTTATTATCTGGAGTAGCTAATTGAGTATAAAAAAGTCCTATTTGCTCAACTGTTCCTCCATGACCTGCTGCTTCTATGTAATCTCCTACTTTAAAAGGTCTAATCAAAAGTATAATAAATCCTCCAGCAAAATTTGATAAACTACCTTGCAGCGCTAAACCTATCGCTACCCCTGCTGAAGCTATTACAGCAGCAAAACTAGATAAACTCATCCCCCAGTATTCAAGAACAACTATTATAACAGCAACTTTAAGTACACTTAAAAGAAGAGATTTCAAAAACCTTCTTAAAGTTAAATCGACATCTCTTTTGCCAAGAACTGTCATGACATGGTTTACAATTTTTTTTATTATTTTAAATCCAATTGAAAGTATGAGTAAACCTATTATAAGTTTTACTCCACTTGTAGTTGCCCATTCCAAAAGGCTTTCCATCAAACCACCCATGTCCATTTTATTAATATCTAGATTATTTAAATCTAACTTACTTATATCATCTATTTTTGTTGTATCCATAGAAAAAACTCCTTACTTTATATTTTAGAACCAATATTATAGTTTAAAGTTCTTATTTTTCTATTTAATATGATACAATATCATTTAATCATAGTAAACAAGATTTATATTCCAGTTAGCTCTTTTTTCTAAATCCAAACCTTCTATTATTTGTAGAACTTTATGCTAAGCCACTATGAAAATGCTATTGAGTTTTAAAATCATCATTTTTTACACCAATATGAGATGCTATTATAGTTATAATACTTAATACTATAAATACAATAAATCCTCTTTTATATCCATCAACTGTATTATAGAAATTTATTTGTAAAGATATAGCTATGATTAAATTAATAATACCACTTCCTATAAATTCAAAGGTATTAATAACACTAGTTGCCAATCCAGAATAAATCTCTTTATTTTTATATTTAGCATCATTAAATACTTGTAAATGTGACATGACTATACACCCCATTATAAAAAATGCTACTGGTAAAAACATTATTGGTGGTTTTACTTTAAAAACAATTACAATTATTATCCATATAAATAAGTCTATCATTGCACCATATTTTATTATGTTAAACTTGCTAGACTTTATTTTTGCAAACACAAAATCCATGATTATTGAACCAAATATAAATCCATATGTAAAAAATGATACTATAAACGCAGAAAAACTCTTACTAACTCCATAAACATCCATTATGTATCTTACTCCCCAAAGACTTGTAAATGCACTTGTTAAACCTACAAAAGAAAACATTATTATTGAATTATACCATGTTGACTTATTAATTATAACGGACTTAATCCCTTCAATAATACTAATTTTTTCTGATTCTTCATAAATATCAACATTTACATTAAATCCATATTCTCTTGGTGTATCTCTAACAATAATATACATACAACATCCAATTAAAATACCTATTATACCTATTAATAAAAATGAATTTCTCCAACCAATAAATTCGGACAAAAATACTAGCGGAAAAGTAGCAAGAACTCCTCCCACATTTCCAACAAATGAGAACTTAGCTGTTGCAGAAGCAAACTCCGATTTATCAAACCATCTACCTTGAATTTTTAAGATACAGAGTAATATTACTGATGTTCCTGCTCCTACAACTATACGAGAAAGATATGCTAATTCTATATTTTGTATTAATCCAAATAGTATCGAACCTATACTAGCCGTTATTATTCCAATACTACTAATCTTTCTTGCTCCATATTTATCAATTAATATACCTGCTGGTATTTGCATAAGTGCATATGAGTAAAGGCAAAATGATGCTATATTTGATATTTGTATAGAATTAAACCCTAACTCTTTTGCTAAATTATCTGAGACAACAGCAGTTGACATCCTTAAAAATAAGACTAAAATAAATGAAAATGTAATTATGCCCCAAACACTCCATTTAGTCTTTGTATAACTTTTCATATTTTCTCCCTCAAATCTATGTAATTTTAACTTTTATTACTCTGTTTGTAGACTTTCTATTTACAGTATGTGTTTATAAGAATTTTGTAATTATTTATCAAAATTTTTAATATGCATTTCTATTATACAATACACATACACATTTAACCATATATAAGAATTTATTCCTGTTTATATAATACTTAATTAATTCTTAAAGTAAACAAGAGCCATCTTTTAAAGTAACTCTAAAAGATGGCTCTTTATAAAAATATCTATTCTAAATTTAAATTTCTATCTAGTATATATTTTGTAGCAATAAATAATATTACTAAAATTATAATACTACCAAGTATAGCAAACATAAAATGAGAACTTTGATATAAATGATAAATCATGTTAGTATTTTCTCCTGGTAAAAATCTTTCAATTGTACTACCAACAGTTGATATTATCATATTTATAATTATAAAAGAAACAAATGCAGATACATTTCTATGTTTATTAAACTTTGGTAATTGCCCCATTGAAATTGCTGTATATAGCAATAAAATAAATGAAGTATATGAAATAAGCATTGTTAATAATAGCAAGAACATATCTAAAAAATTTTCAAACCCCAATCTGAAAACATTATTAAAAAAATCTAAAATCTCAGCAAATGCAATTCCAGAAGCACTAAAAAACATTAGTACTGCAAATGTACCTACTGCAACTATAAAACTAAGTACCGCATATATAAGTGCTGTTATACATTTGGATAATATAAGTGAACTAGTACTAACAGGAAGAGTAAACATTAAATAGCCTTCATCTCCCAAAAGATTTTTTCTAAATCTTTGAATTGTAACTACAATAGTTAAAACACCCAGTGCCATAAAAAGACTTGTAAGTACAAGTATTCCTATTCCTTGTATTTGGAATATATCAATCTTCATAAATATTCCATTTAATATAGCCACTACTATTATAGCTATATATAATGGTATAAACGTTCTTCCACTTGCCTTTAACTCATATTTTAATAGTTTTCCTAACATTTGAATTCCTCCCTAAATAATGCATCTATAGATTTACCTTTTTCCTCTCTTATTGATTCAACATCTCCTTGTAGTACTATCTCACCTTTAGATATAAATATTACTTCATCACATATATTTTCTATCTCACTTATTAAATGAGTTGCAATCAGCAAAGTACTATCCTCATAATAGTTTTTTAGTATAGTCTTAAGTATATATGACCTTGCAGCTGGGTCAACACCTCCAATAGGCTCATCTAAAATATATATATTTGCTTTTCTTGACATAACCAGAATAAGTTGTACTTTTTCTTTAGTTCCTTTAGACATTGTTTTTAATTTTTCATCTACATCAATATCTAAACTCTTAATCATTTCATTTGCCCTTCTAACATCAAAATCACTATAAAAATCATAGAAAAATTTAAGTAAATCTGATACTTTCATCCAGTCGTTTAAATAAGTTCTTTCTGGTAGGTATGATACTATTTTCTTTGTTTCTATAGATGGCTTCATTCCATTTATCATAATTTCACCATCATCAGGTTGTAATAATCCATTCATCAATTTAATCATTGTACTTTTACCACTTCCATTAGGACCTAACAAGCCAACTATTTTTCCTTTTGGTATATTCAACTCAACATTCTTTAAAACCTTTTTAGTTCCATAGCTTTTATTTACACCTTTAAATTCAACTATGTCATTTTGAGAAACATCATTTATATTTTTATCCATTTTATAATTCTCCTTTCAAATTTTCTGTTATAAGTTTTAACATTTCATCTTCGTCATATCCAAGTTTTACTAAAGTCTCTTTTAATGTATTTATTTCAACATTGGCTATTTCCTCTTTCATAGCTTTTATTTTTTCCTTATCATCTGTTACAAATCTTCCTTTTGTTCTTTGGCTATAAACCAATCCTTGTCTTTCCAGTTCTGTTAAAGCTTTTTGCATCGTATTTGGATTAACTTCAGCATCCTCAGCAAGTGCTCTTACTGTTTCTAATTTAGAACCTATTTTTATTTCCCCTGAAACTATTTTTAACTTTAGATGTTCTACTAATTGTATATATATAGGTTTGTTATTATCAAGTTCCCATTCCATATTCATGCCTCCTCATTGTGTTATTATATTATTGTATTAATAACCTAATACAATAATATAATAATACAGCTCATATGTCAACTATTTTTAAATAAAATTATGAATATCTACAAGCTTTTTCATTTAAAGATAGTTTTTATAAAAAATAGCATTTTAAAACCTACTATTAAATCTCAAAATCTTCAAGTCTAAATAGGTATAATACAAGAAATTTCCTTAATCACTATGTTTTTTGATATTTCATTTGGTATTTATTTTTCTCTTGTCTGACTTAGAGATTTACATTCAAGGCTACCAAATTTTATATGAATCTATAAGAATATATGAAGTGAAAAAATAGAATTGTATTTTCAGGTTTCAGTAGCCTTTATTATAATTATGTTCACATGCTATTACTTTTTTATCCTTTTAGCAAATTTTTCCTTAGCAAAATCGTATGACTCTTGTATCATTACTTTTAATTCTTTAAATGTTTTTTCTGAAGGATTTAAGACACACACCCATCCCATCCATGCATAAACAGGATGAGGCATAATTGTATCCAGTTTTGTAAAATCAAAGTCCATTTTCACAATTTGCCCAGCATCTGGTCGTTTTGGGATATTATCAAACCTTTTAATAAATGTTTCCTTTTTCAAGCATACATTTACACGATAAACATTACTTCGGTTTAGTGATGAACTTTTGTCATTTTCACCATCTTTTTCTTTGATAGTAAGAACATATACTCCTTTCTTTAAAATACCATTAGGATTATAAAATATCCCTCTTTCCCCCCAATTTTCTGTTAAAACAACATCATCTAAATTTGATACACAGTAATTGAATATATCGTCAGCTTTCATATTAAATATCCATCCTTTCTATAATATTTATATTGCTTTCAACACGATAATATCCTATCATATAATAGTGACAATAATTGTCACTATTGTAAAAAAAGGAGTAGAAAAATGTCAAAGGCTGAGCGCTTAATTGAATTGATGATAACTATAAATGCAAAAAGAAATTTTACTCTAAGAGAATTGGCTGAAGAATTTTGTGTATCAAAACGAACAATACTTAGAGATTTACAAGCTTTAGAAAGCATGGGATTCCCTCTATATTCAAAAACAGGAGCAACAGGTGGTTATCATATGTTAAAAGAACGTATATTACCACCAATTACCTTTTCAGAAAGTGAAGCAAAAGCAATATTTTTTGCCTATCAATCGTTAGCTTTTTATCGTGATTTGCCATTTGAACAAGAGAGAGTCTCTGTATTAAAAAAGTTTTTAAATTGTCTACCAGCAGATGTACAACATAATATTACTCAAATACAAAATAAAATTGTATTCTGGACACCAGATAGACATTGCTCTTCTCCCTTGCTAAAAGAACTATTTAACATAATTACAAATAATTCTGCTCTTACAGTTCAATATTCATCAAATAAAAACCAAAGTATCAGAACTATTATACCTGTTGGTTTATATGCAATGAATGGTCTTTGGTACTGTCCAGCGTATTGCTTAAAGTCAAAATCTATCCGTGAATTTCGTGTAGACAGAATTGAAAAGATTGTAAGTATAGAAAATATAACAAGTTCAAAATACAGTATTCCAAATTCAATACATGAATATCTTGAAAATTTAAAAGTTGCTAAAGATTATCATATTAAAATTCAACTAACAGATATAGGAGTAAAACGCTGTGAGACAGAATTTCTATTAGCAAAAGGATTGACTGTTTTTCCTAATGGCGGTTACATAGATATGTATGTCTCAAAAACAACACTAAACTGGGTAGCTGAATACTTCTTGTCATTTGGAAAAGAGGCCACAGTACTAGAACCAATTGAGCTTAAAACATTGATAAAATCAAAAGTTCAGGAGTTATACAATCATTACTGCAAAATAAACACTGAAGTGTAATGTCAATGGATGCTATCAATATATACTACATTCTAGTGTTTTGTCTAATCTATATGAGATAAGACTATATTTATATTTGTTAATGTTTACATATTTTAATAAATAGATGTATAAAAATCCACATAAAAAAATGAACACTAGCTTAGAGTTCATTTTTAATATAACTTATTCATTTTTTATAAAGTAAACTGATTATTCTTTTGCTGAAGTGTATGCAATCAATTTTTCAAATTCTTCAATTGGCATTGGTTTTCCAAATAGATATCCTTGTGCCATATCACATTTGACTTCCTTCAATAGTTTAAACTGTGCTTCTGTCTCTACACCTTCAGATATTACTTTCATCCCCAATTCCTTTGCCATCTCTACAACTTTAGTAACAATTATTTTACTTCTCTTACTATTATATGTTTCCATGATAAATTTTTGGTCAAGTTTTAAAATATCCATAGGAATTTCTTTTAACATATTTAATGATGAATACCCTGAACCAAAATCATCCATAGATATTAAAAAACCTATCTCTTTTAAACTATTCATTATATCAATTAAAATATCAAAATTATCAAATATAATACTCTCAGTTAATTCAAGTTCTATATATTTTGCAGGTATATTGTACTTGTCAATTATATTTTTATAGGTTTCTATAAAATTATTACAATATAAATGTATTCTTGATACATTAACTGAAATAGTTAATGGGTTTATACCTGTGTCAATCCATTTTCTAAGTTGTATACAAACTTCTTCTAGTACATATAAATCTAAATTTATTATAAAACCATTTTTCTCAAAAAATGGTATAAACTCATTTGGAGGAATTAATCCCTTATCACGACTTTTCCATCGTACAAGTGCTTCCGAACCTTGTATTTCTCCTGTATTTAGTTCTATTTTAGGTTGCAAGTATACTATGAACTCTTTATTTTCTAAGCTTGAGAACATTGTATTTTCCATCTCTTTTTCTTTTATTTCTTGATCATGAATCTTGTTGTCATAAAATGCATATGAACTTTTATGTCCTCCCTTTGCCATTTTATGAGGTATATTAGCTCTATCTATTATTGGGTTGATATCTTTATCTTCTGGAAGTATAAAGTATATTCCACAACTTAAAACTAATTTATATTTTTCTTCCTGATTATTATTAAATAAATCCAATTCTTTAAATATACATTCTAATCTATTTATTATATCTTCTTCTTCTCTATATTTCATGATTATTGTGAAATTATCAGCAGATATCCTTGCAAATATTTCTTCTTCAAATATATTATGTTTAATAATATTTGTTAAACTACATAAAATTTTATTTCCCACTTCATATCCAAACAAATCATTTATATACTTAAATTTATCAATATCTATATATAATAACGCATATTTCTCTTGAGCGTTTTTGCTTAATATTTTTTTAGCATCAATTACAAATTTATCCATAGTACTTGCTCCTGTAAGACCATCTGTATATACTATCTTTTGCAATTTAACTCTTAAACTTAATTTATCATATATTATATAAAAAATAAGTACTAGACATATTATCGTCATAATAAATATTATCTGCAATGCATAGTAGCTAATAAATTGTTTATTAAATAATCTGAATTCAAGGTTATTTATGGAGTTATTTTTATAAAGCTTATGTAAAGAATAGACTGGTGTTGTATATTTAACTTGTAAAATTATACAAATAAATAAAAAAACCATTAATTTTTTTTGTAATTTCCTCATAAAAATTTCCTCCCATTAAAGCACCTCTATTTGATTATAAATCACTAGCAAACAAACACATTCCAAAAGTTTCCATTTCTTGTAAAATGGATAGTTTTTATTAAAAATTAATATAATTATAATATAAAAATAAAATTTTTCAGAAAATTCATAGAAAGATATAGGCTTTTCATCAATAATTATATGCCAAAATAATCCAATTTATTTTCTATTATACCGATATGAAATGTATAAATCAATAGGAAAGACAACTAATATAACATATTCTATATATATAGTATAGCAAAATTTTACAAATTTTAAAATAAATATAAACTATCCATTTTACAAGAAATGACTACTTTTTATTAAAACACAGTATTTCCAATACATTCACCTTTAAAATTTCATTATGTTTTTCTTCTTCTATTCATTTCGACAAATCAACACTTAATTTTTATAATTAACTAAATTGAATAATATTTAATATAAATTTTTTAATATGCCATTTTTACCTAATTTTTTAAAGTCATTTTTTAGATATAAACTCTTTATAAATTCATTTATATAATTAAAATATTATATAAATGAATTTATAAAGAGTTTATATAATGAATAAATAAATAAAATAACACTAAAGTATATATAAATAAAGCAATACTTATATATTTTAGTGTTATTTATTATCTCAATATATTTAAGAAATTTATATTTAATTTTTTAAATCTTTTCTGTATAAAAGTCTCATCCCTAATATAACTAATATAAAGCTTATTACAAGAACTAAAGCAAATTTAAATATATTTAAATTTGAAAAATCAACCTCAATAAACTTATATAAGTTAGCTATATTTCCTGTTGCATAATGGCTTACTATAACCGCTACACTATTATTTAAGAAATGTAATAACATTGATACAAATATAGAGCCAGACTTATATACACTGTATGCAAATATGATTCCTAATATTGATGTTGGAATTATTCTTATAAAATCCATATGCATAATACCAAACAATACTCCACTACATATTATTGCTAACTTTACAGACTTAACTCCATTTTTGGATTTACTAAATGCAGAAAATATAAAACCTCTAAAAAATATTTCTTCACATATAGCTGGCAATAATCCTATTATCAATAAATTCAATAAAAATTTATCCTTCATAAAAAAAGATTTATTTAAACTCTCAGCCACTTCCATATTTTGAGGAAATAAAAATAAAATTAACTGAGTTATAATCATAATAATTATGTATCCTCCAACCCAAAGAACAACGCCTCCTAAGAGATGTTTTAATGTTGGAATCTTTATACTAAATACTTCTCTAAAATCAGCTTTGATATAATATGCAAATATTAGTGGTAAAGCAATTATCATAACTTGTGTCATTACAATACCTGCTGTTCCAAATTTAATTTGAACCAAAGAACCAACATAAATTAAAAGAACTAATCCTACTGCATACAAAATAATACCATCACTCACAGTTGGTATAGACCCTTTTTTTATATTGCATCTTTTCTCCAAGAAAGAAAAACTCTTACTATTTCCAAAAAGTATTTCTTCAGAATTAAACATTTTAGACAGAAGTATAATTGCCAATATTACAAAAGCTATATTTGATGTTAAAACTAGTGCTATCAGATTTAAATCACTTTTAAAAGACAATACACTTTTTATAAGTAATGATATATTTACCACAGGTATTACAGCTGTTACTCTATCCAATACTATATTGGGTATCATAGAAACATAAGATGGTATCATAATAACCAACATAAGAGGAGTTATATAGTTTTGAGCATCTTTAAAACTTTTTGCTAGTGAACATACACACATACTTATTGCTGCAACTACCATTGAAAACAGACATACACATATTAAAGTAGTAATAACTGGTAAAACTAAATCTCCATAATTAAAATTTCCAAAACCAAACTGGCTACTAAGACCACCACTAACTAAAATAAATGCCATCGTTAATCCCATAGATAAAATATTTAAAATTGCTGTTACTATTGCACTAAGGGAAACAGCCATATATTTTCCCATTACTAATTCTAAATTCGATATTGGGAGTGTAAATAAAGTTTCTAGTGTACCTCTTTCCTTTTCTCCAGCCATAACATCTATTGCTGGATATATTGAACCAAGCAAAACTCCTATTATTAATATAAATGGTAATATCTGACCTAAAAAGTAACCTGCTACTTCTTCTGTTTTTGCAACATCTATAGTACTGTATGTTATAGGTTCTAATGTACTCTGTGCATCTAATCCTTTTTCAGCTAAAGTATTTTCTACAGTAAGTCTCTTGTATTTATCTAAAACAGTTTCAATTCTTTTTACAGAATTAGAAGAATTTTCCTGAGATGAATTCATATATATTTTATAACTTGTAGCTGATTGCTTTTCTTCTATTTTTATGTAGGCATCAATTTTATTTTCTTCTAAAGACTTCTTATAATTATCAACACTTAATATTTTTATCTTGCCTTTATCATTTGTAGTATCTTTATTGTTCCCAGTGTCTCCCTCTAAATTATTCTCCTTTTCAATCATTGATACAAGCACTTTATTGGGTGTACTATCAAAAGCTATATTAATATCTTTACTATTCATACTATTTGCGGACATATTCATTACCTGAATCATCAACAACATAAGCAAAGGATATAAAAGAAGTGGTATAACAATCATCATAAATAAAGTCTTTTTGTCTCTTAGTATGTCTAACATTTCTTTTTTGAATATGTATTTTACAATTTTACTTCTCATCTAAACCTCCTCCATTCTAGCAAGATTTATAAACACATCTCTCAAGTTATTTACTCCTGATTCTTCTTTTAAACTTTCTGGAGTCCCTGATGCAATTATTTTTCCATTATGAATCATTAAAATCTTATCACATAAAATTTCTGCTTCTTCCATATAATGAGTTGAATAAAGTACAGTTTTTCCTATTAACTTTTCATTTTTCATAAAGTCTATTATAGATGCACTACTCAAAACATCAAGACCTAATGTCGGCTCATCAAAAATATATACTTTTGGGGAATGTATTAAGCAACGAGCTATAGATGTTCGCTGCGTCTGACCAGTTGATAGATTTTCAATTCTGTTGTCTATAAACTCATTCATATCCATTACTTTTACAACATTTTTAATTG